>JAQCHP010000041.1 GCA_027619595.1 Planctomycetota bacterium
TTTGGCCGTGCGGTCCTGGCCTAAAAAGCGGAAAAAACGCAGAAGCGTTTTGGATGTTCGGTCGGCACGAATGTAAAGCGGCGAGGGTCCGGGTTCCGGTCGTACCCCGGACCAACACAGAAGATTGTCACGATCAACCAACTTGAGGAGGCTTTGTTGTTCAGAGTCCCGAGGGGCTTACCTACGTACCATAAACGTACTCGATTTGACCCGTTTCACCCACGGATTCATCGTAAGAGCCATGATTTTTACGTCTTGTCTGCCACTCGCACGAACCGTGGTAGCTAACCCAACACCGTGGGGCAGACGTGGTGATCCCGAATATATCCGACAGGATCTGTCGTTCGTGCCTGCCTCAGCAATTTTCATCAAGACTTAAAGAAACTCACTGTTTGCTGGCCAAGCAGCCCTGACGAACAGTTTCACTGGACAACAGTTTCACTCGACAACAATTACCTTTACTTGAATTCCCTTTACTTGGCTACAGGCTGGATCGACGGATGCCTGAACACGTCGCGCAGATCAGCCTCGTATACTTGCCCAGTAGAATCTGAAGCGAGAACGATCCAGGGAGCAGTGGGGGGAAATGCATGCCGCGGTCCAGTCACATTGTTGACCGATTGGTCCCCAACAATCACGTCAACCTGAGGTGCGGCCAGATCAAGTTGCTCGACGGTCATCGAGATACCAACAATCTTGCTGGTTGTTCCGGCTGTCGACCTTTGGGCAACGGTATGTAGCAAGAACAGCTGCTCGGGGTTTCCTCCGATGACCGCAATCGGTCGCGTGGGTGAACTGGTGGCTGTTAGTGTCGCGTAACCGTGATTCGCCCAGGTACCATCGGCCTGTCGAACCCTTAGAATGTGCTGGGGCTGATCAATTTGATCGAGCGAATTCTTGGAGGCGACAAACAAGGTGCCGCGTTGGTCGACAGCGCAGCGAAGATGATCGTCCGCGTTTGCATCTCCTCGCTGAATATCAACAGGGTTCGTCCAATACTCCGAGGCAGAGCCGAGGAGATGTTCGCGAGCTACAACCGCCGCTTGCTTTTGATTGCTCCATATGACGCCAACTCGGTCTGCCAAGGCGTACAGACTGCAGATATCGTCGGGCGCGATTTCGTTTGCTAGTGTAATGGGTTTACTCCAGCTCATCCCCATTGGATCCGTGGTCCACTTGACATAAATGCATCGTCCTCGGTCATAGGCTATCCACCATCGTCCCTGGTTATCTTGGCAAATGGTTGCCGTCTCGAGAGATTCATCGCGGCTGGCGCTGCGGTCATGTTGGACAGGGGTCGTCCATTGGGATTCAACGCGCAGCTTTCCGGGCTGGTACGTCCGGTCGACCGAATCGTAGACTAGATCCGCAGTAGCCAACCGATCATCGCCGACCAGTACGGCTCGCACGGAATCGGCCGCTGGCCACACATCTGCCAGTCCGGGCAGTCCTTTCAAGTGCTCATCTAAGTGGTTCAGGCGTATCCAACCAGCTGAGTTTCTTGCATAAACCGAGGAGCCACCGGGAGTGGGAAGCCAGGCCCACCACTGCTCGTGCGCGAACCACAGCTTGCACTGCGGTTTATCTTGTGTCGCAGCCTCAACACCCGTGCGAATAACCGGCTGTGCGCCTGAGCACTCGGCCTGTAAACAGACAAACATGCCGACAAAGAAGCTCAAGCATGCCGGCGAGAAATTTCTTAAGAGCTTCATTCTGATGGGTCCTCATCTGGATCGTACAGGCCTGATCGCGCATTTAAGGCGTCGTTCGGAAATAAATAAACTACCTGATTGGTATTGACTCGGCGTAGATGGTTTTGCAAACCTCTACAGGTATGCCGGATGCAAATGTTGTCGAAGGAATCCGATTCAAATACTTGGCGCTGGTCGATGATCTCGACGAGCGGGCAAGGCGTCGTTGGGCGGCAACTGAAGCGTTGGCGATTGGACGCGGTGGTATTGTATTGGTTGCTCAAGCCGCTGGGTTGTCCGATCGTACATTGTACAGTCAAGAATGGCATCCAGGAAATCCACGATCCTTCGCCGCTTTCAGCCGGTCGTCAACGTCGCTCTGGCGCGGGACGCAAGTCACTCGAATATCACAATCAAAATTTGGTCAAAGTCGTGGAAGCTTTGGTCGAGCTAAGCGAGCGTGGTGATCCTCAGTCGCCGCCACGATGGTCGGCCTGCAGTTTCAGTGGATACGAAGAAGAAAGAAGTGCTGGGAAACAAGGCAAATGTCGGACGCGAGTACTGTCCCAAAGGGGAGCCGCTTGAAGTGGACACTCATGACTTCCTTGACAAAGCTCTTGGAAAAGCGGTTCCCTATGGAGTCTACGATATCGCTTATGGAAACTAGAACTTCAAAAACTGGCTAATGAAACAGGCATGAAGATCGAAGTCTGTCACTATCCACCGGGAACGAGCAAATGGAACAAGATCGAGCATCGGCTATTCTGTCACATCACTCGTAACTGGCGTGGCGTCCCGTTAGAAACGCACCAGGTGGTTGTGAATCTGGTAAGCTCAACACGAACCAATGCAGGTTTAGAAGTTCACTGCTGGCTCGATAGCGGAACGTATACGAAGGGCCGAAAAGTTTCCGATGCAGAAATGCAAAGCGTACACCTGAAACGCAATACATTTCATGGCGACTGGAACTATGAGATTTACCCAAATACAAAACCAAGATTCAGGTAGTTTATTTCCAAACGAACACTAAGTGCGCAAAGACAGCTTTCGCCCGGTGCAATCAGAGAACGATCGACTCCACCAAAATTGCTTGCTCGCTCTCCCCGAATGCGGGGACGAGGGAAGACAGATCTACCAAGTTCGCAATTGCAGGACGGCTCTGCGTGCGCGGCGCACTTCTTCCGCATTGATGTCTTTGGGCGGTAGGTTGGGAAGGATCTTAGACGGCGATCCTTTGGCTGCAAAAATCTGCCGAGGAATACCCTTGGAAGTAAGTTCCTCGACGACTCGTTCGCCGCGAGATTGACGCAATTTGTGTACCTCTTCTTCGACCAGACTGTCGGTTGGGGCTGAAAATCCGATGGCATCGATTTCGATTCTGAGTCGCAGTGACTGCGTCGACTTCAGGAGTTGGGCTATGAGCCGATTCAGTTCGTCAAATTTGTCGAGTTGATCGCCATCGAGTTCTGCACCACCCGGTTGAAAGTAGATTGCGATCGATTCCAAAGCGAGCTTGTCGCGCAAAAAGACTTCGCGGTCTATGTCGCTGCACTGTGAAAGATCGATTTGTTCGATCCCTGGTACCAGCGTTGATATGGCTTGTGCCCGTTGGATCCAGGTATGGGCTGCACTACCAACAACACGAAGAATGCCCTGTTGGAAGGTTAGTTCGATACTAGGAGCAGGCGACAACAGTCGCCTGGCGCGGGCCAAAATGAATTTGTCGTGATGAGCGGTATACGATTCGCCGTGCCAGACGACCTGCGGGACCGGAGTTGCGGGGTCAATTTGCTCTAGGGTTCGCGACAGTGGGTCGCGCAAGCCGTAGACATGCAATTGGTCACCTAGAATCTGTGAATGCGTAACAAGGTAGCCAGGTTCGATGCGCAATTGATCCAAGAAATGAGTTACGGCGAGATTGGAGTCCACGAGTTTGCTGACGTCGACCTGTCGGACACCTGGTAGCGTGGCATAAGTCGGCGCCGTCGATTCAATCCACGCGCGGGTCGCCGTACCGGAGAAGGTGACGACTCCTTCGTTAATCTGCACCTCAACGCCTGTCGGAGGACGGATGAGTTCCGTCAAGCGTCGTTGAACAATTTCGGACTCCAGGGAAGTATAGGAACTCCAGATCAGATGGATTTTATTGCCGTCCAGGAGCCGCTGTTGATTTACTAATTCTTGCGGGTCTGCGGCCAGAGGATCACGCATGCCATGGACGAAAAAATGGTTGCGAGCACTTGTTATACGGGTGACTACCACTCCTGGTTGTGCGTCGATTTCGTGAACCAGTTGATTCCAAATGGAACGCTGCCGATAGGCGTGCCAGCCCCACATCGTTGCCAGTCCCAAGAGAATTAGGGGAACCGTTGCTGTGAGTAGAGGGACCCAACGACTCCTTTTTTTGGGAGGCGCTTGGTACTGTTCCAAGAGGCACGCTGAGAGATAGTGGTCCGCGGCAGCCAAGGGACCACTGTCTCCCTGGAATTCGTCCAGCATCCGCCGCAGATCGCGATGAACCGCATCCAGTTGGTCACACATGAGCGTCGACAGCGACGGAGGTGGATACCCTTGCACGACACAGGAGAGCACCGCCATGGGGCCAGCTTCGATTAATACGAGGCGATCACCGACGTTCAGGCTCTGCAAGGTATCGCCCGTTTTTCCACCGAACGAGTCTTGTACAAAATCCTGGATGGCCGTCAGCATCCCAGATACCATCTCCGGATCAACGGTGGTCGATGGGTGCATGCTGAGGTGGTGTAGCAAGAGTCCCGTCTTTCGGTGGATCAAGAAGACTTGATCCACGCGGTAGACCAACGTATGCAGTAGGACAATCTCGCCAAATGACTTTCCCGTTTTCCATGCTTCCCAGCGCCAGCGATAGCTTTGTACCGAGAGGCTTTGTTCGATCGTTTTGTTGAGCGTCTCCACCATTCCCCGGATGGCCAACGAAATAGAATGACGAATCGCCGGACCCATGATGGGTGATATGGCATCGACTAAGGTTTGCGGATTCTCCTTGACAGATTTCTGGAAGGCGTCGGCGAACGCCGGACCAAGAGCATCACCCATGGCCGGGCTTTGCGCGGTCGAAAGTCGTACGGCGGCAGGCAACAGGGGGCTCAAAGATTCGGCCGTAAATTGCTGTTTCTCAACGGCGGCCTGCAGTTCGGCCAACTGCTGCCGATCGTCCCGCAGCAAGAGGCTCCGCAGTTGTTCTAAGGGCGCGACGCTGTGGGTTGAATCCCGCTCCATATCGGACGCATCCGTAGAAGAAGGGGATCGAGATGGTGGCGAGTTGTGCGTCATAATGCGGTCGTATTCGACCAGCCGGACTATCGCCCGTGCACGTCGTCCGTGTGAGGAGGTGTTTCAGCAAGTTGAGAGGCAACTTCCTGCAACATTTTGGCTAGGTCACTTCGGCCCGTCATGGTACGACGTAAGCCCTAATGATGGTCGGCCAGAGCGCGACGTAGCTCGTCGACTTGTTGTTGCAAACTGGTGTTTGCTTCGGATGCCGTGTTACCCAGAGCTTGAATTTCATCCGTCAGGTGGGCTTGCGCGTCCAAGATCTGCTTTTGAAGGTCACTTTTCGTGCGCGCCAGTTCTTGGCTCAGTTCGTGCAATTGACTAGTCAACGCGCGCATCTGTTGTCCAAAAAGAATGTCTCGGACTTGTTCCAGATCTTCCTGGGGCCGATTGGGATCGGGGTCACTGCTGATGGGACGTTGTGCCATTGGTATCCCCAGTCCTCGTCGGTCGATGCAAATTACCCAAGTCGCATTGCTGGGGCTATCGGCAGATGCTACCTAGTTTCTCCAGAAGTAGAAGAAGTTCGCTGGGTTGGAACGGTTTTGCCAAATAGTCATCCATGCCTGCTTCGAGGCAGCGATCTCGATCTGACGGCATTGCTCCGGCTGTGAGGGCTATGATGATCACGCGACATCTTGGCGGTTCCATGGCCCGAATTTGTCGGGTCGCTTCGTAGCCGTCGATTCCAGGCATTTGACAGTCCATAAGACAAACGTCGTAGTGTGCCTCACGGAGTCGTTCCAGAACTGCTTCGCCGTGGTCAACGATGTCCAGTTCGTGGCCAGTTTCGGCCAAGATCAATTGCACTAAACGTTGGTTGATGCAGTTGTCTTCTGCCAGCAAAATGCGCAAGGGACGCAGATGGGCGTCGGACCGCGCCACGGGGACCGCTGAATCATCAGCCGCTGGCTCAACTCGCGGTACTGCCCTGCGGAAGATCGCCGAGAAGCCAAACCGGCTCCCGCCACCTGGAGTGCTTTGAAGCCACATACGCCCCTGCATCATGCGCACTAAATGCTGGCAAATACTCAATCCGAGTCCTGTACCACCGT
This sequence comes from Planctomycetota bacterium, assembly GCA_027619595.1. Lineage (GTDB taxonomy): Bacteria > Planctomycetota > Planctomycetia > Pirellulales > Pirellulaceae > JAQCHP01. The sequence goes on from JAQCHP010000041.1 coordinate 6,059, forward strand.
ATTCGCGTGTCGTAGAACCATCGCCCTGTTCGAACGGCAAGAAGATCCGCCGCTGCTGCATTTCGGACATGCCAATCCCGGAGTCGCAAACCGTAAAATTCATCGCCACGAAACCATCATGTTCGGCATCTTGGGACGGTTGTGCGGCGATACGAACATATCCTTGTTCGGTGAATTTGATGGCATTTCCGACGAGGTTGTTGAGAAGTTGCCGCAGTCGCAGCGAGTCCCCCACGACTTCGTCCGGCAAGGTTGCATCAACGTCGCATGTGAGTTCAAGGTTTTTTTCGCGTGCAGGAGGTTGAAGCAGTACGACGATTTCAGATAGCAATGCACGCAGCGAAAATGGCTCGTGTTGGAGTTCCAGTTTTCCGGCCTCAATCTTAGACAGGTCCAGCAGATCATTGACGATCTCAAGAAGGCTTTGAGCCGATCGATGTACCGCCTGCAGGCATTCAGCTTGACGGTCATCGTGACTCGATTTTAGCGCTAATAGCGTCATGCCGAGAATGCCATGGAGCGGTGTGCGGAGTTCATGGCTGACGTTGGCCAGAAAACGGCTTTTGGTGTCACGCGAGGTCTCCGCATTTTCTTTGGCACGCCGCAATTCGATTTCTAGTTGTTGGTGTTGTGCCGCGGAAGTTTCATGGCGAAGTTGGCTTTCTCGCCCGCGTTGCAATAGCGTATGGCGATCTTCGGACGCGGTTCGCAATCGTTCGATGCACACGTACCGTCGCCCTTGGACTTGGAACGTGGAGGCTTCCAACTGCCACGGCGAACCGTCCTCCGGTGAAGATTCCTGCCAGATGCCGGACAATCGCGTATCTTGGGGGGACAAGTCGTCGTGCGGCGGGTTTGCCTGGAGAAAGTCCTCAAGGAACGGGAAGATTCGCTCGAGTTGACAGTGATTCGTGCGGACAATTTCCCGGGTGATCGTCTTCCGCCATGCGGGTGTCGGCTGAAGGACCTGAAATTTTCCCCCAGCGATGGCTTCCATGGCTACAATATCTAGTGCTGCACAAAGATGACAGTCCAACGTTGAATCTGTTGACATGGTTTTCGACCTGCAGGCCAAAAGTGGATGCAATTGCCTCAATTGTAGCATCTCACCGCCGTTAATCGCAGTCGCTCTCCTGGATCGTCTATGCCACTTCAAATTTGTATCGAGTTTTACGGGAGCGTCCGACTTCGTGCGGGAGAATCGAGTATGCTGTTACCAGCTGACGATATTGGCATCACGGTCGGTCAAGCCTTGTCCAGCGTCACCCGCAGATTCCCGCAGCTCATCGGCTTTTGCTGCGGTTCGGACGGGGCGCTCCAACCGGGTTTCGTGGTCAATGTAGACGGCCAATTGTTTACACGGGACGATTCCCACCGCCTTTTGCCCGGGCAAACTCTGCTCGTGTTGTCAGCCGACGTGGGCGGATAAGTATGCCAGCGATATCCGTGTTGAACAGTTTATGATGGCGAAAAAAAGAGGTTTGTTGTGTTATTGCCATTGACGGTGTCGGCGGAAAGCCAAGCTGTTCCGACGCCCGGTTATCACGGTCGGTATCTCTGGGTCGACCTGACGTCAGCAACTGCGGAGTTGCGTTCGATTTCGGCACGCGATCTGCGGCGTTTCTTAGGTGGCAGTGGTTTGGCGACGTATTTGCTGCTCTACCATGGTGGAGCGAATTGTGGGCCAACTGACGCCGAATCGCCGCTCGTGTTTTCTTATAGTCCGCTGGTCGGTAGCCCTCTGACGACTTCCGCCAAATTTGCCGTTGTCAGCCGCAGTCCACTGACGGGAATGATCAACGATTCACTGGTAAGCAGTGCATTCGCGTTGGCGGGCAAGCGGGTGGGCGTCGATGCCATGGTGATCACAGGTCGTTGCGAGACTGCGCACTATCTTCTGGTGGATGGTCTGCGTTGTGAAGTTCGCTCGGCAGCCATGTTGCGTGGTCGAAGTTGCCGTGACACGGAACAAGCGTTGCGGAAGGAGCTTGGCAATGAATTCCAGTTGGCTGTGATTGGGCCAGCAGGTGAAAACGGCGTTCGCTATGCCACCATTTCGCACGATGGCAGGCACGCTGGTCGCGGTGGCAATGGAGCCGTCATGGGGAGCAAAAACCTCAAGGCCATCGCCGTGCGGGGAGATCAGCGCGTCGCCTGGGCTCACCCACTTGAACTGCAGTTGGCTGCCAAAGAACTGTCACGTCGTTCCTTCGGTTCGTCCACGTCCAAGTATCGTGAGTTAGGTACCGCAGCGAATTTGTCGGTGCTCAACCGTCTGAAAGCACTCCCTACGCGTAACTTTCAACAAGGGGAGTTTGCCGAGGCTGAACAGATGGATCCGGTTCAATTGGCCCAGGACTACCACCATACCCGGTCAAGTTGTGCCGCCTGCACCATTGGTTGTGAGCATATGTATCAACCCACTTCGTCAACTCAAGGAATATCCGGGCAACCGGTACGTGTCGAGTACGAGAACCTGTTTGCCCTTGGTCCTTTGTGTGGTATTCACGACGTTGATGCCGTATTGCGAGCCTCCCAGCTATGCGACGACATGGGAATCGACACGATTAGCACGGGTGGTACGGTGGCATTTGCGATGGAATGCGTGGAACGCGGTTGGTTGACGACGGCGCCTTGGTTGCGGTTTGGAGACAGTCATGCGTTATTGCGTGCGATCGAACTGATAGGCCGGAGGGAGGGAGTGGGGGTCGAGTTGGGCCTGGGGAGTCGCGCGTTTTCCGTGCTCTTGGGTCCCCAAGCGGAATCCATTGCGCCACACGTAAAAGGGCTCGAATTGCCGGGGTACGAACCGCGTGCGGCGCAGGCGATGGCCGTCGGATTCGCCGTGGGGACGCGTGGGGCGGACCACAATCGCAGCGGTGCCTATCAGGTCGACTTTTCGGAAGCGGTCGACCGATACCATTTGCGGACTGAAGATGTGCACCATCTTCTCGAAACTGAAGACCAAGCGGCTCTTTTCGATAGCGTGATTTTTTGTAAGTTCCTCCGGGGGGTTTTTGCGGATCTCTTTCAGGACGTCGCTGAGTACTTGCGTCTTGTCACTGGCTGGGAAGTAACCAGCGAAGAGTTGCGCTGTACGGCACGTCGCATTGTTACCTTGAAGAAAATGTTCAACGTTCGAGCGGGTTGGGTGCCGTCCGATGACACACTTCCTGAGCGGATGTTGCAGCAGTCGCCAATCGGCAATCCCCAGGCCAGGATTACCTCCGTACAATTGCAGGATCTTGTACGAGCCTACAACCTTGCTCGGGGGTGGACGGCGGAAGGATGGGTACCCAGCGATACCCTACGTCCGTTGGATTTGTTGGATCTCGTAGGCGATCCCTCGACCGTGCCACAATCGTCATGATTCCCCGATTCTGAGTTATAGTTGGTGGGAGGCCTTGGGCGTCCTGAAGTCTGGTCGCCCCCGCCACAAGTACCGCGATCTTGCTGGAAAGTGAAGAATTCATGGACGGTAGTGACGGACCGATGTCGGATAGGATCTCCCGCGTTTCACTTCGCGACGCCTTCTGGACGTGGTGTCGGGTCGCAGCTTTGAGTTTTGGCGGGCCTGCCGGACAGATTGCGGTGATGCACCGAATTCTTGTGGATGAGAAAAAGTGGATTGACGAGCGACGATTTTTGCACGCCTTGAACTTTTGTATGTTGCTCCCCGGGCCCGAGGCTCAGCAGTTGGCGACGTACATAGGATGGCTCATGCATCGTACGCTCGGTGGGCTCATGGCTGGACTACTTTTTATTCTGCCTGGATTCGTGACCATACTGGCGCTCAGCATCGTTTATGCCACGTGGCACGAAACGAACTTCGTGCAGGCCATTTTTTTTGGCCTGAAACCGGCGGTGATGGCGATCGTATTGGATGCGGTTCGACGGATTGGCGGAAAGGTACTAAAGAGCCGCACGATGTTCGTCTTAGCCGCACTTTCGTTTGTGGCAGTTTTTGTGTTTCACTTGCCGTTTCCTTTGTTAATTCTTGCGGCTGGAGCTATCGGATTTGCGGGAGGGTTTATTGCTCCCGGACAGTTTTTGATACACGCTACACACGGGGTGGGAAATTCTAATTCCGATCTCGGAATCTCGGATAAATATCCAGTCCTCCGCGATGAAGTTCCATCGTACTTCCGGAGTCTGGTCATCCTTGTTGCGGGGCTAGTTGTCTGGTTCGCTCCGGTCGTCGCCGTAATTGTACTGTTTGGTGAGTCATCAATTTTTGTTCGTGAAGCTTTGCTCTTCAGTCAAGCGGCCGTGGTAACCTTTGGAGGTGCCTATTCGGTTTTGGTCTATATTGCGCAACAATCGGTCGAAAAATTTGGCTGGTTGCAGCCTGGCGAGATGCTTGATGGTTTGGGGATGGCGGAAACAACTCCCGGTCCGCTGATCATGGTCGTTCAGTTTGTGGGCTTCTTAGCCGCCTATAGGCATCCGGGGCAGCTGAGACCGTTGGTCGCGGGGATCCTGGGATCCGTACTGACGACCTGGGTTACATTTGTGCCCTGTTTCTTATGGATTTTCCTCGGCGCTCCCTACGTCGAAAGATTACGCGCGAATCGACGCTTGAGTGCAGCATTATCCGCCATCACCGCGTCGGTCGTGGGTGTTATCCTCAACCTTGCCCTTTGGTTTAGTGTACATACACTGTTCCACAGTGTTGGTGAGACGTCGGTGTTGGGAGGGGCCGTACTAACCCCGAACTTGGAAACGATCGACTTGTGCGGAGTGGCCGTGGCGGGATTGGCTCTTGTGATGACGTTTTGGTGGAAATGCGGAATGTTGACAACGATGAGCACATCCGCGCTGGTGGGAATCGTGCTGTTTTTCGCTCGACGGGCATTCGGGTAGTTCCTGGTGCGAAGTTTGCGGACCATCTCGCTGACTGTGGGTGCGGTAAGGCTTTAAGATCAGTTCTGATTACGAAGCCGATTGTGGTGTGGCTCTTCTAGGGAAAAACGAGAAGTGAACAAGGTACCGACTGTAGGAATCATTGGAGCAGGAATTGCGGGACTTGCCTGTGCTCGGACACTGCAAAGTTCCGGCGCCCAGGTGACCGTGTTAGAGAAGTCGCGGGGCGTGGGTGGTCGTGTGGCGACGCGGCGGGTCGATTCGGGGGTCACTTTCGATCACGGAGCCCAGCACTTCACCGTTCGTGATACCGTATTCCAATCGCAGGTGAACGATTGGTGCGAAGCCGGCGCGGTCCGTCTCTGGCATGGGCGGATTGTGGCCATCCATCGAGGGGTTGTCACCGATCTCCGTGAGCCGACAGAACGTTACGTCGGCGTTCCAGGAATGAATGCGATTGCCAAGTCGCTGGCAACAGGCGTGAACGTGCGCACCAATGTCCAGGCTCAAAGCATCGCGAATTTGAATGGACGATGGCAGGTTCAGGATAGCCTGGGCACTTTGCATGGTCCGTTTGATATGCTGATTTCTACGGCACCACCGCTGCAGACGGCGCAGCTGTTCGCTGGCCAATCGCCTGGTGTCCAAGACTCCCTTTCACGTGTCACGATGGATCCCTGCTGGTCGGTGTTGATGCAACTGAGTCAGCGACTTAAGGTTCCCTTGGATGCGGCCTTTGTCGAGGATTCGCCGTTGAGTTGGATCGCGAGAAATTCAAGTAAGCCGGAACGCCATCTGTCTGACTGCTGGGTGCTGCATGCCTCTCCAAAATGGTCTCGCGACCACTTGGAGGAGTCGGGTGAATCGGTTACCGAGACGTTAGTAGCGGAACTTTGGCAAGTCATCGCGGAAGTGGCGCAGCCGATCGAATTTGTGGTCGCCCATCGTTGGCGATATGCATTGCCTCAAGAGCCGCTGTCACAACGATTCTTGTTCGATAGTGACTTGGGCTTGGGAGCCTGTGGCGACTGGTGTGGCGGCCCACGTGTGGAGGGGGCCTTTCTCAGTGGAGTGGCACTCGCTCATGCCGTGCTCAAGGAGGTGAAATTCACGAACTGAATCGCATCGTGAGTGCTATCGGAAGGGTTGCCGCTTACCTCAGTACAACCAGGAGCAGGCCATTCACAGTACCAAAATCCCGCGAATACTCCAGGCTAATGAGACGAGTCGCTGCTGAACAAGTGGATTAAAACGGTCCGATAAGAGTTGGTGGCAGGGTACCTTAACGTAGGCAGTCGACAACCAAATGACTCCCACCATGTACCACGATGACCCAAGATAAATCAGGAACAAAAAACGAATGAGCGGGTCGTACATATAAGACTTTTAGCTATACTTCTTCAACTCGACTAGCAGGTGTCATCTCGCACGATAAACGTGTTGTTCCTCACCCATCGTGGCTGCAAAATTATTCCGCGCCGCAATTGCTAGCTATCCCTGCTGCCAGCCAACTGGCACCTCTTGGAGTCAATCACAACCCGGTAATTCTAATTGTCGCGGGCGGAGTTTCTAATTGACGCTCTACACGGGCTATTAGACAACTCCCCGACTCAGATTCCCCGATGATCGCAACAACTTCCCAGGCATTCTTCCTGTGTTATGTAAACGGATAGGCCGTTGGCCCGGAAGAGAGACGAGTCTCCGTGAAGGCGTAATAGTATCGCCAGCTTAGCCTCTCCCTACGACAATCTATCAATGCCCCACCTCATTGCGGGGCCTACCGCTCAAATATGCAACTCGACAACGTCCGGTTGTCCACTATCTGCAAGCCGACTCAAGACACGCGTTCGTAAATCCCCAGAAGGTTATTCTCGGGATAGCGGAATCCGATTTTACGCAGCAAGGTACGCGTTGAGAGTTCTAAGACACATGTAACATAAAATCGCTGCAGCGTCGTACAGTTGTCCAGATACGTGAACGCTGCCTCACGAAACCCACCTGCTTCCATCAACTGCCGGAGGCACCGACGCGTATTCATCTTGTAAAGAGTAGGAAAGACATCCTCGTCGTGCGTCCCCCACAAAAAATTCGTGATTGGATGATGGAATCGAAACGGGATCATAGAGGCTGCGACGGGAACGGGCGACCAACGATTGGGAGTAAAAATAACGAGCTTCCCACCGGGTTTGAGGAGACGAGCGAATGCCCGAATCGCTCCCTGCGGATCGTCTATATGCTCGGCTACCATCCGTAAGGTCGCCAAATCGAACTGGCGATCTGTGTGGTAGTCTTCGATCATGCAATGAGCCCGCTCCTGCACGTAGGGATTGATCAAGATATTGGCACTGGGATCGACCCCCACCAAGCGAACACATCGTTCAGCTAATGTCTTGCTCAAGCGAGGATTCTGCACAAATAGGCTCTTTCCCCCTCCCACATCGATCCAGGACGTGGTTTCGGTCACCAGCCCATCGACTTGCGGCCTCGTAATAATCCTCACCAGCCAGGTACCCGAAACGGTGACGGAGACGCACTCTCCAACCGTGTTTGCTTATATCCCCATAGTATGTATCCATGTACCGCTGCAAATCCGTCGGAGTGGGCAGTAGATTCGATTGCGATGATGGCAACATAAATTTAATCAAAAAGTTAATGGCGGTAGAGCGTGGACCGTTTTCAGAGCCCGGAAAATTCATCAGCCGATCAATAATATGAAGTTACTATTGGAGACGTCTCTTTGTGTCGGAACTTCGTGCCTTCTCAAACTCGTACGGTGCCACTTTTCTGACGGGCTGGACTTAGACGCTTGTGAGAACTTCCTGAGGTTGCATGCGTGCCTCGGCGGCACTTGTGTCCAGCATCAGTCGCATGGTAACGGACCATCGTCCCTGGTCATCCGCTTGTAAGGTCCAATGTGGAATCACTGCGACTGCTTGATGGACCAGTTCAAATCCCCCCTCGGATTGGCTCACCGTTTCGACCGGGTAGGTCCAAACTGACGTTGGGCGATCGAAAGAAAGGCCGAGGTCAATTCCCTGCCATTGATCGACCAAGCCCAAATGGTGCTGGTCGTGCAGGTCGAGTCGCGTACCCAACTGCCCCAGCGCATTTTGGGGCTGGCTGCTGTAGAAGTATCGATCGTCTTGCTGCGATGGGAGGCCAGCGAAGTGGAAGTCAACGGCAAAATGGAGACTGTGGTCGGTTGGCAGCCCTTCGAGCAAGTAGGCGATTTCCAGTTCCGATCCACCTTTTGCCAACGTGACCGCCTTGGTGATTCGGACGTCGATGTTTTTCACCGACTCCGTTGCGATCATTTGCACCTGGACACGATCGGTGCCCCTTCGGATCCGAGCCTCATATTCCGTGGTCGCAAACTTCGACAAGTCGACTGCCGTACCGCTGGCGATTTGTGTGAGAGATACCTCGGCTGGATAGAAGTGGTCAACGAGTGACTTCGGGGGCGTTTGGTCGTACTGCAGACGTTGCTCAAGCCCCGGTTGCTTGAATACGACCCGATCGTGGATGCTGGCCACGCCATCTGTATTGTTCCCTTCCCCGGCCTTGACTTTCTCATGGTAAAGTTCCTCTCGTCGCGCGAGGGTTGAGCCGACGTTGAGGCAAATCGTGCGCACGTCAAGTTCGTACATTTGGCCGCCATGTGCCGGTCGGAACATTGAAATCAGTCGGTCATTGGCTAGGCGAACCTCCATCCGTCCATCAAAATTGAAGTCCTCCGCTTCAGCCGCCACCCAGGGCTCGAGTTTTCCTAACGCACGGTCCAATATGTTTTCGGCGGCAATTAGATGATTGAAGATGGCATGTCGGAGGTGAGGTAGATAAACGCCACCAAAGGCGCCGTGCCAATAGCTGCAATTGCACTGTCCACGGTATAACTCACGCGTGGCGGCGTCGAGCAGCGGGGCATCAGCACCGTGGGAGATCGCCGACTGAAGTCGTCGACTAACGTGCATCATCCGTGAATACATTTCATCCGTTTCCGGATACTTGACCTTGAAGTTGCGCCAAAAACCGCCCCGCACGAACCCGCGCAACGCGCGCCAATGCGGATCGTCATGCATTTCGTGCGTGAGTCGGTCCAATTCTCTCTGACGTGGAACTGGCAATGACCACTCCGTCATCTCGCGATAGCTCCCTTCAGGGATGTACACCTTGCCCACTGGCGGCAAATCGGAGAATGCTTCGTGAAGGGTGACGACTTTGAGCCATTCACCGTTTTGTGACAATAGAGTAAAAAACTGATGGAGCCATCCGTTGTCGTAGACATGCTGTTTGGTATCCGGCCAGGTACCGAATTTCTCCCCGTCATCACCGAAAACAACAATCGCGTCTTCCTGCCGCTCAGCAATGTTTCGCAGGTAGTCGATCGTTTCATGTGGAGGCCCAAACGGAACCAGGTAGCGTAGCCTTTCGCTGCCTGGGAATACACTCATCACGCAGCCTTCGTCTTCCGTTACAAAGTGACCATACAACTGTTCTTGTTCCAGCCCTGCACAGCGGAAATGGAAATCGTCCAAGATCGTGTAACGAATCCCGGCCTTTACTAGGTCGCTTGTGAGGGACTGTTCCCACACTCGCTCGGGAGTCCACATCCCATGGACCTCGGCATCGAGCCGATCACGCAGCCATTGTGTGAAACGGCGAATTTGGCCGATTCGGTCGTGGCTCGGGACCATCGTCAGGATCGGTTCGTAGAACGCCCCTCCCAAGATCTCCACTCTCCCTGCCGCAACCAGATGGGCGAGCCGATCCAAGTACTCGGGATGGTGCCGATCGAGCCATTCCATCAACGGCCCACTACAGTGCAAAGAAATTGGGAGCGTTGGAAACCGGTCGAACACCTCCAGGAATGGCAGGTAGCTATCTTGGTAGGCTTGTTCGAACACATGGTCGAAATTGCCGACAGGTTGATGATTGTGAAACGCAAGGCACAAGCGGAGGGCGTTGGGCATGGCTATAGTTCTTAACCGGTATGAAGGATCAGTAAATTGCGAAAGTGAGTCGCGGTAGACTTCGACGGAAAAGCATATCGTCAACGTCGCCCCATCTTATCCAGGTTTTCTATTTGGCATTTCTTTCCTGGCCGGCAAGCCTTGCGTGCGAGATTGAGTCACGCGGCTTGTTCCGGATGTATGATCGTAGTTGGCTTCCCGCAAATTCAGGGGAGGTCGGATTAACGATACATCCGGCGCCAATTTCGAACCCTGCCCAGCGGTGAGTGCGCGGAAATACCTCCACATGCCAGTGATAGTAGGCTTCGCAGTTCGTGTCAAAGGGGGCGGAGTGAATGTAGTAGTTGTAGCTGGTTTGCGGGTGGAGCGATTGAAGCGCGGCGATAAGCTGGTGTAAGACGGAGGCAAGTTCGTCCAAGACGTGTATTGACTCATCTTCAAAGGGAGCGCAGTGAAACCTGGGCAAAAGCCAGGTCTCATAGGCGAAACGCGGCGCGAATGGACAAAGGGCTACAATATGCTCGCCAATCGAGACGGTACGGGGCGATCCTGCCAGGCATTCTTGAATCATGCGGCAGTAGACGCAATGTCCGTGTTGTTCCCACGCGCGTCGAGATTGTTCAACTTCGTTTCGTAGATAGGGGGGAGTGAACGACATCGCCAAAACTTGGCTATGTGGGTGAGCTATCGATGCGCCGGCTTCGTAACCAGCATTTTTGAAAATCAAAGCCGATTTCAGCCGGGAGTTCGTTCGGTGGTAACGCAACCGATCTTGGTAGACCTGCAAAACTTTGGCTAGTTGTTCCACGGGGAGAGGTCCGTCCGCATCGTCAGCATGCTCGGGACATTCAATCACAACCTCGTGGATACCTTCAGCGGCGTCCAATGGGTCAGGGGACGAATCGTCCGAAATGTGTTCAGAACTCGACGGTTCGCTATCGAGTGTGTTTTCCAGAGTAACGGTGGGGTAGAGATTGGGCACCACACGCACTTGCCAAGCGAAGTCGGCGGTAGGAAAGTACTCGACACCATCCGGGGTTGCGTGTTCTTGACCGCGACAGAACGGGCAGTTCGGACCACCAGAACCGTCCGGGATCGAGGTCAGGGCGGAACGCTGCCAGACCATCTGGGGACGAGCACTGCGCGATTCGGCCACGATCACCCAGGCACCGGAAACGGGGTCCTGACGCAGTTCAGACGCAGACGGTTTCTTTGACGCGGGCAATGGCTTGTTGATAGAGTCCTTCGTATTCGCCGGCACTGCGTGACCAGGACCAGTCCTGACGCATGCCCGCTTCTACAATCCGTGCCCAGTCTTCCGGTTGCTGACGATAGCAATTGCAGGCTCGGCGTAAAGTTTGGTCGAAAGCTTCGGTAGTATAGCGGTCAAACCGATATCCCGTCGCCTCACCACTTCGAATCGTTTCGGGAGTGGCATTCGTAATCGTATCGACAAGTCCACCGGTGGCATGGACCACAGGGACGGTACCGTACTTAAGGCTGTACAGCTGATTCAGGCCACACGGCTCGTAGCGACTTGGCATCAAAAACAGGTCACATCCGGCCTCTATTTGGTGTGCCAACGCATTGGAGAACCCAATCCTGCTGCCAACTCGACGCGGAAAGAGCGCGCTCAACCGCGCGACTTGTTCTTCAAACTGACGGTCACCCGTTCCGAGGATGACCCACTGTACGTTCTCGCTGAGTCCCCACTGTTCAATCAGTTCGGTCACCAACGAAATGCCTTTTTGTTCGACGAGCCGCCCCACAAATCCGACCATCGGTGTGTTGGGCTCGACGGGAAGGCCGAACTCAGTCTGCACCTGTGCCTTGCAGGCAGATTTGCCTTGCTGCCAGTCCCGAACGCTGTAGTTGCTGGCGATGTAGTCATCCGATTCGGGATTCCACGTGCGGTAGTCGACTCCATTGATGATGCCACTCAACACGTTGCGACGGTGCCTCAGTACACTCTCAAGACCGCAACCATGGGGTTCATGCTGGATTTCGAAGGCGTATTGAGGACTCACTGTGTTGAGAATATCAGCAAACACAATTCCTGTTTTCAGCAAATTGAGTTTGCTAAAGTACTCCATTTGATGCCAATTGAAGTATTTCCAATCGAGTCCGGTTAACAACATGTCCCAGTGCCAAAACTGACCCTGATAGGCCATGTTGTGCAGTGTGAACACTGTGGCGATTTGTTCGTAGCGAGGCACATGCCCGTATTCGATTCGTTGCAGTGCAGGAATCAAGCCTGTTTGCCAGTCGTTGCAGTGCAAGACGTCGACGGGTAGATCCAAGAGGCGAATGCTTTCCATCACCGCACGACAGAAAAAGACATACCGTTCACAATTGTCCTTATAGTCGTGACCCTCTTCTTGATAGAGCTGTGCGCGGTCGAAGTAACTGTCTTGCTGAATGAGATAGACGGGAACGTTGCTATCGGGTAAATGGCTTGATAGGAGATAGCCCGTCAAAATGCGGTTTCCGATGGGGATATCCAAACGGATTTCGGTAGGGTCAATCCGTAGCCCGCTCTGGAAGACTTCGCGGTAGGCAGGAGTAAACAAACTGACGTTGTGTCCACGTCGAGCAATTTCTACCGGCAAAGCACCCGAAACGTCGGCCAAACCTCCGGTCTTGGAAAACGGCACGGCCTCACTGCTTGCAACTAGGATATTCATTACATTCAGCCTCGCGAATTCAATTCATTCCGTTGGCGGAAGGAGGGCGATCCCTCGGCTAACCGACAGTATTCCGCCCGCTTAACCACCCCAGGCCCACTTCCCGTGCTTGCGCGGCGTGCGGGAATTCCGGTTGAAGCACCTGTGCCACTGCCGCGGGGGTTCCGACAACGTCTCCCTTTTTCAACATAGCTCAGTTCTACGGAATTGGGGACTGTTTTGTTTTCTCACGGCCCATTCCCCGCACCGCGTGCACTACAGCACCGAAGCTATGGCTTGAGCGAGTCTGGGTAGGGTAGCGGCGCACATTCCAGCGACGTTCATGCGGCCTGATCGAACCATGTAAATAGCATGCTCGTCGCGAAGCCGGTCGACTTGTGCTGGGGTAAGGCCAGCAAACGAGAACATGCCTCGCTGTTGACGGATGAAATCAAATCGATTGGTTCCGATGGCGAGTTGCATTTCTGCCGCAAACAAATCGCGCATGTCCCGGATTCGGCCACGCATGGTATCAAGTTCCTGAGTCCATAGTTGTCGGAGCAGGGAGTCTCCTAGTACGCGAGCCACAACTGCCGCGCCGTGGGCGGGTGGATTCGAGAAGTTGCAGCGAACGGCAACCTTGACTTGGCTCGTCACCGCTTCGATGCTGCTGGCAGATTCGGTGGCAATCGTGAGTGCCCCCACGCGCTCGCGATAGATCCCGAAATTCTTCGAGCACGACGCGGCTGTGAAAAACTCTAACCCCTGTTGGGCAAAGTGTCGCGCGCCGATCGCATCTGGTTCCAAGCCATCACCGAATCCCTGATAGGCTAAGTCGATAAGCGGCAGGAGGCGGTGCTTACGGAAAAAGTCTGCCAAGGTGTGCCATTGATCGCCAGTCAAGTCGACGCCGCTTGGGTTGTGGCAGCAACCATGCAAGAGTACAACGTCCCCCTCACGTGCCTCCCGAAGGTTGTCCATCATTTTATTCAAGTCGACCGCCCGGCTGTCCGCGGTTAGATAACCGTAGTCACGAGATGGAACTCCAGCTGCGGCGAAAATGGCTGGGTGATTGGCCCAAGTCGGTTGGCTGAGCCAGGCCGTTGCCTGAGGGAATTGCTGATGGAGAAAATCGGCCGCGATGCGTAGTGCACCGGTCCCTCCGGGGGCTTGCATCGTAACCGATCGGTTGGCTGGGAGCGTTTCCCCAAAGACCAAATCTCGAATCCGTTCCGTAAAAAGTGGGTCGCCGCCGATCCCCAAATACTCTTTCGTCGGCTCTTCCTGCCAGGCCAGATGTTCCGCGCGCTTGACGGAAGCAAGCACCGGAGTCCGACCCGTCTCGTCTTGATAAATGCCAACACCAAGGTTGATTTTTTCGGGTCGAGTATCCTTGCGAAACGCGTCGGTGAGCCCCAGGATGGGATCCGGTGGAGCCACGGAGATTTTCTCGAGCATGTATTGGAATACCTCAAGGATAGGATTTACAAAGATATCGGACCGGTATGAGCGGTCGATCCTCTGGAAAAGCTGGATGGTTTTGCGGACAAACTTGACGGTGGAAATCGGGTGGTAGACAATTGGTATAGGCTTACCAAGGGCTCTCGGTCGATCGGAATTTGCTCCACCGCAAACCATCCAGTTGCGACAACATCCTACCTGAGCCCGACCGCCACCCGATAGACCTAGCACCGCCGCGGTTGGATCGTCCGACCGAACGGACCGGTTGGGGTTGTTCCGACGTGGTCTCCCCCCATGGCCGACACGAGGCATAAGTGACAACTGCAAAAGAGAGAATTGGAGTTTGGTTGATCGGTGGGCGTGGTGGCGTAGCGATCACAACCATGGTCGGTTTGGCGGCCTTGCGTAAAGGGCTCACTGCAACCAACGGACTCGTCACTGCGCTCCCCGAATTTAAGCATCTGCCGTTTTTGGCATGGGACCAAATTATCGTGGGGGGGCATGATGTTCGTGATATTCCGTTGCAGGTTGGAGCGCAGGAATTAGTGGAGAAGAGCCGTGCGCTGAGTGGCGAACTGCTGCGTCAGGTCCGTTCCGACCTGGTGCGTGTCGAGAAGAATATGCGGCCGGGCATTCTGTTTAACGTCGGTGACACGATTCGGCAATTGGCAACACCCGAATTGAAAAGCACTCAAGAGAAGCCGCCGGCAGGGATTGAACGAGTTCAGCACGATTGGCAGGACTTTGCAAAACGCGAAAAGCTAGATCGGTTGATCGTGGTCAATTTGGCGTCCACCGAGCCACGCCTCGCTGAAGATAAATTACCAAAACGGTGGCGCGAGCTGCGCAAAACCATCCATTCGGCGAAGGCCTGCCCCTTAGGTGCAAGTTCGCTGTATGCCATCGCGGCATTCGAATCGGGGCACTCCTATATCAACTTTACTCCGTCCACGGGTGCCAGTCCCGACGCGATCCAAGAGTTGGCCATGGATCGCGGTTGTTGTCATGTTGGGCAGGATGGAAAAACCGGGGAGACATTGCTAAAGAGCGTCCTGGCTCCGATGTTCGCACGACGCAACTTAGAAGTGATGAGCTGGGTGGGACACAATATTTTCGGCAACATGGATGGCCAAGTGCTGAACGATCCCGCGAACAAAGCGACCAAGGTTGTCAGTAAAGATCGTTTGCTAGCCGAGATCCTGGGTTATGCCCCACAGACCCTTGTATCGATTGAGTACATCCAAAGTCTGGGTGACTGGAAGACGGCGTGGGACCATATCCATTTCCGCGGGTTTTTGGATACTCCGATGGTGCTTCAGTTTTGCTGGCAAGGGTGTGATTCGCTCTTGGCAGCGCCGCTCGTTCTGGATCTGATTCGATTCACTGCGTTGGCGCGTGCCACGGGCTCCACCGGAGTCTTGACGTTCTTGAGTAGTTTTTTCAAGTCGCCTCTGGGCGTACGTCAGCACGATTTCGCCAAGCAGTTTGACATGTTGACCGAATGGGTACATTCCCATTCATGATTTTGGGCGTGGTCAATCGTTTCGACATTCGCGGTCCCGGTCGCTCTGTGGTTCATCGCTGCGTGGCGGGAGTCGGTCATGCGAGTAACTCGGGTTCATTAAACGCGTGAAGAAGGAGTCGGCCTTTGTAGCAAGCGTAGGCCATGTCGGGTTCCACTGGGCGTGCCGAATCGGTTTGCGGAAACCATTCCGGTCGCCCTTCCTCGCCGACCACCACCGTTCCGATAGCACCGCTACCGCTGGAAAGGGTCTTCTCCGCTGTGGCAATCACGTGCCAATTTTCCCAGAATCTCGCGATCCGCCACGGCTGGATGTTCTTGTAGTCGCCCGTCCGCTGGCATTTCGAAATCAAGTCGTTGATTTTTTCTTTTTGGTACGCCGGTACCGACGCAGGATCCCATGTCTCCATTTCTGGGTGCTCGCTCTGCCATCCGGCTGCCAACGCGTAGATGTCTACGGCGCGCCAATCGGTGAGATCGAACGAAACCGTCAGCTCGACCGGGCCCGCAACTGCCATGTTTCGAAACGTAAATTCCGGGAATTGGTAGGTAAATTCAAACACGTAACAGCCGACCGGTTGGTCGTAGCCTGGCCAATGTAGGACACGCTGGTCACGGATTTCGCATTCCTGGGGCGGCAAGCCGAAGCGGATTGGGTGCGACAAATGGTTTACGAGACGAGCTTCCGCAAATGCGATCGGCGAACGATAGACGCTCGGAATCGATTCCTCGAATTGCATTTCCTGCGCTACTTGGCAAGCGGCAATTCGCACGGATGGTTCGGCGGCTAGGTGCACCACCATGGTTCGCCCGTTGTCATCGCCGAGCCGCGCGAGTGCTGTGGCAGCGGCGAGTCGTAACCGCCGGTGGCGTAACGCCGACGCATCCCTTAAGGCTTCGCTGGCGGCGGTATCGAGCGTGAGGCTGAAACAATTGCAAATGGAGATGGCCAACGCAACTCCTTCATTTACCCGTTGAGCGACTTGGCGCGGGCTCAATTCGTCCGTCGCTTCCGCCGTTTCTAATCGTTGGAGTTGCCGGGTGGTGTTTTCGAGTAGAAAACGCAAAGCGTTGAGACGATCCTTGGCAGGGTGCTGGCCGACACGTCCTGTCCGCACGAGGAAATTCGCAAGGTCCAAGACCGCCGTCGCGGCCGCAGGGTGCTGCATGGCATCCAGAAGCCGGGGGAACAACCACTGCGGGTCGTAGCTATCATTTTGGAAAAAATGACTCAAGACTTGCCCAATTTCCTGTTCGTTGGAGACGGGGTCCGTGACCAGGAGCTCGGTGAATGCGGCACAGCTGGCGGGCGTGCCGATTTTGGCCAGCGCCCACAGCAAGGTTCCTCGTACTCCTGAATTTGAATCGAGTCGGCCGTATAGGTGGAGGATCGTGGGGATCGAGATGTGTTCCGGCTGGACGAGCTTGAGTAGCCGCCAGAGGACTGTCCGCACCAGGGTTTCCAATTGCGAGGTTTGATTCAGTTCCAGTGAATCACTGACGCTGATCAAATTCAGCGATTCGGTACACTCCTGTTCAGAGGCATGTTGAATGTACGCGATGAGCTCCTGGCGTCGGTCGCCGGTTTGATTGCCGAACGTGGTAAGCCACAATTCTGGTTTCATAACACAAAGGCCTTCGAAAAAAAATTTGTTGGTTGACGAAAGTTTGTTTACTTTGACGTAAGGAGTTTGGTCTGGATCAGACAACAAGACCTGCAATCAATCTTATGAGAAGAGTTTTATGCAAAATTCGCCTTGACGAATGTACGGTAAACTTGGTCCAATGCGTGAGCGTTGATGGGACAAAAAAATGCAGGCAAGGCAAGATAGTGTGGTGACAGACGGCAAGCTGTGCCGATAATTCCGAAGTCGAACGTGTGCCATTAGTGATATTGCACGCATCGTTGCACATCGTGTAAAGAAGCACAAGAAACGATCAAGTGATTTTGGTGAACGAAGCTTGGGCAGTCGATAGGTGCCCTTCAGAGCCTCGATCCCGTGCCTCCGCCGGTCGTCAGGCTTAGCTGATGGTTGGTGTCGCAGGTGCGAACGGAGTCTGTTGAGTGTTCGTGCGGCTCTCCCCATTTTGGGTGCCCAGGGGAGAGCAATCGCAGCTTGGTTTTAGGGTACTCTACATGGAGGAGCCATATACATGGCGACAAAGAAGTCGACAGCAGCCCGGTCTGCAAAGAAGACGGCTGGTTCAGCCACACGTTCCACGAAGAAGCGCGCAGCCAAGAAGTCGTCATCCACGACCGGTGCCAAGCGTTCTTCCAAGAAAACTGCTTCTCCGAAGAAGAAGTCGAGCAAGAAGGCTGCAGCCAAGTCTACCAAAAAGCGCGTGGCCAAAAAATCGCCGAAGCGGACCGGTCGCAAGACTGCCGCTCCAGCGACCACGGGTGCATAGGGCGGATGCGCTAACCGCCTAAGGCTTCAGGCCCGTGGCAACTAGATCACGACGAGAAAGGCCGGACATGTGGGAATTTTTTCCCGTGTGTTCCGGCCTAGTCCCTTTTAGGGGTCAAATTTGAATTCTCCCTTGACCGCCAGGGCAGCCAAGGACTACGCTAGAAGGGTTATGACTCTGGTGCAAATCCCTTTTTCGAGCATGTTTTGAGTTCGAGCCCGCCCCTCAACACGCCGATCGCCGTTCGACGGCCACTTGACTTCGGTCAAATCAACCTTACTCCGCGTATGCGCGAATCGATCCGTCGAGCCGGGTACGACCGGCCGACTCCCGTGCAAGCAGGGGTGATTCCCTTGGCTCTTGCCGGAAAGGATGTCCTGGCGCAGGCGCAAACTGGGACGGGAAAAACGGCAGCGTTTGTGATCCCGATCCTGGAGCGATTAACCCAAGGGACCAAGCTACCCCAAGCGATGGTGCTCGTACCTACCCGCGAACTGGCCGAGCAGGTACGTACCGAGTTCGTCAAACTTGCCGGTCGTGATCAGCTATGTCTTGTGCTGGCAGGTGGAAAGGCACTGCGTCAGCAGATTGACCAGCTTAGCAAGGGTGTGCAAGTTCTCGTTGGAACGCCCGGGCGAGTGATCGATCATTTGCAGCGCCGTACACTTGACCCGCGAGAAATTGGCACTTTGGTTCTCGATGAGGCCGATCGGATGTTAGATATTGGATTTCGGCCTGATATCGAAAAAATCCTGCGGCAATGTCCCGACGACCGCCAAACACTGCTGCTGAGTGCTACCGTACCGAGCGCTGTGGTGCGGATCGCCCGCCGGTACATGCGTAAGCCCATGGCGATCAATTTTTCGACGCAGCAGGTGGCAGTGCACACGATTGAACAACATTACTTTACGGTGGATCGGGAGCGAAAGTTTGAACTGCTGTCGAAGCTATTGCAGCGTGAGAAGCCCCAGCAGGCGATCGTATTTTGCCGGACCAAACGTGGGACGGAAAAACTAGCCTTGCGAGCACGTAGTCAATTCGAAGGCGTCGGCTGTATCCACGGTGATATGGCGCAGTCAGCACGAGATCGGGCGATGCTCGACTTCCGGTCGGGACGCCTCCGTATTCTGTTTGCGACGGACGTGGTCGGGCGTGGCATCGATGTTTCGGCCATTTCACACATCATCAATTTCGACGTGCCACAGGATTGTGATGATTACGTTCATCGGGTCGGGCGGACTGGCCGTATGGGGCGGACCGGTGTGGCCTTTACCTTTGTTACGCCGGATGAAGGGTCCGAATTGACGCGGATCGAAATTCGCATCAATCGATTGCTGAAGCAGGACGAAATTCCGGGAGTGACGACACCAATTTCGAATTCCGGTGCCGCAGACGGTGGTTTGGATGCTGGTATCCATGGAACGCGGACACTCCAGGAGCGAGCCGATGACGCCGCGGGCGGTGGAGACCTTGGTTTAATCGAGTCCGACCCAACTGAGCAGCCCGCAGCAGCCAGCAAGCCACCTGCCTCGGGAAAACGCACGCGACGGTATCGGAAAGCTCTCTAGCCGTTGGCTTCCTGATCGATAGAATGAGAGTCGGCTGGGCGGCTGGCAATTCGCGAGGCGCGTTCTAGCGATTTTCGCCGCCAAAGGCATCCTTCGGTTCAGAGGTTCCTGGCATGGGTGCGGTTCGTGGCATGGGTGCGGTTCTCGGCATGGGTGCGCGGGTGAATCTTGCCAATCTGTCGGGCACGAAGCTACAACATGGGGCAATTGCGTTGGGCATCCTGATTGCGCTGAATTCGTGCTCTTCGCACGTAGTATTCGCACAATCGGACGACACCACGTCCGCCCGGAAAAAGCCGAGTCAAGAAACGTTGCGTGCCTATCGGATCCGGGTTGTCGAAGGGGACAATCTAACTCTGTTTACCGATCATCCACCCAATGAGGAGATCAACAGTCTGCCGGTCCTATTTACTCAGGCGCTGCCTGGTTGGAGGGAATACTTTGGTTGTGCGCATGTGCCGATTGCCGCGTGGCACATGCGCGGTTACTTGATGCAAGATCCAGAGCGATTTCGACAGGCAGGGTTGCTGCCGCCAGACCTGCCACCCTTCCTGCACGGCTATCAACGGCAGGACGAATTTTGGCTATATGACCAGCCCAGTGATTACTACCGACGTCACCTCGTCCTTCACGAAGGAACGCATGGATTCGCTCATCGGGTCGGTGCCGAACCGCTGGATCCTTGGCTGAGAGAGGGAATCGCCGAGCGTTTAGCCACGCATTTATGGGACCAACAAGAATTAGTGTTGCGATGGTTTCCGTCCCATAGAGATCAAGTGCCGCATTGGGGACGAATCAAGATCATTCAGGACGAGATCGCTCAGCAAAGATATCTTTCGCTTCGAGAGGTGGTCACGCTCCCCGAAATCGCTTTCCGTCGGAACGAGGGGTACGCTTGGTCGTGGGCGGCCGTGATGTTCTTCGAACTTCATCCGGCCACCGCTAAGGTTTTCTTGAAATGGCGTGAGTCGCTCACGTCTTCGCGTGGCACGCTGAACACGTTCGCGGGTAGGGTAAGCGGAATGGACGCGGAGTTAGAAGACGACTGGTATCTCTTTGTACGAGAGTTGCGTTACGGGAAAGAATTCACCCCCTTGACGATTTCTGACCACAAGCTTCCACCGCAGGATCTAGCCGACGCGGGGATCGCACTCCAGGTCGATGCGCGGCTGGGCTGGCAAAACACAGGGGTACGACTACTTGCCAATCGTTCCTATCAAATTCAAGCCGAAGGACGGTATGTGGTAGCCACGGAGCCTCGCCCATGGTGGACAGAACCCGGAGGCGTTACCATCGACTACGTGGGCGGGAGACCGCTCGGCCAGCTCCTGGCGGCCGTAGCGCCCGTGGAACCAGGTCGACGTGGACCTTCTCTGGCGGATCCCGCTGGTGTCGGTTCGTCAGGCGTGGTACGTCCGACCAAGGGCGGCGTCCTTTTCTTGCGCGTCAACGACCGAGCTGGCGATTTGCGAGACAACGAAGGGACGCTTCGGGTCACCGTTACGAACGGTCCGGGCCGTCGTCCCTAAATCGGAGCAGTTGAACGCCCCGCCATGAAGATGCTTCGTATTCCTTCAGGTTAGGATATCCATCATGACGACCGATTTTCGCCGGGAAGACCCCGCAGTGTGGCAAGCGATTGACGCTGAGGCCGTTCGCCAACGTGATGGCCTAGAAATGATTGCGAGCGAGAACTATACCAGTTTGGCGGTTATGCAAGCCGCGGGTAGCGTCCTCACAAACAAATATGCCGAGGGTTACCCAGGCCGCCGATATTATGGCGGTTGCGAATTTGTGGACCAGATCGAAGAACTCGCTCAGCAACGTGCATGCCAGCTCTTTCAAGCAGAACACGCAAATGTTCAGCCCCACTCCGGCTCGCAGGCCAATATGGCGGTGTATCTCACCGTATTGCAACCTGGGGATACCGTTCTGGGATTGGATTTAGCGCACGGTGGCCACCTGACGCACGGCATGCGACTCAATATTTCAGGAAAACTGTATAATTTTCTCAGTTACGGAGTTGATGCGCAAAACCACCGAATCGACTTTGATCAAGTGGCGAGTTTGGCCAGAGAGCATCGTCCAAAGTTGATCGTGGCGGGAGCGAGCGCTTATCCGCGTGAGATCCCGCACGATAAGTTTGCACAAATTGCACGAGATGTTGGTGCGAAACTGATGGTCGATATGGCCCACTACGCGGGACTGGTGGCAGCCGGCCTGCATAATAATCCCGTGCCCGTCGCGGATTTTGTCACCACGACCACCCACAAGACATTGCGTGGTCCGCGGGCGGGGCTGTGTTTATGCCGAGAAGAATACGCGAAAGACTTGGGGCGGAGCGTGTTTCCAGGCCTACAAGGCGGTCCGCTCATGCATATCGTGGCTGCCAAAGCCATTTGTTTCGGCGAAGCGTTACGCCCCGACTTTCGGCAATACGCCCACGCTGTGGTGGAAAATGCCAAAGTCTTGGCAGAAACATTGTCTCGAGGCGGGTTACGGCTTATTAGTGGCGGTACCGATAATCATTTGATGTTGGTCGATGTAACGCCTCGGAATATTGGTGGCAAGATTGCTGAGGAGGCATTGGACCGTTGTGGCATTACGGTCAATAAGAACATGATTCCGTTTGACACGCGTAAACCGGTTGATCCGTCGGGGATACGAATTGGTACACCTGCCCTCACAACGCGCGGTATGGGTACAGGTGAAATGCAACAAATTGGTCAGTGGATGTTGCAAGCGTTGGATTCGCCCGATGACAATTCGACGTTGTCACGAATCCGAGCCGCCGTGAGGGAGTTATGTGCGAATTTTCCGGTTCCTGCGGGAATGCGTTCGACCGCCGAGCTGGATGGGGCGCCGGTTGAGTGTTAGTCAGTTCGTACTGGACCGACCTGCCGATGCTTGCGACACTTAAAATTTTCTGGGGCTTTTCACAATGACAACATTGCCTAGATCGGATACCGACGGCGAGCGCCCACGCATTTTGATCGCTGATGATAATCAGGCCAATTCCGAATTGCTGGAAGCGTATCTCTTGGAATTGAATCTGCCCATTGATCTCGAAATGGCTGTGGACGGTCAGGACACGCTCGACAAGGTCGCGGCGTTTCGGCCAGATCTCATCCTACTAGACGTCATGATGCCGAAACTGAGTGGCTTTGAGGTTTGCCAACGAATCAAGCGACAGCCAGAAACTCAGAATATCATCGTATTGATGGTTACGGCGCTCAACGAACTCGGAGACATTGAACGGGCTGTCAACGCTGGCACCGACGATTTTTTGTCGAAGCCCGTTAATAAAGTTGAATTGCTCAAACGCGTTGAGAATATGCTGCGTTTTAAGAATGTTCGGGACGAACTTGAGCGGTTGCGGTGTTACATTCAGAGAATGGAAGACGACGCCGGTCCGAAGTAGGAGCCTTCATGAAGGCCATATGTCCCATTTTCGTCGTGATGTGTTGGATCGAGTCGGGTGGGTGCCTCTATGGGATCGACGCGATAGCGCGTCCGGCAGGTTCGACTTTAGGGAATCGTCGGGTTGCGGTCCCCGACGACTCTGCTTCGGCAGAACGCATTCGGCAAGCCATTCGTCTGCTTGGTTCCGTCGATTTCGATCAACGCGAACGAGCTCGACAGAATCTTATCAGGGCCGGTGGATCAGCGTGGGACGCGCTCCGCGTCGCGGAAACCGATTCGGACCTGGAAATCGCTTTGCAAGCCAAATTTTTGCTGAAAAAACTTTTGGTAGCGGGCCCGGTGGCCGAAGACCCGCGTGAATCACATGCTTTGCTGGACAGGTACGCCGCCCAGACTGAACAAGAACGAGTTCGTCGCGGCAAAGAACTGGCGAAATTGACTACGTTCTCGGTCGTAGCTACTCTGTCCCGAATTGTACAATTCGAAGAAAGCGAGTGGGTATCTCGTCGCGCCGCATTAGCCATCATGCAGCGGAGTGCTCCGAAACGGTTGGCCGAACGGAATGAGCTTGCCAATATCTTGGCGAACGCTGCTTTCAACGGTGACCGTGTGGGGCTGCGCTGGCTTCGCGCTTACGCCGAGACGCTACGAGAGCCTCGGCGCACCAAGCAAATTTGGGCTCCGCTATTGACTGACGCGACGGCGCCGGCCCTAGGTCACAATTCCTCACGGTCAGAAGGTGCGTCACGATCGGACAGTGGTTCGATTCAGGAACAGGCGGCCGATCGAGCGTTCCTGCAGTGGTACGTCGAGTCGCTTTTGCAGCTGGGCTGGCGACGTGAAGCGGAAATTGTGGCAGTCGCCTTCGTGCAGCAGTTGCCAAACGATGTTACCGTCTGGCTCGATAGCTTGGATTGGCTGATACGATGTCGCGTAGGGTCGGGGGTTGTTGAACTAGAACAGAAATTCCCGCTCCAAACGCAAGATCCCGATTTTGGCTATCGATTGGCGATCGCCGCACAATTGCGTGGCGATCGAGCTCACAGCGAATCGATTGTCCAACACGTGCTTCAGCGTCCCATGGTGGAGGCTGCGGACCGAATCAAGGTCGGTAGTTTCTTGGTCGAGCGGGGAATGTTCGATGCCGCGAGACGGGAGTACGACTTGGCATTGGACGAGCGTGGCGTACCAGCCTACGAACGTGTCTACCTATTTTCGGCCAAAGCAAGCCTGTTTCGCGCGCAGGGAGATATTGATGAGGCCATTCGGCAGTATCAGCTGGCATTGGATTTTCCGGCGGATGAGGTGGCGAAATCACCCGAAGGCGATCGCCTCCTGCAGCAGTCACGACTCCTATTGCGGATCCATTTTGCCGAAATGTTGCACGATCAGGGAAAAGATATGCAAGCTGCCGACGTACTAAAGTCGTTGGCGGAACCGTCGGGGGAGGAGGCGGGGGAAGAAGTGAAACGCATTTCCGATGAACTAGAGATGTCGCCGGTTGCCAGACGCGAATTTTTTCTGGCGGAAGTTGCGAGACGCCAGCACGACCAAAACGCCCAAATTCAACACTTAACTGCGGGGCAGCGGTCCGCGCCTGAAGACGTAGATATTCTCATCGCGCTCTATCGAATCCCTGGATACGGGGCACATGCTGAAGTGCGCCAGGCAATTCGTTTGCTCGCGCGAAGGATTCGTCAAGAAACGATTGATATGATGTCGACTCTGGGTCGTTTCGACGACAGTCTGCCTGAACAAGATCGCGTGAACGATCTACTGGCCAAGCAGCTCAACCTTTACGCTTGGCTCGTTGGCAACACGGAAGGAGATTTTGCAGATGCGTTGCGTTGTAGCCAACGTTCATTGGAGTTGCAGCCCAACCAAGCAGGTTTCATCGATACGTTAGCGCGGTGTTATTATGCCGTCAATGATTGGGGGCAAGCCCTGCGATATCAAGAAATGGCCGTTGACCTGGAGCCTTATTCAGGGCAAATGAATAGTCAATTGACATTGTTTCTGCAGCAGGTTCCTGCCATCGAACGCCCCACGAACGCATCTTCACCACGCGTGTCCGAAGCGGTGCCATCCATCAATTGAGGTCTTAATTGATCACAAAAACAATCTATGTTTCGAAGGGCAATTCTCTGAATTGTGTGGATACAGGCGCCGGAGAAGCGTTGCTCTTTGTTCATGGATTTCCGCTTGACCACTCGATGTGGCGCAGTCAGCTGGAGTATTTTTCGCGCGACTACCGTTGTATCGCCCCTGATTTGCGTGGATTTGGTGGGAGTCCCGCCACGGCAGGGAGTGTTAGCATGAGTGACTACGCCGACGACTTGGCCCTGCTATTAGGACACTTGGGGGTCGAAGGTTCTGTCACGGTCTGTGGGCTTTCGATGGGCGGTTATATAGCTTGGGAGTTCTGGATGCGGCACCGTCATTGGGTCCGCAAGTTGGTGCTCTGCGATACAAAAGCAACGGCAGATTCTGCCGAAGTTGCTCGAGCGCGACAATTGATGGCAACGGAGATATTGCAAGGAGGGACTTCGATTGTCGTCGATCGTCTGTTGCCGAAACTGTTCTCGCCGGCAACCGATCCGACAAGAATTCGGTCCTGGGTTGAGCCCATTCTAAAGGCGGATCGCGTGGGCATCGCCGCGGCGCAATGCGGTATGGCGGGCCGTTGCGATATGACCGCTAGGCTGGGTGAGATCGATGTGCCGTCACTGGTTGTTGTAGGAGAACACGACACGATTACAACACCGCAGGAGATGGAGCAAATGTCGCGACAAATGCCCCATGCCCGATGCCTATCGATCCCGTTGGCCGGGCACCTTGCACCTTGGGAGCAACCCGCTGCTTTTAATGAGGCCTTGGCAGCATTTCTGGCGGAAAATTGAGCCGGCCGCTGGGCTCGACTTCGTCTCAGTCACGTAGGCCCCGTTGCGAACCAGGTAGCTCAAACAATGACTGGCTCTTGACCACCGCCGAATCATCGGGAAACGTGTGAAATGCTTGGATTCGTAAGCTATGGTTGCGCGCTTCCAGATTGATATAGCTCATTGCTCCCATAGCCAATCGTCCGCTTGACTCGAATCGGTGCAGCATTCCGCTACGGCGTTCATTGCTACTCAGTTCGTGTTGAAGCGTCCAGAGGACTTCAGGTGCCAGCGGTTCCAATTGAAAGCAGACTTGGTAACGAGCACCGCCGCGGCATTCCACTTGATCGGTTCGCTCACCGCGTAAACGGTACGACATCAATCGCCGCCGCTGCGGTAACGGGTGCTGTGCCGAAGCCGCAACTTCCGTCAGGGTCAGGCCTTCGTAACGCCAAGTGATGACATGACCGGCACTTGTGATGTCAACTTGAACTCGATATCCATTTCGTTCAAGCGTGTGCGATTCATAGGTTTCGAATAATTCGGGGTGAATCGCTCGGCCATATAACTGGAACACCAATTCGGTGACTTTCGGTCGTACAGTAAGCACCTTATATGCCCTTCAAGGCCAATTTCCGCGATAGTATTCTGGCAACGAATAAATTGCAGACAAACTGTCGGAGAACTTGTAGGTTGTCGGTCAACGCAAATTTAAATTTCGTCGTGTATTAATTCGTATAATGACTATGCCCGCACGTCTATTGGCTGTGCGGTGTGTTTGCCGCATTTTTTTGTTTTCCGCAATGGTTGTGAACACGGGTGCGGTTTTCGGACGTGTCGTTGCGGTATCGTACACGCTCGAACTGAAAGCATTATAGGCGTATTATACATCGACTACAAAGCCTTGTTTTCGCCGCTCCGAATTTCAGAGTTTTGGGGGCTTGACAAATTCTTGGCAGTTGAGATGTGAAATAGATAGTGTGCTAGGGGCAGGCAAGAATTGGGTACAGAATTGCAGTGAGCACAGTGATAACCGACGGACTATTCCTTTCCAGGACCATCCATCATGTCAAACCTTTTTGAATCGATTGAAAACGACCATCGCCTGCAAGCCCAGCCGCTGGCAGCTCGGATTCGTCCACGTTCGTTGCAAGAATTTGTTGGGCAATCACACTTCCTGGGTGAGGGACGCCTACTGCGGCGACTCATTCGTGCGGATCGGTTGGGATCGCTGATTTTTTATGGACCACCCGGTACTGGCAAAACGACATTGGCTCAACTGTTGGCACAAGAAACAAAGTCGAAGTATTGCACGTTGAATGCCATATCAAGTGGCGTCAAAGAACTGCGATCTGCGCTCGAGTTGGCGGACAACGAACTAGCTGCCCAGGGGCGCCGCACGCTGCTGTTTATCGACGAAATTCACCGTTTCAATCGATCGCAGCAGGATGCACTCTTGGAACACGTAGAAAACGGTGTGGTGTCATTGGTCGGCGCCACGACCGCAAATCCATTTTTCGCTCTCAATAGTGCGTTAACCAGTCGAAGCACGATTTTTCAATTTGAACCACTTAACGCGGACGAAATTGAGCAATTACTATTACGCGCGCTTTCGGATCGTCAGCGTGGCTTGGGGCACTATGACGTGCAACTCAGGCCGGACGCACTCCAAGCGCTGGTGGATGCCTGCGACGGAGACGCGCGTCGGGCCCTAGGTGCACTCGAAGTTGGCGTGCTGTCTAGCCAATCGCAGCCGATTGTCTTTGATTTGGCTCTGGCTCGGGAATCGATCCAACGCAAAGCGATCGAGTACGATGCGACAGGAGACTCCCATTACGACTGTGCGAGTGCCTTCATCAAGAGCATCCGAGGAAGTGATGCGGATGCTGGGCTCTATTGGCTGGCACGTATGTTAGAAGGGGGGGAAGATGTCCGCTTTATTGCTCGTCGTTTGGTGATATTGGCCAGTGAAGATATTGGAAATGCAGATCCTCAGGCGTTGCAAATCGCCGTGGCGGGGATGCAAGCATGCGAATTTGTTGGACTCCCAGAATGTCAGCTGACGCTGTCGCAACTTGTCACCTACCTAGCGTGTGCCCCGAAATCGAATGCTGCCACTGTGGCGATTGAGGCAGCCCGGCGCGACGTGCGCGAGGGCACGGTGCAGCCGGTACCAAGGCACCTCAAAGATCGCCATTATTCCGGAGCGGTCCAACTGGGACATGGGGATGGTTACCACTACTCGCACGAAGCGCCTGATGGCATCGGGGTGCAGGATTACCTGAGCGTACCAAAACAGTACTATCAGCCAACAGATCGGGGGTTCGAACAAGAATTGCAAGTTCGGCTGCAGGCGATCCGCCGGGCTCGATCGGGTGAATAGTCCCTGGACCGGTGCCGGCAGGTGGTAGGGGAGACAGGATTCCGATTGGGCCGACTGCTGTCAGATTCACTCTTTCCTTGCCGGCGTCGATTCTGTACCATCCACGCGTCAAGTTCGCCAAACTCGTCACGCCGTGTGACGCAGCGAATGCGAATTCTTGTATCCAGCAAGGAGGCTGGAGCCATGAATGCGATCAAGAACGCATTGGTGACAACGACCCTTGTGGCCGTCGGGTATGGCGTTTATGTCATCCTAGCGAGCCCGAGTCCGGCACCTCCCAATTCCGCCGCACCGCCATCCCCGGCGTGGGGAATCGTTGAAGGGCATGTTCCGGCCACTGCGGCAAGTCCATTGAGCGATAATTCCTGGCAAGAGATCCAGCCACCGCAGCTTTCGGTGCAAATGGAGTCGCCGAAGACGGAAGTGGCAGTGAGTCGATCGGCTCTTGTACCGGCGCCTTTCCCTGTGCCGGCACCCTTAACAAACTCGGTCCCCACAGCTGAGCCAACGTTGCCGTCGGTGGCGGAGAATCCTCCGAATTTAACAAACGGAGTCTCCGACCCCTACCTGAATGCGCAACGAACTGCACTCGCGGAGCGAACGACAACAACAGACAGTCAGGTGCAATCGAAGCTAGCGGACGCTCCGGTTTCGCTCGAGGGAGGCAATTTCGCGTCGCTCGCCGCACCATCGGCTGCCTTAGCAGAACCTTCTCCCGTGGTTCCCGCGACCGTTGCCGTTCCAGCCGAAAGCCTTGCCAGCGGCAGTCCCTTCGATTCGGCCTGGCAAACAGCACAGCGACAACTTCAACAGGGCAAAATTGCCGATTCGCTCTTTACGCTTTCCATCTGGTATCAGGATCTAAGATTCACGGAAGAGCAAAGGGTGCAGTGCCTCAAGCTGCTCGACGAATTGGCGGCGGATGTTATCTATTCACGTGAGCACCATCTGCAACCAGCTTATATCGTGCGGTCGGGCGAGACGATGGAGACAATCGCGACTCAATTCCAAGTACCGAGTCAATTTTTGGCCCGAGTGAATGGAATCGAACCCCCGTTTCAACTCGTAGATGGTGAGTCGATTAAGGTCGTGCAAGGTCCGTTCCGCGCGGAGATCGATATCCGTCGGCGAGAAATGACGCTCTTCGTTGGAAGCTACTATGCCGGTCGAGTTCCAATTGAGTTAGGCCAAGACGCGACGGTCACCGCCGGTGAGTTTGAAATTGTCAATGCGACGATCGACCCGCCGTACGAGCATCCCGAGTCTCGCGAACAGATTGCCGGTGCAGATCCGCGGAATCCGTACGGCCGTTTTTGGCTTGGATTGACGGCTCCCGAAGGCCAAAAATGGGGAATTCACGGATCGCCCGCTGGGGTCTCGGGTGACGATACCCGGGGTTCGATTCGACTCTCCTCCCACGACGTGGACAACGTACAGGCTATTCTCTCGCTGGGCTCAGCGGTTATTATTCGCTGACATGTTGTGACCGCATTGCGCGCAAACTAGCCAGGGGGATACTGTGTACGACCGACAAGCTTTGCAGGCAAGGATTCGGGAAAAAGCGTTGAAATTCGGGACGTTCACCTTGGCTTCGGGACGTACCGCCAGCTATTACTTGGATTGCCGGCAAGTCACGTTGGATGGGCGGGCGGCAAACCTTATTGCTGAGGGTTTGATCGAAGCGATGCAGGCCGATTGGCCCGATGCTGTGGGAGGAATGGCGATCGGAGCCGACCCCATCACCGCGGCCGTAATCACTCGTGCTAGCCAGATTGGCCACGATCTTCGTGGCTTTATCGTGCGCAAAGAATCAAAGCAGCACGGTCGTCAGCAAATGGTGGAAGGTCCCGTTCAACAGGGAGATCGAGTGATCATCTTGGAAGACGTCGTCACTACGGGAGGCAGTGCGCTCCTGGCCATCGAACATGCTGAATCGCATGGATTGAAGGTGATCGGCGTGATGGCGGTTGTGGATCGATTGGAAGGAGGGCGTGAGGCTTTTGCCGCACGCGGCTACCCGCTCCAGACATTGTTCACGGTTAGTGATTTTGGCGTGCAAGACGTCAAGTAGCTCCGACAGATGGCGTTTTCAGGATGGAATCCAGTCTGCATCACGATCTCAAGCGGCACTATTGCGGCGACACGGGGCAAGTGGAAGTTTCGCTGTCGGGGTACCGGATCGATGTTGTGCGCAATGGTGTGTTGATCGAAATTCAGCATGCATCCTTGGGATCGATTCGTCACAAAATTTTGCAATTGCTCAA
>JAQCHP010000042.1 GCA_027619595.1 Planctomycetota bacterium
GTGGGGTTCGACCGACTTCCCGAAATCGATCGGTTGGCACCGACGGGAATCATCGTTCCGAGCGGCAATCGGATGGCGTTGAGCTATGACGTTGGTAAAGCGCCGGTGTTGGGGGTACGCATTCAGGAGCTGTTTGGTTTGCAAGAAACGCCGCGGGTGGCCGGGGGGCGAGTTCCTGTGCTCTTACATCTCTTGGGGCCGAACCATCGCCCGCAGCAGATCACGGACGACTTGGCGAGTTTCTGGCGAAATACTTACCCGATTGTGCGGAAGGAATTGCGCCGGCGGTATCCGAAGCACGCTTGGCCCGAGGATCCCACCGTGGCGGTAGCGACTCGGTCAGGTCGACCACCTCGGCCGTAATTTCGTTAGGCGCGCGCATGGAGTCGAGTCTTCCGAACGATGGGGAACCGCCCTGCCCTCCCTCCACACTCTTGCCTTTTAGCCGCCGGACGGATACCTTGATTGAACGCTACTTGACCTCGTATGCGGTGAGAATCAGCGCATGCCAGTCAATTAAAAATTCAATTCACGTGACCGGAGCGATTTCATGTCCACAACGATTCAGCGGCAGGCTTCCTTGAGTAAAGACGTACAACGTTTCCTGGACGCACCGTTACATCGTGCGTATGTCGGTGGACGTTGGGTTGAGGCAGCGGACGGTGCGACATTTGAGGTACGGGATCCGGGCTCCTCAGACAAGATTGCCACGGTCACCAGCCTCAAAGAGGCCGATGTGAATAAGGCCGTGGATGTCGCGGTGGAGGCGTTTCATCGAAGCGGTTGGTCGAAGATGCCGGTTAACGAACGGGCAGCTGTGCTGCACCGAATCGCCGACACGGTGGAGGCGAAGCTCTCGCAATTCGCACAGATCGAATCGCTCGATTGCGGAAAAATCTACGCGCAGGCAGTGGCGGACGTTCAAAATGTGATCGATACATTCCGGTATTTCGCCGATCTTGCGCAGACAGTCAATTATCGAAGTGTCATTGCTGTGAAGCACCACGAAGCATGGGTTGCGCGGCACCCTTGGGGAGCATGCGGTTTCATTATTCCGTGGAACTTCCCCTTCTTGCTGGCCGGTTGGGGCTTAGCCCCGGCGCTCGCTGCTGGTAATACATGCGTGCTGAAGCCGGCTGAGGATACTCCGCTTTCAGCTCTGTATTTATGCCACGTCATTCATGAGCAAGGGCTGTTGCCGGCGGGCGTATTAAACGTAGTGACCGGGCTAGGTGAAACTGCCGGTGCCGCCGTTTCGCGGAATCCAAAATTTAAGCGCATGAGTTTTACGGGTTCGCCGGAAATCGGACGACTTGTCGCCGAAGCGTGTGGACGCAACTTGATCCCTGTGAAGTGCGAATTGGGAGGTAAGGGTGCCGCCGTTGTCTTCAACGACGTTGACATTGCCGAGGCATCCAAGAAACTTGTGCAGGCCATTACGTTCCACGCAGGACAAGTTTGCTGCGATGCAACCCGTTGGCTCATTCAGAAGGATATCTACGGCGAGTTTGTCGACGCTTGCGTATCACAAATGAGTGCAGTCCAAGTTGGCTATCCAATGGACGAAGAGACACAAATGGGGCCCCTTGTGAGTGAAAAGCAAAGGTCACGCGTACTCTCCTACCTGAAGAAAGGGGTGGCCGGTGGGGCCGACTTGGTTCTGGAAGGTGGAGTCGCTGAAGTGCCGGGTCGAAACGGATACTACGTGAAGCCCGCGCTTATGGCCGGATCGCTCGATAATGTCGCCGCTCGTGAGGAAATCTTTGGTCCCGTTGCTTATTTGGCACCGTTCACGAACGAAGACGAGGGCATTCGGCTCGCCAACGATACCGACTATGGATTGGGGAATAGTGTGTGGTCCAGCGATTTAGCACGCTGCAGCCGAGTGGCTGAGGCGTTCGAATCGGGGAATGGTTGGATCAACGCGCATAACGTGGTCGTGCATGGTGTCCCTTACGGTGGCATCGGAAAGAGTGGTATGGGGGGTGGGGTGGTAAGTCCTGAGACCCTCAATGACTACCTCCGGCCGATCTCCGTGGTACGTCCGCTGTAGGATTGTGCAGAAATTTTGACACTCCTCGCGGAACGCCACCATCTGGTCCCCAGGCTCTGCCCGGACTGAAGAAAAGTTGGCGAACAGATCCAATTGGCTGGGACGATGTTGTTGCGCACGATGTTGTTGCGCACGATGCGTTTCGTTTCGTAATCTTGCTCCCCTCTCCCCCAGTCTTCTGGGGGAGAGGGGAGCAAGAGTTGCGCAAGCAATTGTGTTGGTAAAAATTGTCTGTTTCCATGAATTTTTTTAGCCCAGGCGGAGCTTTTAAGACAGTGCGTTTCCAGGCAGGGGCCTGTTAACGAGCGTGTTCGAGGTGGCGTTCAGCGAGGAGTGTCGAAATTTTGCACAAACCCCCAGGCGGATTACCAGAACCCTCCCCAATTGTTCTGGATTCTCTGCGTCCTCCGCGGTTTTGCAATCCTGCAATCCCGCGGTTTTGCAGCCGGTTCCCGCCGCTCTTGCGTCGGTTCTGGATCCCTGCGTTCCCAGATTTCTTGTGCGCGATTTCATTGTGCCAAGCGATTGAGTTATCGTAAGGTGAGCTGTTAGGGGACGACTTTCGTCCCATCCTGTACACTACACGTGGTCGTTTTGGTAGGGATTGAGATCGAGGCTGCCCCCAATGAATCAACACCATTCTGCTGTAACTGAAGGTGAGAAACTTCTCACGGACTCGGATGTACACGCGATTGACCGGCTGCAGGAGACCTTTGACGGTCTGAAAGCCGAGTTGGCTCGAGTAATCGTTGGCCAACGGGACGTGGTCGAAAAGCTGTGTATCTGCCTCTTTGCCCGCGGCCATGCCCTTTTGATGGGAGTGCCGGGATTGGCAAAGACGTTGCTGGTGAGCAAGTTGGCAGAAACGCTCTCGCTACAATTCAGCCGAATTCAATTCACGCCCGACTTGATGCCCATGGACATAACGGGAACAGATATTTTGCAGGATTCGGTGGCGGGACGCCGGGAGTTTCAGTTTATTCACGGGCCCGTGTTCGCGAATATCGTGTTGGCGGACGAAATCAATCGAGCACCTCCGAAGACACAGGCCGCGCTGCTCGAGGCGATGCAGGAATATCGAGTGACAACGCTGGGCAAGACGTTCCAGTTGGATGCCCCGTTTCTGGTTCTCGCCACGCAAAATCCGGTCGAGCAAGAGGGTACCTATCCACTGCCAGAAGCGCAGTTGGACCGCTTTATGTATTTGATTGAGCTCGACTATCCTTCGGAAAGCGAAGAAATCGAAATTGCGCGCACCACGACCGGGCAGGCCTTTCCCGCACTACGGCATCTATTGTCGGGTCCCCAGATTTTGGCAGATCAAGAATTAGTACGAAGGATTCCGGTGCCGGACCATATTTACCGGTTTGCTGCTCGACTTGTCCGACGCACTCGACCCCAAGACCCCACGGCGCCACCGTGGTTGACTCCGTTGGTCTCTTGGGGTGCCGGCCCGCGGGCCGTACAGAATATTATTCTGGCGGGTAAGGCCCGCGCAGCACTTGCCGGGAGCTATATGGTTCGGCTCGAAGATGTGCAGGCCGCCGCCGAACCGGTCCTTACGCATCGTGTCATTACGACATTCGCTGCGCAGGCCGAACGGCTTCATGCTCGCGACATCGTCAAGAGACTGGTCAGCGAGACAGATCCTGACGCGATGTAGTGCCTGATATTGACGAGAAGGCACCTTCCTGTGCAGCGTCCCTGTACAGCGTCCCAGTACAGCCGGTGAAAAGGTCGTGATTCACGCAGAGGATTTTCAGGGAGACGATTGTTGGCCACTTCAAATTGGACTCGTACACAACTTGAGCCGGCCGTCTTAGCGCGACTTTCCGCCGTCCCGCTGGTTTCGCGCCGACTCATGCTGGGGCACTTGTCGGGCCGGCATCGCAGCGCCCATCGTGGATCGAGCGTCGAATTTGCCGAATATCGAAGATACGTTCCGGGTGACGATTTGCGGCGCGTCGATTGGCGTGCTTTTGGTCGCACAGAACGATATTACGTCAAAGAATTCGAGGCCGATACAAATCTGCGTTGCTGCTTGGTCCTTGACACCAGCGGATCCATGGGG
This sequence comes from Planctomycetota bacterium, assembly GCA_027619595.1. Classification (GTDB taxonomy): domain Bacteria; phylum Planctomycetota; class Planctomycetia; order Pirellulales; family Pirellulaceae; genus JAQCHP01. Next base: position 4,125 of record JAQCHP010000042.1, read on the forward strand.
TTTCGTGGAAAACACGGATCCAAAATCCAGTACGCTCAGCAAATGATCGGCACGCTAAGCTACCTAGCCATCCAGCAAGGGGATGCCGTGGGGATCGCGTGTGCCGCCGAGGGACTCGTGACGCAGCTACCGCCACGTCGGAATCCCGCCCATCTGTCATCCATCTTCGAGGTACTCGAAAGGCTCGAACCCAAGGGTTCGACGCAGTTGGTGCCGGTCTTGCATGAACTCGCCGACAGCCTACGACAGCGGGCGATGGTGGTCGTTGTCTCGGATTTCTTCGTCGACTCCAGCGAATTGCGCGGATGTTTCGAACACTTGCGTTTTAAAAAACATGACGTAACGGCCTTTCAACTACTCGATCCGATGGAGATCGAATTTGATTTGAAGCGTCCCATGCGATTTTTGGATTTGGAAGGTGGCGCGGCCGTGTTTGCCGACCCCATCGAGATAGCCGACAGGTACCATCTGGCAAGGGAAACCTTTCAGCGTTCGCTTCAGCAGATGTTTTTGGAAGCGGGCGTCGAGTACCATTGCCTCCAACTGGACGAAACGTACGATCAAGCGCTCATGCGGTTTCTTGTCGACCGCAATCAACGATGAGATGAATCATGAGTTTCTTGTATCCGCTGTTCTTAGCCGCATTGCCACTCATTGCACTGCCCATCGTCATTCATCTTGTCAACCAGCGGCGTTATCAGACCATGCCGTGGGGTGCCATGTTGTTTTTGCTGGCGGCGAATCGATTGTCTCGTGGGTTGGCGAGGATTCGCCGGTGGCTGATCCTGGCGATGCGCGTAATTGCAGTGACTGGGATCGTCATCGTTTTGACTCGGCCTTTGTCTAGCGGTTGGTTGGGAGCGGCGGCGGGCGGTCGTGTTGACAATACAATTATCTTGTTGGACCGTTCTCCCAGCATGTTGCAACGCGGAATATCAGGAGATCTTACGAAGTTTGAAGCAGCCAAACTTCAGTTGGTACGAACGCTTCAGGTTCTTCCAAAATCGCGTTGCGTGCTCGTCGACAATGTATCGGGGAATCCCTTGGAACTGGCGGAACCGGAAGATTTACTGACGATTCCCAGTGCGAGCCCACTCAGTTCCCAGGCCGACCTGCCGACACTCATGGCAAGTGCGTACCAATACCTCAAAGCCCAACAAAATGCACGCAACGATATCTGGATCTGTTCCGATTTGCGCCGACAGGATTGGTCACCCGACAGTGGACGTTGGACTGCCGTGCGGGAACAATTCGCCCAGTTGCCGCCCGGGACGCGAATTCATCTGCTGGCATTCCCCTCACAAGATCCGTCGGACGCTCGCGTGCGTGTAACAAAAGTCGCACAAACCGATGAAGACGGTCAGACACAACTGCTGTTATCGGCGGTCGTGGAACGCAATTCCGCGACCGCACCTGTGCAGAAGATCCCGTTGCAATTTGAGGTCAACGGCGCGCGCACTACCCTGGACGTCGAATCTGCTGGGGCTCGTACTGAGCTACAGAGCCACAAGATTCCGATCGAATCGACGCAACGGAATGGTTGGGGGCGTGTAGCGATTCCGCATGATAACAACGTCGCGAACGACGAGTACTATTTTACCTTCAGCGAACCTTCGCCCCCGTACGCCGTGGTTTGCGCAGAAGATTCCGCTGTTGGGGAACCACTACGTCTGGCCGCGGAGATTCGGCCCGAGACGAACAGCAAGTCGCGTGTGGATCTTGTCGCTCCCGAGGCGTTAGCGTCCATCGCATGGGAACAGGTGGGCCTATTGATATGGCAAGGTTCTTTTCCGCAGGGCAAGGCGTTGGAAACGATCCAATTGTTTGTGGATGACGGCGGAAGCGTGATATTTTTCCCACCTCACAGCGATACGCCCAGCGCTGCTTTCGGCTTGGAATGGCAAGGCTGGCAAACGGCTCCGAAGGGCGCGGTGGTGGAAACTTGGCGGAGCGATGCCGATTTGCTGGCAAGAACGCAAAGTGGCGCAGCGCTACCCGTCGGTACACTGCGCATTGATCGGTTTTGTCAGCTAACGGGCGAATCGACCGAATTGGCACGCCTCAGCGGAGCAAAACCGTTACTTGTTCGCGTGCCGACCGCCAAAGGTGCCGTGTACGCATGCAGTACAACTCCGGACCCTCAGGACTCGTCGTTGGCAAGCGATGGTGTCGTGTTTTATGTAATGCTCCAACGTGCACTCGATGAGGGGTCTCGGCGATTGGCGTCGGCGCGACAGATCGATGCCGGTACTCCGTGGCCAGCGTCGACGCAAACCTGGCGGCGGCTGGCGGGCGAAAGCGCAGCGATATCCACGGAGTATCCGCACCACACGGGCGTATATGGAACTGGGGACCGCATGGTGGCGGTGAATCGTTCTCAACGCGAAGATGACACCGAGACGGTCAAAGACGAGCAATTGGCCGGACTGTTTCGGGGGCTCGATTTTGTCCGAGTCGATGAACGGTCGGGACAGGCGACGTCACTCGTACAAGAAATCTGGCGCATATTTCTCGTGGCGATGTTAGTTTCTCTGTTCGTAGAAGCGGTTTTGTGTTTGCCGCGCTTGTCCTCCCTTCGAGGGACTGCCGCATGACGAGCCTATTTTCACTGACACACGGAGCGACGCCTACGACCATTGTCGTTGCGTTGGTGATGTTCGCTGGAACGACTGCGATTTGCTTTACTGCCTGGCGCCGCAGTGGCTATCGGAGGGACCTGGGGATCTTAGAGGCAGTGCGTCTGTTGATTGTGGCGTTGTGCGCGTGGTTGCTCAACCAGCCTGAAATTGTGCAAGAATTCCAACCTACCGAAAAGCCGACACTCGCGATCGTGTGGGATAATTCACCCAGCATGCGAACACGCGACGTGGAGCAAGGGTCAGCTCAGGACCGACTGTGGTCTTCACGAAAACAGGCGGTGGAGCCCTACACGAAAGCGGAAGCCTGGCGTGCGTTATCTGAACGATTTCAGGTCGTCATCGAACCCATGGGGGCCGACGGAGATCGAACTCGCAGTGATTTACATCAGGCGCTCGAGTCTTTGGCCGAGAAGTACAGTCTTCTGCGGGGAGTCGTTTTACTCTCGGACGGTGACTGGAATCAGGGTTCTCCCCCGGTGGAAGCCGCCACGCAATTGCGGATGAAGAAGATTCCGGTTTTTACGGTGGCGTCTGGCAGCCCAACTCGGTTACCTGACTTGGAACTCGTTAGCTTGGATCCGCCCACCTTTGGCGTGGCGGGCAAAGCGGTTCGCGTACCGTTCGTTGTGGAAAGTTCCCTTCCGCGTGAGCATACGGTTACCGCCACGTTGCGGACCTCGGATGGTGAGTCGATCAGCGAAGAGATTGTGTTGGGGCCCATGGCACGCACGTCGGCGACGATCTCTTGGAAACCATCTCGAGTGGGAGACGTAACCATCTCCGTCGAATTGAAGTCGCATCCTGATGAAACCGAACGAGATAACAATTCGCTTACGGCGCCGGTCTCGATTCGCGAAGAGCAACTTCAGGTCTTAGTTGTAGAATCGTACCCACGTTGGGAGTACCGCTATCTTCGCAACGCCCTTTCTCGTGACCCGGGAATTCGCCTCGCGTGTCTGTTGTTCCATCCCGGACTCGATAAGCCAGGTGGGGGCAACAAAGACTATATTGCTGCCTTTCCTCCGGGTTTAGAGGAGTTGTCAAAATACGACGTGGTCTTCCTTGGCGACGTAGGAGTTGATGGCGAACAGCTCACAGCGGAACAGTGTCGATGGTTAAAAGGGGTCGTGCAACATCAGGCGACAGGGCTCGTCTTTTTGCCAGGTTGGCAGGGACGGCAACATTCTCTATTGGACACGGAACTAGGTGACATCTATCCGGTAGTCCTTGATGCGACACAGCCCGCCGGATGGGGATCACGTACGCCGGGGCACTTCGAACTCACCCAGTCTGGCCGCCGTAGTTTGCTTACCAAATTGGTTGATACCGAAGATGAGAACCTCGAGGTATGGGAAGAACTACCCGGGTTTCAATGGTACGCGGCTGTGGAGCGAGCCAAGCCGGGTACGGATGTGCTTTCGGTTCACCGAGACACGAGCAATGAGCATGGCCGGTTGCCGATGTTGGTCACACGCACGTATGGTACTGGTAAGGTACTATTCATGGGGACCGACGGTGCATGGCGTTGGCGTAAAGGGGTAGAAGACAAATATCATTATCGCTTCTGGGGTCAGGTGGTGCGATGGATGGCCTATCAGAGAAATATGGCCAAAGGTGAGACCATGCGGCTTTTCTTCACTCCCGATCAACCGCAACTCGGACAGGCGGTCGCCCTGTTTGCGAATGTGATGGAACCGAGCGGCGAGCCGTTATCTCGGGGAGAGGTCGTGGCACGGGTAGTATCGCCGTCCGGGAAAGTGGAGACGATTCGATTTCAGGCACTAGGGGATGAATGGGGGGCATTTTCCGGCAAGTTCGTCACGGAGGAGCCAGGACGCCACGCCGTCACCTTGGCTTGTACCGATACCGCTGCGACTTTGGAAACCTCGTTTTATGTGCAAGGTATGGCGGATGAGCGTCCGGGTAAGCCGGCTCGACCGGAAGTCCTTGAGGAAATTGCCAGAGTCTCCCAAGGGCAAGTCCTCAATCCTATGGACGTGGAGCAAGCGGTCAAGACACTGCAAGCACTTCCCGACTTGCCGCCCTCCATTCGACGACTGCAACTTTGGTCCCATCCGATTACGGGCGGAATTCTGTTCGTTCTATTAGGGGCTTTTTGGATAGGCCGAAAGTCGATTGGTTTGATATGATGAGTATCAGATCCGGATTTCGACGCGGCGCAACGTTGACTTGTCGCTGAAATGGTCATACAGAGACACGGCGTGAATAATACACTCCCAGAGCAAAAGATTCGTCTTCCTGATGATTTGTGTGGACAGCTGATCGCATTTCGTCGCCGAGTATGGACCCTCAAACTCAGCGAAGCATTCTGTATCGCTGTGTCTGCCTTGATCACCGTTGTCGTCACGATATTTCTCGCGGATCGAGTGGGAGACACGCCGTGGATGTTGCGCGCCGTCCTGATCACGGCGGTCATGGCGGTCTTCACGCTGATCCCCTATCGCATCTACCGCTGGGTTTGGCGGCGGCGCAGCCTCCCGCAAGTTGCCCGACTGGTAGCCCACCGTTCGCCCCAGATTGGTGACAGGTTGTTGGGGGTGCTGGAACTCGTCGAGAATCCAAGTGAGCAAGCGCGATCGCCCGAATTATGCCAGGCGGCGGTGCGGCAAGTTGCTGAGGAATCGCGACGGTGGGATCTCTCCCAGAGTTTGCCACCGACAAGAAATCAATTGTGGAGGAATATTGCAGCGAGCGGCATCGTCGTCATGGCGGTGCTATCTGCCGTGCTGCCTCTGGCTACATGGAATGCCATGCAGCGATCGTTCTTCCCTTGGCGTTCGCTCGCTCGCTATACATTTGCAAAGTTCGTACCACTACCCGATCGGTTAGTCATTCCTCACGGCGAGACCCATCTGCTGACGATTCAGCTCGATGAAGGTTCGGTTTGGCTGCCGCGATTAGCCGAACTGCAGATTGGTCAACAGACTCGAATTCAGGCCACACAAGAATCCAGGGAGTTTCGCCTGGAGTTACCCCCGCAAATTTCTGAGGCACCACTTTCTATTCGTATCGGGGATGCGCAGCAAGCGGTGACGCTTGTGCCGATCCAGCGTCCTGAATTGAAGTCGGTGGAAGCACTCGTTTCCCTCCCGTCATACCTTCAACACACCGAGAATGTGCGGAAAGATGTTCGATCCGGAACGGTATCCCTCGTGGAAGGGAGCCAGGTAACGATCGTGGCACAAGCCAATCGAGAGCTGGCCCAAGCTTCGGTCGATGGCCTGCCGAGAGTACCTCAAATCGACACGGTAACGAGCGATGCTGTACCGGTTGCACACGATCGCAGTGTTCAATTCCGCTGGCAGGATACGTTTGGTTTGCAAGAAAAGGAGCCGTTTACCCTGAATTTGATCCAGGCGGCCGACGAACCTCCAACGATCAGTTGTGAGGGACTAGCAAAGCAGAGAGTCGTCCTGGATATCGAACAGCTTCAATTTGGCCTGCAGGGAAACGATGACTTTGGCGTGCAAGAAGTTGGCATGGAATGGCAAGGCACGACCACCGAAGGACTTAACGGTGATACCCGCGGCGAACGCTTGCTATCTGTCGGCGGACCGCAACAAGCAACGTTGGCTGCGATCGGTACTTTCAATGCACAGTCGCTCCAGATTTCCCCTCAGGCCATTCAGCTGCGAATTTACGTGACCGACTATTTGCCAAATCGGCCTCGTGTCTATTCGCCGACCTTTACCTTGTACGTATTGGATGTTGACCAGCATGCAATTTGGATGACCGAACAATTAAACAAATGGCATCGGCAGGCGTTGGAGGTGCGCGATCGCGAACTGCAATTGTTTGAAACGAATAAAGAACTACGTGCGCTATCGACGGAAGAACTTAATGATTCAGAGACGCGCAATCGTATTGAGCAGCAAGCTGCGGCTGAAAGAGGAAACGGGCGTCGTCTCCAGGGGCTGACGGTGGCGGGGGAAGATCTTGTCCGCCAGGCGGCTCGCAACCCGGAATTTGGGGTGGGGCATCTAGAGAAATGGGCGGAGATGCTGCAGTTACTCCAAGACATCTCTGACCAGCGGATGCCGTCGGTCGCCGACCTACTCAAAGAGGCCGCCAAGTCTCCACAACTCGCTTCTGCTACGAAGTCGTCGCCCTCGGCGGGGACGATTCGTCGAACGGATACTGGAGCGTCGCCCCCCGATTCGGCTACTGCTGATGCTCAGAAGGCCGCCGTTCCGACGATCGTTGACCGTGAATCAAGTCAGCAACCGGCAGCAAACGGAGAATCGCCCGAGTCGCCACCCCCATCAAACAATTCCGCTCCGACTCTCCGTTTGCCCGTTACAACACTGGCCGGACTCGCTAAACAGGGCGGAGATTGTCCTGTCGGCAAGAAGATGGACGAAGCGCTGGCCCAACAGCAAGATTTGCTGACTGAGTTTGAGAAAATTGCGAATGAACTCAATACTGTGTTGGCGAACCTTGAAGGCAGCACGCTCGTGAAACGTCTGAAGGCGGCGTCACGGGAGCAATACCGCATCGCGACAAACTTGGGCGCCTTGATGGAAGTGACGTTTGGTCGTAAGCCGCACGACTTTCCTGCGCCCCAACAAGAGCAACTTGAGGGATTGACCAAATCGGAGGTACAGGACAGTGACAACGTTTCGTACATCTTGGACGACATGCATGCCTATTTTGAACGACGTCCGTTGCTGCAATTTAAGCAGGTGATGGAGGAGATGCGAAAGTCAGACGTCGTCGGGGCACTTCGACAGGTGAGCGGTGATTTGCAAATCGAACAAGGTTTATCGATGGCCCAATGTGAGTATTGGTCCGATAACTTGGATCGCTGGGCGGAAGATCTTGTCGATCCGGCGCGTGGAGGCACGTGACCCGGTGGCAAATCGCGGGGCAGTTTGCCCCCTTCCATTGTCTTAGAAGTCTTGCAAGTCCTGGAGGCCGAAGTCAACCTCCGGGAAGAAACGCGTGTGACGGAACAGGCGAAGCCAGGGCTCTCCTCCGATGAATACGGAGAACGGTCCCAGGACCTGTCCGAAAGTCAGAATCGACTGCAGCAGAGAATTGACCTGGTAGAAGATCGTATTCGAAAACTCCCTGAAGGGGAGGAACTTTTTAGCAAAGAAATTCAACTCATGCAGGCGGTGAGTATCGTCATGCAAGAATGCACCGGTATTCTGTCGAAGCCGGATACCGGATCCGCAGCAATCGCTGCAGAAACCGAGGTGATTGAGTTGTTGCTGTCTTCCAAGAGGATCAACCCAAGTGGCGGCGGTGGCGGTGGCGGTTCCACACCGGGGGGCGGAGGCAAAGGGACGACGAGCGATTCGGCGCTCGCGTTGATCGGCAAAGGGACTAACGAGAAAGAGATCCGTGAGCACCGGGAAGTATCGCAGGCCACCGGCGAAGCAGGAGCGGTCTTGCCCGAAGAGTATCGTGCCGGGTTGGATGAATACTTCAATCGTCTGACACAACCGAGCGGAGGCTAGACAATGCAAATTGCCTTGATCGCGTGTTCGTGGGTGATCCTCGCCCCGTTCTTTTTGATGGCGCAAGAAGCGGATCTGTCGCCGGCTCCAGTCCTCGACGCGGTATCGGTAGACATTACGATCCAGGTGGATGGCGAAACTTACCAAATCGTAGAAGGGGACCCAGTTGCTAAGCGGCAAGACGACGCACCGGGGAATGGTGACGCAGGCGAAAAGCCCGAAGAAGTCGACGTCGATCCGCGGATTGCGGCGTTGGAGCAGCAATTTCGACCGCACGTGAAACGACTCGTACAGGCTGAACTACAATTTCTCCGGGCAGTGTGTCAGCCAAGTGCCCAAGAGTTTCGCAATGTCAAAAAGGGAGTACAAGCCGCGAGCGCCGATGTCCTGAAGTCACTGGTGGATCAACAGGGCCCGAGAGGACAAGTGGTGCGAATTAATGGTTTTGTCCTTGGCGGCCGTCCTCAGGTCCAAAAGGATCTGCAGGAAAGCTTTCGTGATGCGATTGTAGAAATCGCCAAGGCGAATTTGTCTGTCGAAGCCGTGGATCGGTATCAACATGAACGTGAGATGCGGATTGAAGCACGGAAAACGGCAGGAGTCCTGTCGCTCGTGGCTGCCTTGGATGACCGGCTCTATCTGTCCGAGACGCAGCGAGGTCAGTTGCAAAAAGAACTGGAAAAAGGCTGGCAAGACAATTGGCAATCGGCTCTGGCGTTAATGGTCCACAACCCGGAATATTTCCCCACGGTGCCCGACGCATTGGTGGTTCCGCAGTTGACCAGTTCCCAGGTAAAAGTCTGGCAGGGACTGCAGAAAGTAGACTACGGGATCAATTCGTGGATGGCTTTTGGGAATGGTTTTGGGATTGGTGATGAGGGCCTGGTCGAGGTGGTGGAGGAGGAGGAAGAAGAGGAAGAAGAAGAGGAAGAGGAGGAGCCTGCCGTCCGAGCGGAGGTACAAGATGATGATTCGCAATAGTCGTTGTGTCTTCAATTTCCTGGTGGGGATATACACGTTCTCTTTTCTGTCGTACGGATTAGGGAAAGTTGCCGCCGGTGAAGAGCTGGAAGAAAATCTGTTTCCCGACGAGAAAATCGAACAGCCTGTGGAGCAGGGCGATCGATTCGAGGTAGGTCGTGAGCAGATCAATCAATGGGTATTTGGGAATGTTGAGGGTCGAAGACAGTCGGGGACCAATGGAATCGACCGCCTCAATGTGCTCTTGTCAGTTCGATGTGAAAGTATTGCAAGTGTTGTTTCTCTTTCGGAAGATCAGGTCAGTAAATTGCGTTTGGCCGGACGCGGCGATATTCATCGATTTGTGGAAAAATTGGACGCGGTTCACCTCAAATTTGACTCGGTTCGCAACGACCAAGAAAAAATGAACCAAATGTGGCAGGAGGTCCAACCGCTGCAGAAACAGTTTCAGGCAGGACTTTTCGGGGCAGGCTCGTTGTTCAATAAAGTCTTGTCGGAAATTTTGGATGAACAGCGATTGTACAATGTCCGAACCGATGAACAAAAGCGACAGCGATTTGGGTATCAGGCGCGTATCTGGCGAGCGCTGACGCATTTGGAGCGATCGACGCCGCTGACGAAGGAACAACGGGACAAACTGTTGGAGTTGCTCTTGGAGACGCCTCCCCCACTCCAGTTCGGGCAGCATGATCATTATTACGTCTTGTGGCAGTTGTCGAAAATTCCCGAAGAGAAGCTCAGGCCTCTCTTCGACGAGTCACAATGGAAAGCTATTCTGTTGCAAAGACAACAGGGGAGTAGGATGGACGCGTTCCTTAGACGCCACAAGATGATTCCAGCGGGTACAAGCAATGAAAACTAAAACGTCGGCCCGGGTTCGCAGATGCAGTCACCCGGTTCCGTTCTGCAGGTTTCTTTGTTCGCTGGTCATTATCATTCTTGCGCCGGCCGTCTTGCATGCGCAATCGCCACTTCCAGTCCAAGTGGGGGACGCCGTGCCGAGAGAAGTACGCGAGATGTATGAGCGGGGACTCCAGTATTTAGCGACCAGTCAAACCGAAGCCGGGGATTGGCCGGGGAATTATCGCGGTGCGGGTACGACGGGTATGGCAGTCATGGCGTTCCTAGCATCGGGAGAGGATCCTAATTTCGGTATCTACAGCGACCACGTGCGCCGCGCGCTCCAGAGTATGCTGGCGGCCCAAGATGCCAATACGGGTTATCTCGGCGATAGTATGTATCAACATGGATTTGCCATGCTGGGGTTAGCGGAGGCCTACGGTGTGGTGGATGATGGACGTCCCATGCCTGGTTCTACAAGTGCGGCTCCACGATCCATAGGAATGACGCTAGAACTTGCTGTTCGGTTGGCGATCACTGCGCAAAAAAAGAATTCCGCTGGTGGATGGCGCTATACACCTGACGCGTCGGATGCGGATACGTCTGTAAGTGGTGCCGTGCTGATGGGTTTACTGGCGGCCCGCAATGCCGGCATCGAAGTACCCGACGCGAATATCGATCGAGCGATTGCCTATTTCAAGAGCATGACATCGGAAGGTGGACAGGTTGCCTACAGCGGTGGGTTTGGTGGGTTTGATGAGTCGCTGCCGCGGATTGCGATCGCATCGCTCGTCTATTCCGTTTCGCGGCGGAAAGACCTGCCCCAATATGAGACCACATTGACCTTCCTGAAGGATCATCTGGAAACCGAGCCACGGCAATGGGTCGACTACGCTCGTTATTATCAATCGCAAGCCCTTTTTCAGGGCGACATGGACGCCTGGGAGAAATGGAACCGCTTGCTCGTGCAGCGACTGAAGAAGTCGCAGCAGGAGGACGGTAGCTTCTCGAGTGACCTTGGGCCGTCTGTTGGTACGTCCCTTTCGCTGCTCGCTCTGGCCTTGAATTTCCGCTTCTTACCGATCTACGAACGGTAAACCAAACGCGAACGCATGCCGGCTGATGTTCGCCGGTCAATCATTGCCGGGGCGCAATCGGCCATGGCCCGATCAGCCGAAGGCCGTTGGTCCCCGGTTTTGGAGTCGGTTGGGGAAAGAAGACAGGGAGGGAAGAACGGGCCTGGAGACCCGTTCTACGTTTCTTTAGGTATCGCGGAGTATCTGATCGTAGAACTGCACGTTGTTGTCGCAGTCCGGGCCATCCAAGAACTGCATCGCAGAGCGGGGATGCAGGTTCAATTGGCCTGTGATGTTGTACGGGATGAGCGGTCCCCATTTCACCGTAGGCCGAAGCGGTTCGATGTGTTTCTGTAACAACTCAAGCACCGGACGTAACTTGAATTTTGGATTGCGTAGGAACCCCAATAGCAATTCCATCGGACAATTTCCAGCACCCCGTCCAAGTCCCCCCATGGTCGCGTCGACACGATTGGAACCCAGGATGATCGCTTCGATCGTGTTGGCGAATGCGAGCTGCTGGTTGTTATGGGCGTGGATTCCAATGTCCTTGCCTGTACCCTCCAGGGCGCCTGCATATTTCTTATAGAGGATTTCGACCTGCTCCCGATAGAGATGTCCAAAGCTGTCAACAATTACCATCACTTGAGCTGGTGTCTTGGCGATTGCGCTGAGAACTGTGTCGATTTCGATGTCGTCGACAATCGATACCGCCATTAGATTGGCCATGGTTTCGTAACCGAGCGAATCGCAGAAATTGATCATTTCTACCGCTTCGGAAACCTGGTGGGCATAAAACGCTACGCGAATCATGTCGAGCTTACTTTGGTCGCGTGGAACGATCTGCTCTTTGAAGTCGCTTTTTCCCGCGTCCGCCATAGCGCACAGCTTGAGACCGCGTTTGTCAGCGTCGTGATCGGAGAATAGTCTCTCCAGATCTTTTTCTTCTGTATGTCGCCAAGCGCCGTACTCCCCCTTCGGGAAGATCTTGGGAGAGTTCTTGTACCCCACTTCCATGTAATCGACTCCAGCCGCAACGCAAGTGTCGTACACTGCACGCACCACTTCATCGGTGAAAAGGTGGTTGTTGATCAATCCGCCGTCACGGATGGTGCAGTCCAAAACCTTTAGTTCTGGGCGGTATGTAATCCAAGGGGCTGTGGCCGCCATGATGTCCTTTCGCTCTAATTAATTTGCGCTACCGGTGGTTGCAGGGTCCCGATCGCAGTGCAGCCGAGACGCGATATAGGATAGAATAGCATGATGGGTCGCGGTATGGGGCCACGTATCCTTAGCCAACCCCCGCACAATCGTTGCTGTCGATCGTACCGCACCTGCGATGACCCCTAAACGTCGTTTTCAATAGGTTCGCAACGACACACAATCGCCGGTGATGGGCGCGGCCGAAACTTAATTGTGCCGCCGGGGTTTAAGATCAAGGTTGCGGTTTCCGATTATGTAATTACCATGCAAGATGTGGCATAACCGTCTGGCGGCTGATTGAAGCGAGGGCTCGGATGATGGTGGGTGCAAATCGGATCGCAATCTTAGGGATGCTGCTGGCTTACGCGTCGGTGAGAGAATGCTGCGCTGCAGAGGTGTCGCTCGCGAGTTCGCCAGGAGGAGGATTGCTGACTGGAGTTTCAGTCGGACAGGTACGAAGCTGGAGCAGCGAGATCGATCGGCTTGTCCAAGTGATGTTGGATTCCGCCGAGGAACGGCCTCAGGGTCGGGCCTCGGATGAGGTTTTTCTTCGACGTGTCTATCTTGACTTAGCCGGCCGAATTCCCACTTTGTCGGAGACGCGATCATTTCTCGGCTCCCGTCATCAAGACCGACGCGAGCAACTCGTCGATAGACTGCTGGATAGTCCAGCGTATGCCAGTCACCAGTACAACTATTGGGCCGACCTACTACGTGCGAAGAGCCGTTTGCAGGGGGGAAATCCAGGGCAGCCATACGTCGAATTCATCAAGCAATCCCTGCGAGAGAATCTACCGTACGATGACTTCGTGCGACGCATGATCGTGTCATCTGGCGCGGCCTTGGAAACAGGGAATGGTGCGACTGGCTACTATTTAAGAGACTTTAATATGCCAGAAGACAATATGGCGAACACGGTACGCCTCTTTCTGGGTACGCGTCTCGAATGTGCACAGTGCCATGACCACCCGTTTGATCAATGGAAACAACGGGAATTTTTTGAAATGGTTGCCTTTACGGGCGGTATGAGAATGCGTATGAAGCCAACGGACGGCCTGCGTCCCAACGAACTGCGTCGCGAACTTCAACGCGCAGACGTGAACGACGAAGTACGGCAGGTCGCTCTGCGGATGCTCCGGCCGATGTCGTTTGGTGTTGTCGGAGGTGGAACTGGACTGGCTCGCCTGCCCGATTCCTATCAATACGACGATGGCGCCCCAAATGAAATCGTAACCGCCAAGACGATGTTTGATCACACTTTGCTGGTAGAACCGGAAACTCCGCGAAATGGCAGTTCGGTCAGCCCGCTTCGAACCAGAAAACAAAAGAAAGGATCGCTCGCACTAGAAATACCCGCAGCCGAAGATATTGGGTCGCGCGTTGCTTTTGCCAATTGGCTGACGTCACCAGAAAATCCGCGATTCACCCAGGTGATAGCCAATCGCATGTGGAAGAAATTGTTTGGCGTTGCCTTGATCGAGCCCGTAGATGACATGAGCAGCGACACTGTAGCGTCGAACCCCGCACTGATAGATTTTCTCACCTCACTGATGCGGGAATTGAAGTACGATCTCAAACAATTTCAGCGTGTCGTCTGTTTTACAGAGGCATATCAGCGAGAGGCTGTGGCCCTTGACGTCAGCGACCTGCATACGTTCCATTTTCAAGGTCCGATGGTGCGTAGAATGTCATCCGAACAACTGTGGGATTCGTTCGTAACCCTGGCGGTGCCTAATGTCGATACAAAGGAAGGACCACGGGGTAAGTTGTTACGCGGCATGATGCCGGACGATCTGACATACGAAGAACTCAGAGATTTGAGTGTGGCAGACATTGTGAAGTTGGCCCAGGAACGTGTGGAGTCGCGAAATGACCCTGAGCGTCGAAAACGCATGCGGCGTGAACTGATCGCATCAATGGCCAGTGGCGGTTTTGACCGCAAGGCGCTGAAAGAAAATCGGCACCAACTAGGCGCCCTTCGTGCGGAGATTCAAAAGGCGAGAGATGCCAAGGATATGGAGGCTTTAAAGGCAGCCCAGGCCAAGTTGCGAGAGTTGGCCCAGAAAGCACGCGGCAGTGCCACTGGCGTAGCCACCGATCTGGTGCGCGCAAGCGAACTTTCATCGCCAGCGCCTGAAGGGCACTTCTTGAGGGAATTTGGACAGTCGGATCGGGAGCAGATCGAGAACGCAAATCACGAGCCTGCCGTAACTCAGGTTTTGTCGCTTATGAACGGTACGATCGAAACTCGCGTGATCAGTAACCCGCAAACAGTGCTCATGCAGTCAATCGAGGAAGCGAAGCAACCCCGTGACAAGGTAGATATCGTCTTCTTAAGTCTCCTCAGTCGGTACCCTACGCGTGACGAGAAAGCTTTGTGGCTCAAAGAAGGGGAAAAGTATGGCGCTTCCGCCGCCATTGATCTTATTTGGACACTGGCTAATACCAACGAGTTCATGTTCGTTCACTAACTGAGGCAGTTTGCCTGTAGCACGAAAATTGGGATCAATTGTCCATGAGTGAAAAGAATAAATTTAGAATGTCGTGGAACGAAGACCTGACGCGACGACACTGGCTGGAATTCGCCGCCAAAAGTTGCCTGGGGGTCGCGGCGATGCAATGGCCGCTGCGCTCGCTATCGGCCGACACACTGGAACCTCTGTCTCCGGCCTCAAGTAATGGGGGCACGGCCAAAAGTGTGATCTACCTCTATATGACGGGAGGGATGAGTCATCTCGATACTTTTGATCCGAAGCCTGGTAAGGATGTCCAGGGCCCGGTAAGTTCGCTCGACTCGAACGTTTCGGGCATTCGCGTTTCTCAGTACTTTCCCCAAATGGCGAAGCAAATGGATAAGGTGGCGGTAATGAATTCGCTACAGTCCACGCAGGGAGCTCACTTGCAAGGCCGTTACTTCATGCACACGAGCTACTTTCTGCGAGGGACGATCGCGCACCCAGACCTCGGCGCCTATACGTCGCTGCTTCTGGGGCGTCGCAACCCTGCCTTGCCGGCCAACGTAAAGATCGGCGGCAACAGTTCGGGCCTTGGGGCAGGGTTCTTGGAATCTCAACACGCTGCACTGCCGATTGGTGATCCAGAACAGGGACTGCAACACAGTCAATTACCCGACGCAATTGCTGAGGATCAGTTTGCTCGACGATTGCAGCGAGTGCAGCAGATGAACGCCAGCTTTCAAAAGAAGTTCACGTCGCGGCCTGTGCGGGCGTATAGCGGAATGTACGACGAAGCAGTCCGGCTGATGCGAAGTAAAGATCTGCAGTGCTTCGACTTGTCGGAGGAATCTGATGCGACCCGGGATGCGTATGGAGACGATCCATTTGGACAGGGATGCCTGCTTGCGCGGCGGCTTGTGGAAAAAGGGGTGCGATTCGTTGAGGTTGACTTGCCAGGGTGGGATACACACACCGACAACTTTGGACGAGTTGAAGAACTTAGCAGATCGTTAGATCGTGCGCTGGCCACGCTTCTCAAAGATCTGTCAGAACGAGGGCTACTTGAGAGCACGCTCGTGGTGCTTGCCACAGAATTTGGGCGGACCCCGGACATCGTGGAAGATCGAGATAATGGTCGCAATCATTATCCGAAAGCTTTTTCATGTTTGCTGGCTGGTGGAGGAGTGCGAGGCGGACAGATCTATGGCAAAACCGATGAGGAGGGACGGGAAGTCATTGAGAATGGCGTCTCGGTGCCTGATTTTAATGCGACGATTGCCTTCGCACTTGGTTTGTCTCTCAGTCAAGAGATTATTTCTCCGTCACGGCGCCCCTTTAAGGTTGCGGCCGACGGCCAGCCGATCGTGGCCCTCTTTGGTTAATCCTTGTGCCACTTCCTCGTGTGTCCGGCGTCTGGTACATTGGGGAGGAAATCTGAGGAGAATTACCGCCAATCGCCGTGCAACTGCGCATCGTCGGACCAGCGGTAAGGAACCGATGTTGGGCTTTACGGGGATCTCATCCGATGAAGGTTGCATGGAAATTACTGTTCGTCGCCGCGTTGTCCTATGGTACCGGATACTCTTCACTGCAGGCCGACCAGCGGTTGTTCATTGCGAGTCCCGGACGACCGGCGGTCATATATACTTGTAGTCTGCATTTGGAATCGGGTAAATTTGGATCGCTGCAGGTCGCCGCGGAAGATGTTCATACCGAATTCTTGGCAGTTCATCCGAAATTGCCTGTCTTGTACGCCATTACGAATGAGTCGACTCCAGGTGACAAGCAGATCCATGGCGGCGTGCGGGCGTATAAAATTCACCGCGACTCGGGCATGCTAGAAGAATTCAGTCGCGCAGCGACGCAGGAGTCAAGCGGGACGACGCACCTCGTAGTCAATGCGGCCGGAACGTCGCTCGGTGTTTGTCACTACAGTGGTCGCGGAACGTCTGTGCTTTCATTGAATGTCGACGGATCTCTACAAAATCAGGTGGCTCAGTATGTGCATCATGGGAGTAGCGTGACCGACCGCCAAGACAAGCCACACCCGCACGGCGTAGCGTTTGACCCATCTGGCACTGTGCTCTTTGTGGCCGATCTAGGCAATGATCACGTCGAGGTGCTGCATGTGCGTTCTAAGAGTGAACTAGTGCGTGAATCGTTTTGGGCTGCGAAACCGGGAGCCGGTCCTAGACACGTTAGTTTTCACCCCAATGGGAAATGGCTCTATGCGATCAACGAACTGGACAGCACTTTGGCTGTGTTGGCGTTTGATATGGGCAAGAGACAACTGAACGAGGTCGAAGTTGTGAAGACCCTACCGGATGATTTTCAGGGAGAAAATACTACGTCCGAAGTTGTCATCCATCCGAGTGGAAAGTTCCTGTACGCCGCCAACCGCGGACATAACAGTACGGCCGTATTTGCCGTAGAGGAGTCGACCGGTCGCGTGCGATCTATCGAACGGGAACCGACACAAGGAGACCATCCACGTTTTGTGGGAATCGATCCAACCGGCACCGTCTACCTAGCAGCCAATCGGTTCTCCAACAATATCGTGTCGTTTCATGTCAACAAGCAGACGGGAATGCTTACGCCTTGCGGGTCGATCCTGACGATTTCGGAGCCGATGTGCGTAGCTTTTGTCCCTTGATTGACGAAAACAGACGTTCAGGGGGGGTACGTGAGCAAAGATTCGGTAGTAACGCGACGTAATGCGCTCCAGACGTCGGGTGCGGCCATGAGCTGGGCCATCTTGGGCGCACATACCCGTGCCAGCGACGTGCCGTCGGGCGCACAACCTACGGTATCAATACGAACGAGAACCGTGGTGCCGCAGGACGTTCGCCTTGGCCCGTTACGCGATTTGCACAGCTACTTCCCCTTTGTCCCTTCGACTTCAATTGACGCCTGGAAGAAACGCCGAGAATACCTGTTGCGGCAGATCCTCCTTAGCTGTGGTCTGTGGCCCATGCCGCCGAGACCTGAGATTGTGGCGACAGTGCATGGACGTGTAGAGCGGGATGGATATACGGTCGACCGTGTCTTGTTCGAGAGTATTCCCGGACTTCTGGTAACGGGGAGTCTCTATCGACCAGCCGACGCGGCAGGTCGTTTACCAACAATCCTGTCGCCCCACGGACATTGGCCGGAAGGACGATTTCATGACCACGGAGTGGAACAAATCCAACAAGAAATTGCGAGTGGTGGCGAGCGGTTCGAGAAAGGTGGACGCCATCCACTTCAAGCCCGCTGCGTGCATTTGGCTCGCATGGGATGCCAAGTCTTCCTATATGATATGCTGGGATTCGGTGATGGTGGGTCGTTCACCAAAGAGTTGATTCATAAATCAGAAGCGCGACGCCCCGAGTTAGTCGCCACCGATCATTGGGGACTTTATAGCGCGCAGGCGGAACTACGTTGCTTGAACCCTTGTGGTTTACAAACGTGGAATAGTCTACGAGCGCTCGATTGGCTTTGTTCTCGAGAAGATGTTGATCCAACACGAATCGGCATGACGAGAGCCAGCGGTGGTGGGACGCAGACGTTCTTGTTGACTGCCATTGACGAACGCGTCAAGGCAGCGTTTCCAGCCGTGATGGTCTCGACGGCGATGCAGGGTGGCTGCACGTGCGAGAACGCCAGCTATTTACGCGTCAATGCGGGAAACGTGGACTTTGCCGCGATGGCGGCGCCCCGACCCTTAGGGCTCACGGCGGCCGACGATTGGACCTCTGAGTTGGAATCAAAGGGGCTACCGGAACTGCGTCAGCATTATGCAATGCTCGGTGCTGCGGACAAGGTCAACGGAAAATACTTTAAGTTCCCGCATAATTACAATGCGGTGAGTCGCGCCATGATGTACGCCTTTTTTCGGCAGCATTTCGGACTGTCAAAACTGCCGGAGCAGGAATCGGACTACGAGCCTCTATCGAGGGAAGAGGCGACTGTTTTTGGTGATGCCTACCCGGCGCCCGTTAAGGATGTAGTTACCGAGGTGGCAATTTTAAGAGCAATGGACTACCAGTCGCGTCGGCAGTTGGCGCAGCTTCTACCTGTCGACACTGCCTCTTGGGCCGAATACCAGCGAATCGTCGGCGGAGCCTGGCAGACCATGATCGGCCGTTCCTTGCCGATAGCATCCGACCTGCAGTACGAACAACGAACTGAAGAAAAGCACGAAGTATGGACGGTGTTCACGGCCTGGCTACGAAACAAGACGCATGGTGAGGAATTGCCTACGGTGTTTCTGTTGCCACACGAGTGGAACCAGGAGGTTGTTGTGTGGATTGGCAGCGACGGAAAACGGGACGTCCTTTCACCGGAGGGGCAAATTTCCGAGCCGATCGTCCGCTTGCTAAAACGAGGTTACGCCGTCGCGTCAGCGGATCTGCTCTACTTGGGAGATTTTGTGGGGAACGGAGTGCCACTCGCGGAGGCAAGACGATGGGAGTCCCGCGGGGCCTCGATAGCATATACGCTCGGTTACAATCATTCGTTGTTTGCTCAACGTGTACACGATATTCTGACGTTGACAGCTTTCGTAAAGTATCATGAAGCTAATCCGTCGCGAGTCTGCTTGGCTGGAGTCGGAGACGCTGGAATTTGGGTGGCTGCGGCCGTGGCCAGTTCGTCGGGTTTAGTCGACCAGCTCGCCGTCGATACACAAGGGTTTCGCTTCGGCAGAATTACCAGTGGCACCGATGTGAATCTGGTACCTGGGGCGCTCAAGTATGGAGATGTACCGGCGTTGCTGGCACTGTGCGCACCCGTTCGCTTGGGAATCACGGGTGAGTCTCTCGCCACACTAGCGGAAACCGGGATGGCGTATCGCGTCACGGGTGGGCAGGTTGACTTGATTGAATCACCGACCAACCGCGTAAGCGATGCGGTTGCTGATTGGATCATGAACTGACTTTCCCATGAGCGCTGGCCAATCTTTTGTGGTGGACGACGGAGCTGGCTGTACTCTGGGGACGGCCCTGCGGCGTTGGAATCCTGGAACGTCTTGGTCGCAGGTGCGGCGATTGTTACTCGGCCGGTATGTAACAGTCAATCGGGTGTTGTGTTTGGATGAGGCTCGGCGGCTCATGGCAGGTGACGTTGTTGTGGTCGAGCCTCGGCCCCTTCCACCACCCCCCTCCGCCCACGATATTGTTGTCCATTTCGCCGATCAACAGGTCATCGTTGTTCAGAAACCGAGCGGCATGATTTCCGTTCGACCGCCACAGGAACGTCACTGGAGTCGACAACGACGCGATCTACAGCCAACGCTAGACGAACTTCTGGAGCGGCGGTTCCCCGAGTCGAGTCGAAGTCGCGGCAAAGAACGGCTTTACCCCATGCATCGCATCGATCGAGACACAAGCGGCCTATTGTTGTTCGCTCGTAGCCCGGCCGCCCATGACGAACTCGTGCGACAGTTCGCCTCGCATCGTGTCGCGCGCGTCTACTATGCTCTTGTACGTGGTGGAATCGAAGCGCAGACCATTCGTACCACTTTAGTTCGTGATCGAGGTGACGGGCGCCGAGGGAGCACGAAAGATTCCTCGCAGGGGAAACATGCGGTGACCCACGTCAGGATCAGGCAGATTCTTGGGGAATACCGCGAGTTGGAGTGCCGGTTAGAGACGGGACGAACAAATCAAATTCGAATACATTTGGCTGAGTTAGGGTTCCCCATCTGTGGCGACGGCAAGTACCGCGGTCCCATGGGCCAAGACCCCCTTCCCGATGAAAGTCTCTCACCACGGTTGGCACTCCATGCGGCACAACTTGGATTCGTGCATCCCCATTCGCACGAGCCGGTGCAATTCGAAACGCCATGGCCTGTTGACATCACGACATATTTGGATCGGTTGAAAAATTCGTTGGCGTCGAAGTAGCCGGCGATCGCTTTCCAATCCTTTGGCCGACCAACACAACCGTCGAGAGTTGTCGTTATCGAGTGCTAAGGATTGTCTGCCAACACCTTTTGTGAAATAAAAGTGGTGTGGTTGGGGCTGGCTGGCCACCGAACCCATCCCTGTTGCACATCGTCGCTAATGCGCCGATCTGTTGGTGAGATATGCCTCCCACTTGTTGGTTGATTCACTATTTCACTTCGGCCCCAAATCTGCGCGAGACTATCTTGGTAGAGCAGCGTCCAGTCTGATACCTTGCTTTGGATAATTCGCATGGCATGAGGTTCTCGACGGTCGAGGAGTAGGTAGTCTGGCTGATGCAACTCCAACGCGCGAGCTGGATCAGGAAGGGGTGAATCGATACCTCGATAACGGCCCGTGGGAGCGTCAGTACCTACGGTAAAATCAAAATGAATGTCGACCACCGAACGGGGATAGCACGTGTCGTAGCGTCCATCAAAGCCGACGCGAATCCCCGGATCACTAGGTTCACGGGCTCCAAAGATCGCCAGCACATACTGTCCCCAGCGCCCTGTCGAGAACAGTTTGCCTTGCAACTGATGGTCGGCCATGAATTGAAAAGCGGCAACAGGGAATGCGTTGCGGGCAACCTGCATCGATTGAATCCGTTGCCACCATTGGTGTGACCAATGCAGTGTTACCAACAGGAGGAGGCAACAGGCGATCAGACGGAGGCCTCCAAACGGATGTCGATGGATCCGATCGTGCGTTGGACTTTTGTGACACAGCGGTTCGGCCATTGGAGCCATCGTGTTGCTCGGGAACGTCTTCTGATGAACGAAACTTAGGAAATGGTTCAGTGACGGGGGTAACCAGTATCCACAGAGAATTGCAAAGAAGGGTAGGTGGCGCCTGTGTTCAGTTACCTGCCAGGCCGTGACAAGCAAGAGGGTCCATTGCACCCAATCGATGCAACATCGCTTGCGGTTGAGCGTCGCCCCGGCGAACGATAGGAGTGATACTCCCAAAAGCGTCCAGGCGGGAAGCGAATCGAGGTCCCACCATGGGAGTGGTCGCCATTCAACCACCTCGGGACGCGGTTGAAATACGCTGTCAACTAACCAAGTGTGCAATTGAAGCCCATACGGATTCAGCAGAGTTGCGGATACGCAGCCCACCCCGAGACACAGACATTTGAAACAAAACGGCCATTCTGTGCCACAGGAACCAAGAGTGTATTCCAGGCTTCGCAGTCCTAGGTAAGCGAATAGTACCGCGATCCCCGCCAGAAACCCGCCGTGAAAATTGGTCCATAGTGCCATAAGTGGAACCAAAGCAACCAGCCAACAAAAATGTGCGCTTGGTCGGGATAACTCCTTGCACATTCCATTGTTGTGCGCAAGGAGACCTTGCGATGAGCGATCCGCGTTAGCCAGGGTCCATTTCGGTAGAGCCCACGTCAAGCACCAGATCATCAGGCCAAAACAAAGAAACGAGAAGACCTGTGGTCGGGTGCTCCAATAAAAGGAGACTGACCAGGCAACGACCAAAATGATCAGTGCCGTACTGAGGATACTGCTCCCTTGGCGCCGCGCCTGCCAAATCATGCTCACAATCATGATCAGCGCCGATAGACTCTTGAGCATCACCAGGCTACCACTTCCCCAATGGTCAACGCAGAGAGCAAACGCAACTTCGCTCAGAATTTCGTGGTTAATCCAGGGCTGTCCTACGGCTGTGTAGGTATAGGTTGAGTTGGCGGGGAGGCCGTGACGCAGGAGGTCACGACCGTATTGCACGTGTCCCCAAAAGTCGGAGTCCGTGGCGTTGGGGCTTAGAGGAAGGCTGCACCAGGCCAGCACGGCGCCCCAGAAGCATAGGACCAGAAAATCGTACCTCCGTCGGTCGCGCAGGCCCACGGTGGTGGGCTCAAGCCCTGGTTCGCGATCGGTGACGACGGTGGATGCGGCCATGTCGGATGGAACGTGAAATGGATGCCGAGGAAAAACTAGGGGGATGTGATTGGCGTTCGCTGACTCACGGGACGGGTGGCGTCGTCTCGGCCAGGGATGGCCGGCCAGGCAACGGATCCCGTTTGCGGTGATCGGTGTGTCTCTCGGAGTTCAACTGGAATGTAGTGGGGACTCGTGGGATCGTCGTAGCGACTAGCAAGTCCCCAGAGCTCTGCTGTCGAATCTTGGTACAGTCGTATCCACGGTGGCATTGCCTGCTTCATTGTATGGAGAGAATGGGGTTGGCGGCGGTCTAACAGCGCTAGGTGCGGGTCAGCAATGCGTAGTGTCCGACTCGCATCGAAGGGTGCGGAGGCCACACTTCGGTTGCGTTTGCCGGGTACATCACCCAAGATCAGGTCAAAGTGAAGATCGCGGATTTCGTGGGGATAACAAGTTTCGAATCGACCATCGCACGCTAGGCGAATTCCGTCATCGTCCGGCAACCGCGCGCCGCAGGCTGCAAGGACATATTGAGACCAGTTAAAGGTTACGATGGCATTGCCACGCATCTGATGACGCGTCATGAACTCAAGTGCGGAGACTGGATATTCGTCGCGCAGAATTTCCACCTGTTGCGCCTTGAACAACGTGGTTCCGGCGACTATCAGCGTCACCCCATACAGGCCCACGATGCAAGCTTTGCGAGCTGTCGCCGAAAGGTCGGCTCCGAAAGGTTCATTCGCAGCGGATCCTCGAAGTGATCGGACCAGCGATGCCAGTCCTCTTCCGTACCACCACCCGAAGAGCGTGGCAAAGAATGCGATGTGGCGGTGATGAAGGCACGCTTGCCACAATACAAGTGCCATGATCGTCGCGGCCGTTGGGTCGATCTTTCGTCGCTCATGAACGATGACCGCCAGCCACGCGACCACCATCAACAAGAAGAGCCATGTTTGGGGATGGCCGAATTGCAGTCCGTGCCATTCCGTAATTTCCGGACGTGGTACGGCAAGTGCGCTGAGCATGAACTTGTGCAACCCGAATCCGTACGGATTGATCAAGGTGCTACCGAGGATTGCACATGTCACGAGCGCGATTCGGAGCAGTTCTGCCCGCGAAAAGCGGTCATTGCAAAATCGGTCCTCGACGACTCGTCCCAGAAGATAGACCAACACGATTGCTAAACCAGCGGCAAATCCACCGTGACTGTTGGTCCATAGCCACATGATCGCAACCAGTCCCCACAACCAGTGGGTTCGTCGCGAAGGACTCCCTGGACGGGAAGATGCCTGCTTTTTCCTGTGTGGCAAGGTGTACTCAAGAAGCAGCAATACCCCGCAAAAGAACAGGAACGATAACAACTGTGGACGAAGGCTCCAGTGAAATACCAGGTTGAGTGCCACGAGCAATCCAAGGAGCGAGGCGGCGAAGGGATCTCCGGACTGGCGCCAGGCGCGGAAGGTGATCACGCTCACAATGACCAGTCCCAACAGCGTGCCCAGCATGACGAGCCGACCGATTCCCCAAGTCGAGACAACGCAGGCAAAGGCGAGTTCGCTAAGGTTCTCGTGGTTGATCCAGGGATAGCCTTCGGCCGTGTAGGTATAGGTTGCTGTTGTCGGCAGCCCATATTCCAGCAGATCACGTCCAAACTGAACGTGGCCCCATAGGTCGGGGTCAGCGTGGTTGGGAATTAGTAGGAAGGTGGAGACCGCCACCACGGAAGAAACGATGGCGGCATGGAACCATTTTGAGTAATCTGCTCCGTGCATCGATTCAGCCAAATACCAACGGTCGTGAAGAAAGGATTGTAAGACGGCAGTTGATTCCGTGGACAAATATAGGTTGCGGATCGCAATTGCGACGGAGCTGCAACCGCTACAATCGCCACAAGCGGCCCACGACAGTTGACGCTTGGATGTTGGCTTTGCGGCTTGCAGGGAGTACCATGAGGGTGTCTCGGATCAATTCCTGATCGAGGACACCCCCGAATGTCTGACGAAAAAAGCCGAAAGAGACTTGCCGAAGCCCGCGACGATGCGGACTCGTGGCTTGAATGGTACCGATTGACGCCGATCGAACGCTGGCACGAATCGATGAAATTTTGGCAATTTTATTTGCAAGCAGGTGGCTCACTTGATCCCGAACCCGATTCTCAAAGTCCTTTCGACACTTATATGCCACGAAGTACGCCACCTGCTTATGGGGGGGGCAGGCTTGCGTGTTCTACGGCGCAGCGGAGTTTAGTCGAGACTGCGATGTGGTGCTCGTCGCCGACCAAGCGAACCTTGCGCGCCTTTCTTCCGCACTGACCGAATTGCAAGCGGTTTGTATTGCGGTTCCCAGCTTTGAGGCTGATTACTTGCAGCGTGGGCACGCGGTTCACTTTCGCTGCGGACATCCCGACGCATGGCCTATGATCCGTCGGTTGGTGGAATCGCACTAGGATCAATTCAGGGATTCACCCACGCCAGAGAGAGTGACGTTTTGGCTTCGAGACTTGCGGACTCCGACGTTTTTAGCCGCGGTTGCTCGTGAGTACCCGCATCAGCTTGATGAAGTGGCGAACATGCGACCGCTGCTCCAACAATTGGATTTCTCAAATCTTGACCGCATCATTCCATTGCTCGCCGCAGCCAGCGAGATTCGTAAGTTCACGGCACGTTAGTTCGTCTGTGGAAGGATTGCAGATGCGTCGCGTGAAGCTTCGCAGAGATTTATGGGGAATCCAAATTGGCGGAATTTAGGCCAATAGAGATCGCCCAATAATGGAGAGCACTTCCAGCCAAGACAAAAACGTGCCAAGCCGTATGGAGATAGGGTAGACGGCGGTCGAATACCAATAACATAACTCCCACAGAGTAGGCTAGTCCTCCTGCCACCATGAGTGTCACGACCGATTGTGGCGCAACCGAAAGTAGCTGTGGAATGGTCACGATGGGCAACCACCCGACCACGACGTAGAGGGCAACGGTGATCTTCTCGATGCGGTGTTCGAAGGCGATTTTGGACCAGAATCCGCCGCAGGCGAAGAGCCACATCGCGATCGTGATCCCGTGCCAGTATCCTTGCAGAAAAAGCAGGGCGAATGGCGTATACGTCGATACAATCAATAAGTAAATCAGCCCCTGATCCCATTTGCGTAGCGTACGACGCAGCGATAAATCTTGCACGGCATGGGATAGCGTTGAGACGAAATAGACTCCCACAAGGCTCAGGCAATACGCCATGACGCTGGCGGTGACGAGCCAATGGTAGTCGTGTTGCGCATTTCGAATGAGCGGTAAGGCCGCGATACAACTCAGAGTACAACCGATGCCGTGAGTTACTGCGTTGAGTAATTCTTCCCAGGGGGATCGATGTGGACCGTGAAATTCGGATGGCGTGTCGATGTTCGACGCATTTCTGTTGGGTTGGATATGCGTGTTCTCTCAGGGATACGCGATTTACTGATTCAAATCAACGGAACGAAGCGACCGATGATGTGCCCGGAACCCGAACTTCCCAACGTGTGCGTTCCGTTCGAATTTGAACAAGCTCTTGCGAAAACCTAACAAAAAACCCCCTGGGTGCACCAGGGGGTTTTCATAACTTAAAATCAACTCAGGAAATCAATGCGCGTTACGCAGCTTGAAGCCGACGTCGTGCCAGTCCACTTCCGGCAAGTGTCAACAACACAAGCAACGAAGCCGAACTTGGTTCTGGCGTCGTCACCGTTAGCCCACTGAAATCCTTCTTAGCAATACGAGCCGAACCACCATCTGCCGCTGCCGCGGTAAGTGTGTTGTCGAGAACAACTTCCACTTTGGTTGCACCCTTCTTAATGGCCGAAACGTCATAAGTCAGGTGACCAGTCCAAGGCACGGCCGTCCCAGCGTCAGCAGGAAGTTCGAACTCCCCATTTGCATTGGGGGTAACTATCATCGACATCACGGGGCCAGCGTTGAAGTCTGCAACACCGTTGACTTCGAGCACGTTAATCTTAACGGCCATTCCAACCGTGGCTTTTGCTATTGCTGCCCCAAGACCCGCCAGAGTGAAGTCGCCCGATTCATTAAAGACGAGCTTATCAATTGGAGTCGAATTGGCCTTACTCATTACCATAAAGTTCAGCTGGCCATCCGTAATCACGGCAGCCCCGGACGACGACGCCACAAACCCAATTGGATCGAAGTCCAGCAAATCCCCGCTAACTGCCGGCGCGCCAAAAAGCGCCGTGGCACCGGTATTGCTTTCCGTGACAGCCAAATAGTCGACGGTCGTTCCGTTGAAATCCAAGTAGTTCATCGAAAATGCGCCGTACGCGGACGGCACAAACATTATCGTGACACAAGCCGCCATTACCAAAAATCTGGTTCTCAACATATTTTCCATCTCCTAGACACAGGGCATACAGTCGGTATCGGCTAAAAACTAGCAAAGAAATCAATCAGCTGACGCTAGTTCATTAGACATCCACCCCGACCTAGAAAGCCCCGGAACATCCCTGTCAATTAAAATTGACAACCATGGCGGTCATCCTATTGGACCTTTGCAGCCATTGCAAGCATAAATTACAGGATTTTTGGGGAGGACCCTTGGGGGATCGTCTAGTCCCGGCATACTGGTTGCTTTGGCGGGGGACCCACGCGACCGCCGCATAAGCCAGTGCCGATGTGACCATTGCTGTTTTGGTTGAATCAGGTTAACTTCATGGGTATGTCTTACATAAGGTAGGTAGCATAGGTCGAGTTAACGGCGAGGTGAACGGATGCAAATTTGGATCAGGATTGGCAAGTCGAGCCGGCGTAGAGGACTTGCCGGCCATAGAATTCCCGGGCGCCATGTGGAATGGTTGGAAGACCGGCGGTTGCTGGCCGTAGGGGAGTTCTTGGGGACAATTGCCAACCCGGCGACAAGTCTGCAGCCAGGCGTCGAGTCGGGTTCCGTGGTGTCGGCCGCGGGCAATTGGATCGCGGTTTCCGCTCCCTTGGCCGACGCTGCTGGTCGTCCGGGAGTTGGACAAGTCCATCTTTACGACGCCGCGTCGGGGCTCTTTCAGCGAACCATCACGAATCCGGTGGCGGAGTCCGGCGGCGGATTTGGAATATCGATGTCACTCTCTGGCAATCTATTGGCAGTAGGTGCTCCCGACTCGAGCATCGGTGCGTCCTCTTCGGGTGTTGTGCACCTATTTGACGTAACGAGTGGTACGCTAATGCGTACCATTGTGAATCCAACCCCGGCGTCCTTTGATAGTTTTGGGCAGGCTGTTTCCTTGCTCGGTTCGCGCCTGGTCGTGGGGGCTTATCTCGATGATACTACTGCACTCGACGCCGGACAGGCGTACATGTTTGATGTCGCCAGCGGCAGCGTTTTGCAAACATTCTCCCCCCCTTCCCCGTCGTTGCTAGGTTACTTTGGTTTCTCGGTTGCCATGTCGGAAAGTACGGTGGCAGTGGGAGCCAGCCGCATCGATTCGGGTGCCACCGATTCCGGTTCCGTCTATTTGTTCGACGCTACGACGGGATCACTGGTGCGTACGATTACGAATCCTACGCCGGCCAATTTTGACTATTTTGGTCACGCCATCGCAATCTCGGGGAATACGTTGGTAGTTGGAGCCTATCGCGACGGCACA
The DNA here is from genome assembly GCA_027619595.1 of Planctomycetota bacterium. Taxonomy (GTDB): domain Bacteria; phylum Planctomycetota; class Planctomycetia; order Pirellulales; family Pirellulaceae; genus JAQCHP01. The sequence goes on from JAQCHP010000042.1 coordinate 32,242, forward strand.
GGCGCTACGAGTGCTGGATCGGCCTACGTGTACGATGTCCGGTTCGAACCGCTGCAGTTCACGATCAACAACCCCGCACCGGCCTTTGCCGATTTTTTTGCAGGTTCGGTGGCCGTCGATGGGGACCACATCGTGTTCGGAGCGCGTCGAGCTGATCGGAGTTCGTTTATCGACACCGGAATCGCATACCAATTCTCCGCATCGACCGGATTGTTGGTGCGGACGCATCAAAATCCGTTTCCCAACGCGTTGGATTACTTTGGTGTTGCGGTGGCAGTATCGGGAGATTCTGTAGTGATTGGAGCCTATCGGGATGATACTGCAGCATTGGATGCCGGGACTTCCTACATCTACCATACGGCCACAGGCCAAATGGCGCATGTGCTGTTTAGTCCAACATTGGCGTCCTACGAATACTTCGGGAACGCTGTCGCCGTCGACGGCGACACGGTCATTGTGGGGGCGCCGTCGGACGACGCGATGGCAATTGATGCCGGCGCCATCGATATCTTTAATGCTCGAACTGGCGCAAGATTGCAAACCCTGGTCAGTCCCGACGCGGAGGCTTATGCCAATTTTGGACATAGTGTTGCGCTAAGCGGCAATTTACTTGTCATTGGCGCCTATCGGCAGGATAGCGGTAACGTCACTGACGTAGGGGCTGCTTACGTGTTTGACATCGTGACCGGGATGCTCGTAACTAGGTTGGTGAATCCGCACCCCGACGCCTTTGATTATTTTGGATTTTCGGTAGCCATCGCCGACGGTCGCGTCGCCGTGGGCGCGTACTTAGATGATACCGCTGCCGACGACGCAGGAATTGTCTACCTTTTTGACGCGTCCACCGGTTTGTTACTAGGCGAACTCGTCGACGCGACCCCCTTGTCGTTTGCTCAGTTTGGCTATTCGGTTGCCATGACCAACGAGTTACTGACGGTGGGTATTCGAAGCGATAGCACGCTGGCCGAAAAGGCGGGGAGCGTCCATGTTTATGACGTAATCACGAATGAATTGGTCCGTGAAATCGCCAATCCGTCCCCGACCGGTTTTGATTACTTTGGGCACGCGGTCGACGTCGCGGAAGGTCGCATAGCTGTGGGGGCGCCGGGCAAAGAATTTGGTGCGGAAGACTCCGGTGCAGCCTTTCTGTTCCAATCGAATACCGGCCAATTGATACAAACGTTTGTCAATACCGATCCCGAGGCCGGTGAGTTGCTCGGCGCTTCACTTTCTCTTTCGAATCGTTATCTAGCGGTGGGAGCATACGGCCGGAAACAGGCTGGGTTACCCAATGCCGGCGGTGGCTACTTGTATGACGTCGCTTCTGGAATGACCACCGCTACTTTGGTGGCGGACACCGTGGCGGTCGGTGATCACTACGGCTGGTCGGTTGCGGTGGGTGTAGATTTTGCGGTAGTTGGGGCTCCGGGTACTGACGGTTCCACTGTGGATCGTGGCGCCGTCCATCTGTACGATGTCCACGTGAATTTGCCTCCCGTAGCGCAACCTGGTTCGCCTTATGTCGGCTTTGAAGGAATTCCGTTCAGCTTAGACGCCTCGACGTCTTTCGATCTTGAGGATCCGCTGGCGTCGTTATCGTTTGCGTGGGACTTGGACTACGACGGAAACACTTTTCAAATCGATGCGGTGGGGGTGGAACCCTTGGTGTCGATCTCACAAGCCTTTTCTGCTCGAGCAATCGCCGTATGTGTCACCGATTCCAGCGGCGCAAAGAGCATCGGGGTCACTACGCTCACGGTGCTCGATCGCGCACCGATCCTTACCGTCAACAACTCGTCGATCACGGTGCTCGAAGGAAGTGCTGCCACCAACTCGGGAACTGTAAGTCATCCTCTGGGGGAAGCAATTACACTCACAGCCTCCGTGGGCACCGTCATCAAGAACGGCGACGGGACTTGGAATTGGTCGTATACGCCACCTACCGCGGTGCCCGTTTTACACGTTGTAACCATTACATCGACCGATAGCTCTGAGATCAGTCGAAACGTTGGTTTTGAGCTGACAGTGCAGACGCAAACCCCTGTGCTGCCCGGAGACCTGAACGGCGATGCCATTGTGGACGGATTAGACGCTAGTGTTCTCTATGACAATTGGGGCGGACCTGGAAGCGGTGACGTCGATAATAACGGAACAATTGACGGCGCCGACCTAGCCATTCTTTTTAGTAACTGGACCGGAGACAGTGCCGTCGCCGCTCGAATCGATTCGAGCGCTGATGACTTAGTCTCGAGCAATCTAACAGCCGTAAGACCCGACGGACCGGGAATTGAATAATCTGGGGTCAATTCCCGTCCGTGTCTTCTGGCCGCTATTGCGAGTCACTTGGGACTTCGCCCCCTTCTCGAGTTCCCATGGCATAAAACGTTCCGAGCGCGGTGTTTTCGGGGAGGAATCGCACACTACCGTCAGCAAAGACGGCATGTGCTCCACCAGGATGAAAACTAAACATTTCATTATTTGGTCCGCAATCATGGGCCGTCCATGGGCACGTCTCGGGACCTCCAAACGGCTGGCTGTTGTTATTAATTGTTTTGGACGCACCCGATGAACTGTCAGGCTCAGCCCAACGCCAGTGACGGCGACCTTTTCCGTCCAGAGGGTCCAAATAATTGTTGGGCGTGCCGCCCGAACCGTCCATCGATTCGTTGCGCCCGACGTCTTCATAGCAGAGTATGCACTTGCTCGTTCCGTCGGTAATGCTCGCAATTTTGGCACCACCTTCGTAGGGGCTAAAGCCGAGCGCAGCCAATTCGGCCGAGGGCTTCAATTGGTAGGTCTTCTTAGGACTAACCGTCCCGTCCCCGGCGGAATAATTCTTGTAGTAACTTGCGAGATATTCATCGGCAGTCAAGGCTGTCGGATAGCGGCCTGCGGGAATACCGACTGTGGCAGAATTGGCATCGCTGACCTCAATGTAGGGGAGTGGCGCGTAGTCCGACGAACCATATCCTTCGCTGTCACGTGGTTGCGGACGCAGCGAGTTGGTGGGGCAGAGATAGCTGCTAACCACAGCGCCAGGTCCCGATCCTGCTGCTGCCAGTTGAGCGTTACTTCCTTCATTGTACCGCAGTTTCAAATCGATCGCACTAAACGTCGATGTCTCCTCGAAGTAGGGCAAGATCAGTGTTAACGCACTGTGGAAACATTGGGTCTTGTAGATCGTTCCGCCGCTAGCGGCAAAGTGCTCCCCGGCCCGCGGGAATTTTTGCAGCGAGCTTTCGGCATTCATAAAGCCGAGCCCCATCTGTTTCAGATTATTTTGGCACTGCGAACGGCGCGCAGCCTCGCGGGCTGCTTGCACTGCCGGTAGAAGCAATGCCACTAAGATCCCGATGATCGCGATGACCACCAATAATTCGACGAGAGTAAATCCTTTACGACGTTTTTGCGTGAGTCTCACGTTCTTCACTTTTCCTTTAAACAGAAATCCATGTAGTAGCTTGGCCCAGCCAATGCTGAGCCTGAATTGGACAAACTGTAAGAAGAGTTCATGAGCTTTATGTGAAGGCCGTATGAAGAATTGGTGAATCGATAGCCATCGAATCGATTTTACGGGACGAACGGCGACAAATTCGCTCAAGATGTTGCCTCGCGTATTCTACGCCACCGCCCAAGCTTCTCTCGATGGAACGCTGTTCCAACCAGAATGCGCGTTGTTCCCTTGTACCCGATTCGCGCGCTCGTCTCCGGAGCTTGCCGGCAGGACATCGATTCGGATGGGATATTGGATTCCGGCAAGCTCCTACGCGTCGCGGTTAAACGCAATACCGTTCAACGAATCATAATCACAGTCTGGCGAAAGGTTTGCGTTAAGGTTTTTTGTTTTCGGTGTTCGGGGCGGTATTTATTCCAGTGTGGCATTTTTCGTTTGATTACACGCGGATTGATTCGGTTGCGGCGCGGTGGGATTCGCTCGCAGCTGATTTGCCATAACACTGTTGCGTACCACTGCGAAAACTTTTCTTCGTTGCTCGGGTCG
>JAQCHP010000207.1 GCA_027619595.1 Planctomycetota bacterium
TTCGTGCGAAGAGCCCATAAAAAACAGCCGCCAATCTCCGGGATCGGCGGCTGTTCTGTGTAATGCGTTTTATGTTCGGACGGCGTTGGGACCGTTCGAAGGGACGCCCTTGAGCATTAGAAGCTGAAGATCGCGTCCATACCAAAGATCGCATTTTCGCGATAGTCTTCAATCGTGGTCCGATTGAGTGTCGAAGCGACAGGTAAAACTCCGGGAACAGCGTTGCCTGGCTGCCAGTTGTATCGCAGTTCCGGGCGGAGCAGCAGGTTCGCACGTGGGCGGATATTGAGGCCGAAGGCCGATTCGTAGAACGAAACGCCGTCTGCCTTCCACCATTCATTACGTCCACCGACTTTTAGGCAATCGTTGACCGTATAGAACATGTATTGGTTCAAACCGATCGTGTCGTAATGACCACCCTGCGCGTTGACAGAGTTATCGATCGAGTTGAGGTCACTCTGAATCACATATTCCCACTTGTCGTTGACCACCCAGTCGATCACAAAACTATGGGCATATCCATTACCAATCCAGCCAAGGTTGCCGGCGGTGCAGATGTAAGTTGCGGTCACATCGTCAGTTGCCTTGAAGCTGGCCCCACCCAGGAAGCTGTTGCCCTGGTTGACCTGATCAAAGCCAGTGTCCCAACCCAGAGTCCAACCGCCATACACGGTTAGATTATCGTGCGCCTTGTAGGTGGCCAGAGCCCCTGTGTGGGTGAACGCTTCACTGAAATTGAAGGTGTAAGGAATGCTGTAAAAGAAGTTGCCGGTAGCCGGTACGACTTGGTAGCCCATGAGCGTATAGAAGTGCCCAAGCTTGACGGACAAGTTTTCATAGGCAACTTCTCCGTACATTTGAGGCAGAGCCCAGCCGTAGATCCCATGATCGAAATCGTTTTGGAAATCAAAGTTGCCGGGGTTGTTACCGAAGGATTGTGTGTTGGAGCCGTCAGTACCGTACATCACGTCGACACGCCCACCAAAACCAACACCACACTTGCCATCCGCAATTTTTTCGAGGAACATGTAACCTTGCTGCAGGTCCAAGCTGCCAGGATGGGTGTTGAATACACCATCGTTAGAGCTATGGTAGCCGATCTGACTCCATCCCCCGAGATCCCAACCGGAATCGGGGCAGAACAGTTGTTCGCCGAGGTCAAACTTTTCGCCGAGGCAGCATTCGCCCAGGATCGAACCTCCGCAGCAATCATTGCATGCGCAGCTCGAGCCGCAGGTTGCGCCACACGAAGGAGCGCAGGCGTCCGAAGAGCAGTCAAAGCTGATCGGAGTTGCAGCGGTCGACGATTGTCGGTTCGTGGACGTCATGCTCGTCTGATAGAACTGGGAACCCGTCGTAGCAGCGCGCGTGGACTGCGCTGACCGGGGTTGTACTACGTTTTGAGCCGAAGCGTGTTGCCCCGTTTGATAAGCTGCCAACGCAATAAGTAAAGGTAACCAACATCTCATGTCTGATTTCTCCCATCCATTGGAGGAAAAGAATGCGGGCGGTGTCGGCCAGGGCCGAACACCGTTTTTGGGTAGGTGGAATTGATCTGCCGATAGGCGAGGCATTGGTGGGAGAGCATCCGCTTGTCTCTCTTGCAACTTTGCTTCCAATCGAATTATCGGTCCAATGGTCAAAACGCAGTGAGTTATTCCGGGGCAAATGCCGGCGGGAAACGCGGTTGGCCCGCTGCAGGGCTGCGGTATATACCGGTCGCAAAAACTTTGCCGGTACGGAAAGGCGACGCCGTGGGACCCCCTCAGCTTGCTAGCACGCCAGGAAGATTTTGCGCCTATTCTTCGTTTCCAAGCATTGTCCATCGCATAGAAGTCACCTCGTCAAGCGAGGTGATTCCATCGCTTACTTTCAGCAAACCATCGTAGGTTAGGCTGGGAGTCTTGGCCGATCGAACAACCTGTCTCAGCTCTTCTTCGGTGTTGCCCCGCGCGATGCCTGCGACAAATTCGCTCGACGCCGTGGCAGCTTCAAACACCCCGATGCGACCGCGGAAACCGGTGCCACGACACGCATCGCAACCTTGGTGTCGGTAGAGCACGGAAGGGACGGGAATCGCATATTCTGTAAATATAGCGCGTGCTCGATCGTCGACTTCCGACTGTTGTTTGCAGTCGCAGCAAAGCCGACGAACTAGCCGTTGATTGATGATGCCAGCCAAATTGGCGGCCACCGACCGATTGTCGATTCGCAGGTCCCGCAATGCAGTGACCGTGGCAGCAACGTCGCGCGTATGAAGGGTGCTCAACACGTGACGTCCCGAGCTGGCCGCCCGCATCGCGATATCAGCCGCATCGGAATCTCGGATCTCCCCGAGGAACAGGATGTCGGGATCCATCCTGAGCAGTGTCCGCAGCCCTTGCGTCATGGTGATCCCGTGCCGTACGTCGACGCTCATCTGTCGTACAAACGGCACCACAAATTCCACCGGGTCCTCGATCGACACAATGTTCCGCTGGTCGCGCGATAATACCTCCAACATTGAATAAACAGTTGTCGTCTTTCCAGAACCGGTGGGGCCGGTAATAAGTAAGATCCCCTCATCGGTCTGCAGCATTTGGCGAGCAACGGCCAGCGAGGCAGCGGATAAGCCGAGGTCGGTTAACGGGTGGAAAACGCTGTCTCTCGCCAGGATCCGAAGCGCAATTGCTTCACCGTCGGCTACGGGGCAGGTCGTGATGCGAACTTCACTATCGGACATCGTTACAGGGAGTTGGACACGTCCTTCTTTGGGGAGAAACGGTTCAGCAATATCAAGGTGGCTCGCCAACTTGAGTTGCTGAATCAGTTGACTGGCGACACGTGTATCGAGTCGACAGTATTCTTCGATCCGGCCATCAATTCGCATGCGCACCAAGACCTGATTCTTTTCGCACGGATCCAAGTGCACGTCCGTGGCTCGTAGGGAGACGGCTCGTCGAATGAGCTCGACTCCTGCGCTATACGGTTCGGTCTCTTCATCGTGACGATCTGCGCCTACTGACTCGAACAAGATCTTCGCTGATTCGCGCGCGACGTCCGATTTGACGGCCAGGACGGGACAAGGTGCCGTACGCAGGACGCGCTCCGCCACGCTTCCGAGTGCAAAATGAGCAAGCCCGGACCGTCCTTCGGTCCCCATGACGATAAGTTCGATCTGGTGCTGACGTGCATAGTCGACGATCTCATGATGTGGCGTGCCTAGTCGCACATCGTAATCGATTGTCAAATGGAGCTCGTGTTCCGGTGACACCTGTTGATGCAGCTGTTGTAGTAACTCACGTCGCAAATCTTCGCTGGCACCGCCCGAGCTGACGTGCAGCAAGTGGACGTGGCAGCCCAGCTGTGCGGCCAAGTCACAGGCCCATTTGGTGGCGGCGCGACTGACGGGGCTAAAGTCAGTGGGGACGAGAAGGGCATCAAGCTTAGGCATGGTCCACAATCCAACACGAAGATACGAGATTGTTGTGCTTCAGGGACGCATCGATGTGCTTCTTGGGCACATCCTGGTCACTAGGCCCTATTGGATGTGCAAAGCGTGTGCCACTGGTGACTATAAGCCTCTACCGATTCGGCATCTCTGTTACGAATCCTACAAGTACGGATCGCAAGCGCGCGAATGCATTTGTGTGATCGATTACGTCGTTTGCGTGGGCACACCGCAATCGGGGACTACTGATCCGAAAGGTGAAATGGCGCCTGCGGATGGTTCGCATAGGTCCAGTCGGCAGCTTGGTACTTGATCGCCAGTTCCGGAGTCGCGAGTCGGCTCCCTCCTTGCGCCATGCTGTGCATACATCGGTCAAGGATTCCGGTCGTCAATAGAGTTCGTTCTACGGGATATACGGCACGTCCAGCACGCATCGTCTGCTCAAACGCATGCACCAGGTAGGCAAAGTGGCCGAAGGGTCCCCAGTCCTGTAGCTTGAACCAGCTCGCGATCGGTTTCTCTTGTCCCTTGAGCTTGACGGCAAACGAGAACCCTCCCGCTAAACCGGCCGCCATGATCACAGCCGACTTGAGCCCGTCCCGATGCTCAAATAAATAGGCCGCTGGTTGATAACGATAGTTTTCGTATTCGACCTCCGTTGGCTTCCAAGCTGCGGTGTCGTTGGGCATCCCTGGAGTGACCTGCCTCGCGGCCGCGAATAGTTCGGAAGACCACTCCCCTGCCGCTTCGGTGGCTCGGATGTCGGCACCGATTGCCGCACGGACGGAAGTCACTCCCGTTTCGCCCCCCTTTCTCCGCTCAATCATACACTGATGCGTTTCCAGGGCATGGAATCCGTAATCTTCGAGCGGTCCGTATCCGATCGACAGGACCGATTCGATTTCGCAATCACGTGGTAGTTCGACAGCGGGGAATCGCCAGGTGAGTGGCAACGATGAGCCAGCCAGCATTGGGAATTTCATTTCACGCGCGGTCTCTACCATGAAGATTGCATCCTCCCAGCGATAGGACAAATGTTTATCGTTGAAGTAGGGGACCGATTGCCCGCACCGGCGAAAGGTGGCGACCGTTTCGTCGAAGAAGCGGCGACGTGGGTACATCTTCTGCTGGGTATCTGGCGTGAACGGATAGTCACCGTGTTCGGCGATACTCATGACCCCCGCGACTTGCACGCGATCGGTCCCCAGAGTAATCGCTTCATCGATCGACTTGCATAATCGCACGCCATGCTTCTTGGCGAGATCCTGGCTGATGTCGTGGGGATGCGCTTGTTCGACATAGATCGATTCGAGTTTCAACCCCGGGCCCATACCACCATCGTGTGCGTATCCTTCGAGGATCTTGGTCACGATGACGTCGGCGTGGCTCACCGGATAGTACGCAGTGATCAGCGCCGTGACGGGGAGTTTTTCCACCACCGGAGTCGCCGCCCAACTGGACTCGGAAGCTCCAAATAAAAGGTGGCTTCCGGCGAGCGTCGCCGCACCTGTCTTAAGGAAATCGCGTCGTGGAAGTGTCGACATACCGGCCTCAAGGGTTGGGGATCAGAAAACGAATGGAATTGCTTTGACGAGTCGGCCATTTCCGACTTGCCAACTGCTGCGCATCTAGCTGTCTTTGTAGCTGATGGTAGGGGGATTGCGGTGGCAGGTCAAGCAATTGTGGTACGTGCCGTTGTCGACGACAGGGCCACGAACAATACCTCAGCCAAAACTCGGTGGAGGGACCGTTGACGGGCAGCAGAACAACGGGTATCAAAGGACAGGCATTCTTGGCGAATATCGAGCGAAAGTGACACCTCAAGGAGATGGTGATGAATTGCGAACGGCCCAACCTTCCAGCAGTTGGCAACGGTGCCAAAGTCCAGGACACTGTCGGCATCGGCCGGCGTCGATTCATGGCTGCGGCTGCGGTCGTGGCGGCCGGTGCCGCTCGTGTGGCCGTCGGTCGTGATTTTGGTGCGGATGCGCCGCCGCAGCGGTATCCCGACCAAGACCTGATTACACTCGACCCGCGATTCAATAAATACAAACTAGGAAACACGCCGATCCAACGCCTCTACCATAGCAAAGAGATGTTGTGGGCTGAGGGCCCAGCATGGAACGGAGTCGGAAGGTACTTGCTGTGGAGTGACATTCCCAACGATCGACAACTACGTTGGCTGGAGGAAGATGGTCACGTTTCTGTGTTTCGACAACCTGCGGGGTATAGCAACGGCAATACGTTTGATTGGCACGGACGTCAGATCTCGTGTCAGCATGGTCCACGCAAAGTGGTACGATACGAACACAACGGTTCGGTCTCGGTCTTGGCAGAGTCATACGACGGCAAGTCGCTCAACGCACCGAACGACGCCGTTGTGCATCCCAATGGGGATATCTGGTTCACCGATCCGGGGTACGGATCGTTAATGAATTACGAAGGGCACCGAGCGGAAACGGGATCGGTGCAACCTTACCAAAAAGAGTCGATTTATCGAATCGATGGCCAAAGTGGAAAGCTCCATAAAGTGGCAGACGATATCCACAAACCGAACGGACTCTGTTTTTCCCCGGATTATAAACTGTTGTACGTGGCCGATACCGGTGCATCGCACTACCCCGATGCACCACGAAACATACGCGTGTGGGACGTCGTTGATGATAAATCGTTGAAACGCGGTCGCGAATTTGCTTCGATGAAGCTTGACGGTTTCGACAAGGTCGGTTTTGCCGACGGTATTCGAGCGGACGAGGACGGCAATATTTGGGCGAGCGCTGGCTGGGTGGGGGACGGATACGACGGGGTCCACGTTTTCGCACCGGACGGGGTTCGCATTGGTCAGATCTTGCTCCCCGAAATATGTTCTAACGTCTGTTTTGGCGGCACCAACATGAATCGACTGTTCATGACGGGAAGCCAGTCGCTGTATGCTGTGTACGTGGAGACGCGGGGCGCAACGGCGCGAGCTTGAAACTTTTAGACACGGAGTGGTCGTTGAACTGCAATATCGTCCAATGAAGCATAACCACTCGGAAACACTGAGTTGGGGCGAATTTTAAAAGCCCGGAGGGCGACAGATCCCTGCCGGTGGCGTAAGCCACCGGACTGCGGAGACTCAAACTTT
>JAQCHP010000043.1 GCA_027619595.1 Planctomycetota bacterium
GAATTCTTCTGAAGAGGCAAATTTTTTATGAGGGCGGTACTGAGTCCTGGTCAATGGGAAACCGTTCGCGGCCCTCCGGGCGGTGAACGGCTGCGTCCGCGGGACCTGCTGGCGTAGCATTTCGTTGATTTGTTGACTAAACTGGGCGACGTTAGGTCGCGGAAGATGACGGCCGTGTTCATAAATTCCTGTTCACCGGCGGAACGTACCAAGGATTTGTTGGGAGAGTGCTTATGTTCATGGTTGCACTTGTGGTATGGGCCGTGTTGATGTCGAATGGCCTATGGGCTGCTGATTTGACGCTAGAAACGGCCGAGGAGCCGAGTGCGAATTCTCGGGATGAATCGCTGGCGAAGTCGTTTTCACTTTCGTTGGCGGGAGATTTTCTGGATTCCGCGGCACTGCATTGGACGAAGAAGCACGAGTGTTTTACCTGCCATACGAATTACGCCTATCTGTTGGCCCGGCCGGGAATTTCTTCGGACGTTCGGGCGCATGAACAGGTCCGTGCGGCCCTCGAGAACCTTGTCGAGCAGCGCTGGGAGGCGGAGGGACCACGGTGGGACGCTGAAGTCGTCATGGCGGCGGCGACACTCGCTTTGAACGATGCGGCAACGACGGGAACGCTCCACGCTACAACTCAAAAAGCGTTGGCTCGCATGTGGACGGTTCAAAAACCGAACGGTGGATTTGACTGGCTCAAATGCGGTTGGCCGCCCATGGAATCTGATGACGACTTCGGTATCGCAATGGCAGCACTTGCCATGGGCGCGGCACCGGGGGGTTATGCCGCTACGGCGGAGGCTCAAGCAGGGACGAAACAGCTGCAGGCCTACCTGCGTGACAATCCTCCGCCAACACTGCACCACCAGGCGATGTTGCTGTGGGCAGAGAGCTATGGCACTTCGTTATTGACTCCGGCGCAACGTCAACAGTGCATCTCCGCGATGACTGCCTTGCAGAAACCAGACGGAGGTTGGGCAGTCGCCAACTTTGGTGATTGGGAGCGGTCGGACGATAAGTTGCAAGACAACGATACGAGTGACGGTTATGCAACCGGCCTTTCGATATTCGTTTTGCGCAAGTCGGGTGTTGCATCGAGTGATCCACGAATTCAACACGGAATTGCGTGGCTTAAGACTCATCAACGCGCCAGCGGTCGCTGGTATACACGTTCGTTAAACCAAGACAACAAACATTTCCTGTCGCATGCAGGAACCGCCTTTGCAGTCATGGCGCTAACTTCGTGCGACGTGAAATGACGAACCAGCGGTGGAGGTGTGATCAGCCTTAGGCCGATTGGTTTCGCCTGCTGGCAGGCAAGTACTTATGCGATTGAAACCACGTCCAGGCATCGTGGATTGTCTCTCGCGTGTCTCTGCACGAGTAGTTCAGCTCCGCGTTGGCAAGTTGACTTGAGTAGTACTTGGGGACGTTGGCGAGTGCGATCGCGCGGGAATTTACGGCGGGTTCCGTTCCGCTCACCATTGCCCAGAGGTCTCCAGCCCACCCGCTGGCTCGCAAAGTGAAGGATCCCGCATTACAGATCGGTCGGCGAGCGCCCGTGACTTCAGCGAACAGGCGCCAGGCCTCGAGATACGACATGCTAACTCCGGCCAGCGCATAACGTTGCCCTATCGTTCCTTGATGCAATGCCGTGATGGTTGCTGCGGCGACGTCACGCACATCGCAAAGGCTGACTGTTCCTCGCGGCGCGAACAAGCCGCGACCAGCCGCGACTTCGATCAACATCCGTCCTGAAGAGGGTTTCCAGTCCCACGGTCCGAGCATGAATCCAGGGTTGACGATAACTGCTTGCAGGCCACGAGCAACCTCTTGTCGGACGACAAGCTCTGCCTCGCGTTTGGTAATGACATAGGGAACTCTTAGCAGGGCGAGGAGTGGTGTGCTTTCGGTCGCCGGGTGCTCAGCCGTACCGATTCCCAGAGCATCGCAAGTGGAAACATGTACCATGCGTGCTCCAACGTCGCGGGCGGCTTGCGTCACATGCACGGTTCCTTGGACGTTGATCGCTCGATGCACTTCAAGATTTCGGCCGCCGATTTGCACATAAGCGGCAGCGTGGATCACGTTGTTCACTCCTTGACACGCTCGAACGACCGATGCCTTATCTAAGACATTTCCTTCGTAACGATCGATGGTGAGTCCATCCAAGGGCAGGCAATCCCGTGCGGAACGCACCAGGACGCGCACTCGATGGCCAAGCTGCAAGAGCTGTCGCACGACGTTGTTCCCGACCAGGCCCGTAGCACCGGTGACGAGGGTGACAGAGGTGGCGGTACTAGCGTTCATTTAACGAGAAAAGAATGCTCGTGTAAGGTGAAAGAAGACGGGGGCAGCAAAACAGATCGAGTCGATTCGGTCGAGGATACCAGGGTGTCCTTCCACTAGCGTACCGTAGTCCTTGACGCCCCGATCCCGCTTGATGGCCGACATGGTAAGGCTACCGGCATAGCCCATGATTGTAGTCACCATCGACATGAGTGCGGCTTGCCAAACGTTGAATGGAGTTACTTGAAACAGAAGCGTGAGCAGTGTACCCAGCAGGGCCGACGAGAGGACGCCACCGACAAAACCTTCCCAGGTCTTATTGGAATTGATTGTGGGCGCAATAATTCGTCGGCCGAGTAGTTTGCCCCAACCGTACTGAAAGACGTCGCCCATTTGAACGATAAGGATCAAGAAAAAGAGGATTCCAGCGGGCTTGCCCTGCCAATTGCCCCGTGCACTTTCCAAGTCGGTCGATCCTTCCGGGGACTCGGCACCGGGCGGAGAATTATTAACGTCCGTCTCACTTGCCATCGCATGGGAGTCGACTAATTGAAGGTCGAGTAACGCGGGTGCGTAGCTGAGTGCGTAGACACAAACAAACAAACCGGCTTGGATCTTGGCGGTACGTTCCAAGAATCGTTTATGGTCTCCCGATAATGCCACACGCGCCGACACGAAAAAGAAGCCGTAGACAGGCAGCACGATACTGTATTGGTCGTAATATTCACGGCCAAGTCCGACGAGGATATATTGAAGCGGCGTAAAAGCAAAGAAGACCCAAAACAGCGCGCGGTGGTCACCGGCTCGCGTTGGTGTCAGCGTGATATATTCGCGAAGTGCCCAAAAGGAAACCAAGAAAAACAAGAGTACCGTGGCAGCTCGGAATGGAATGAGAAGCGATACGGCAAGTATCGCAAACATCATCCACCAAGTCTGGACGCGCAAATTGAAGGCCTGGACCATCGCAGAATTGACAGTTGTTTCGGTTTGCCGCCGCAGGAACTGTCCGACGCCGAATGCGATCGACAATACCAAGAGAACCACTGCCAGCAAGATGGACGTGTGGAAATCGAGCTGTACGACACCGGGTCCAAGCAACATCTAACTCAGGCTTCCTTTAACCGGAGCACGGCGGAGCGGGCCCGTGACAGAAAACTCGTTTTGGGTTCGCCCGGCTCAAGCCAAATTGGGGGGCCAAACGTAATGCAACTCAATAGGGGTACTGGCAGGAACTCCCCTCGCGGTAGAACGCGATTGAGGTTGTCGATATAAACCGGTACCAATTCCCAATCAGGGCGCTTCTTTCCCAAGTAATAGAGCCCGCTCTTGAACTCGCCAATCTCCCCTTCGGGATTTCGTCCTCCTTCGGGGAATACAATGTAAGAATGAACGTCCCCCGCCTCATGCAGCATGAGGTCGATCGGACTTTGATGGACTTTGATATTCGTTCGATCGATGAGCAGTGCGTTAAAGGACTTGGCGAGATGCCGTCGCACAAATCCGCGGTCCCAATAGTCTCGAGCGGCAACGGGCCGCGTCAGATTGCGCACTTCCGCTGGAAGCGATGCCCACACTACCAGGGCGTCCAGGTGACTGGTGTGGTTCGCGAAATAGACTCGCTGGCAAGTATCGGGGTGGCAATCGATCCATCGCGTTGTTGCGCCGCTAAGTGCTTTTGCAACGAGGGACAGGGCAGTTGTAGTAATGCCGCGCATGTTTACCGCACCACGACTCGGGGCAGGCGTCAGACGCTGCATTCGAGAAGTTCCTGTTGTAACATCCGTGCGATAGTGCATGATGGAATTGGATCCGTGTGCGAGCTCTTGAGGGTGTGAAGCTTTTGGCGTAGTCCACCACACCATCTTAACCACCTAGGAGCGGTGTGGACCACGGTCCACCTACAATCTGAGGGGTTTACGCAGGCCCACGAGCCCCCTTCATGGTACAGCGTTTCAGCTACTAAGAGAATCCGACTGGACGATGTTGACCAGTTCAAGGGGTGGATTCGCCTGGGAAATAGCCGTAGCGCGTGACGAATGGACCGAATCCGGTGAGGTTAGCGTAAAATCTCGCCCGGCCTTTGCGACGTAGGTTTCGCGGATCAGTCGAGTATACCCATCCACCATATGGCGGAGCGTCCATCCCGATAGAACATCTTGGCGGCCCTGTCGTCCCATGCGACCGGAACTCCGCACGCTAGGGCTTCGAGAATCGACACCGGATTCGCTTCCATGCGGGAACTGAGAGCAAAGACATCGAACGCATTCAGGATTTGCGGTACATCGCGACGGGTGCCAAGAAAGTGGACTCGCTCCGTAAGGCACCATTGTTCCGTGAAACGAGTCAGGTTTTGTCGTTCTGGGCCATCCCCGATAATCGCCAAATGGACCGAAGGAACTCGTGAGACGACTGCCCGAAAGGCTTGCAGCAGGAGTTCCAGGTTCTTTTCCGGACGCAGGGCGGCCACCACTCCACAAAGTCGAACCTCGGCTCCCAGACCCAATTCACGGCGAATTCGTGCGCCGTCCTCAACGGAGGGCCGGAACCGATCGGTGTCGACTCCGTTAGGGACTACACGAACCTTGTGGAGGGGGAGGTTCTCGTTCAAAACTAAATAGCGCCCATGTTCGGGGGCCACGGCAACGAACGAGTCTGTAATTGGAGTAAGTTGCCGATTGAGCCAACCGACGGTGTCCGGCCAGCCTGTCGAATGGAGGGCCGAGAGGACCACAGGCACTCCGGCCAACCAACCGGCCAGTCGCCCCCAAAACATCTTGTCGCCGGCACCCACGGTAACAATCGCATCGATTTGCCGCTGCCGAAAGAGTCGGATCATGTTCGATAAGATGCGCGGATCGTACTTGTGTGCCAGCAAATTGCGGAAGCCCGTAAACTCACTGCTCAGCTCTTCGCCGACCGGGCCAAAATCCTTCAGGCAACAAAACTCGGGACAAATTTGATCGCGATCGAAGGATCTCATTAGATTCATGAGCAACGTTTCTGCCCCACCCACCGGCATGCTTGTGTTCACAAACATGGTGCGCAGCGGACCGCGTTCGTCCAGAAACGTATGTTGTGGTCGGGGAAAACTTCGGATTAGTGTGGATAGCACGTTCATCTGGCAACCTTCCGGCATCAATTGGACAATTGAGAACTCGCCATCGAATCTAATGAGTCGGTGGAATGGCAGGGGTCGTCAGCCCGTACGAATGAACCGACGATCTTCGCAGTCGTTCAACGAACGACTGCCAGCAATCGTGGATCACGCGTTGTTCTTTGGGGGTGAATAGTCGGCGTTGCAGGTTTTTCGAGACCAGCAGCGCGACCAAGGATAAAAGGCAAACGGTCGTACCGATTGGCAGCAACAACGGAACGCACAAAAAGACGACCGTCCCACGTGTCAAGCGAAAGCCGTTCCTGTGACTGAGAACCAGTAGCGTGCCCAATGTGAGTGCGTTTGCCAAAAGGGTTGCCCAAACCGCCCCTGTCAACCCGAAGCGGGGCAAAAGAACACAGCCTAAGCCTACGTTGGCGATGATTCCTACCAGAAAGCCAAGTAGTATTCGCTGCGATCGCTCTGCGCACAATAAGTACGTCTCCGCAATTACTGTTAGACCAAATAGAATGCAGTAAGCCAAGGTACAGGGCAGTACCGACAAACCGTCGGCGAATTTCCCTTGAAGGACATGCTGAAATAACCACGGTGCCACGGTCAATACGGCGGTAGCGACTCCGAACAGAGTGAGGCAGGCCACCTTAAGAGCAAAGTTGATCCACCAGCCAACGATCCGCCGACGGCCACGCTCCCAGTCGCGCGACAGGTAAGGTACCAAGATACTTGATACCAGCATCGCCACTGAAATGAGCAACTCTCCTAATACCCGACTGCTATGGTACTGTCCCACCATAGCGATGGTCGATTCATGACTCGCGTTGGAAAAATGAACGAGCATGAACCGATCCGAGGAAATGAATACGTTGGTCGCAATGTTCGACGTCCAAATACCGAACGCAAAGGGTGCAACTCTTTTCTATAGGTCCGCGTTGGTCAATGCGGTGCTCTTTGACGCATTCCAACAATCGGCTCGGGACAATGCAAAGATCGCCATTGCGCCGGTGATCATACATGCACTGCCGTAGGCCACCACAACAGCCGCTGCACCACCTCCGGTGTATTGCAACAGTGCACAACCCACCAGAGCGAACGTAAGGCTATTCACAAATTGGATTCCGGCAACCCAACGAACTTGACGTAGCGCGGTGCAGAGTTCCGTTAGTGCGTTGAAACCCATCACGCTTAGTAGGCAAATTGCCACGACGACGAGCAGTTGATATTGATTCGCATCACCCAAGGTCAACCAGGCTGACGTGCCTCCTCCCGATAAGAGGAGGCAAATTCCGGCGATACCCAACACATGGGTGGCCACTAAAGTACGCCGTAGATAAAGGGCAAGCTGCCCTTTTTGTCGATAGTGTTCGACGTAGCGCCCGAACGATCCGGGTATTCCGAGTGCGAACAAGGGCGCGGCTAACCCGATAAGACTGAAGGCCAAATTCCATAGGCCAAGTTCCTCGGGCGTTAGGAGTCGGCAAAACCAGAGGTTGCGAAGAAATCCGATCCCGCGCTGCGCTACGACCATCACCAGCAGAACGGTCATTCCCGTAGAGAATCCATCTCCTCGAGGAATCTTTACGTCGGTGCACGTGGGAGGTTCAGTGGATTGCAACGCCAGCTTCATAGCAGTACCTCGTCCAAAGGTGCGCGCTGTGCCAACGAGGTCGTAAAATCATAGTCCGATCCCAGGGTTCGCTTGCGCGGGTCGACCGTCATCCAGTTGAGGAACCGGCATCGGTCGGGATCGCCGTGAATTCTTTGCAGATGAAACGGATCCCCTTCCGGGAGATTGTAAGCACCATAAGCAGAACAAACTCCGGCATAGCCATGGTCGCGTGCCATTTGGAATGCGTCGCGATTGAGATTATGGTGCAGACCATAGGGAAAAGCAAAGTAGCGGGGCTGACGTCCCAAATGCTTCGTCAGAATATCTCGTGACACAACAATCTCGTTGTGGAGGTGCACTTTGTCCACCAGCGGTCCGAAGTCGATATGATTCATGGCATGTACGCCAATATCGATGCCGGCTTCCGATAGCGCCAGAATTTCTTCTGGTGAATTCGGCCGCAGCGGGCGGCCACAAGCAATATCGTGTGGAAAGGGCCTGCCTTCAAAAACGTTCGAGACGGTTACAAAATAGGTTCATGGGATACGATGTTTGATCAGATACGGCAGTGCGAAATGGCAATTGTCGCCGTAGCCATCATCGAACGTAATGGTCACGCACGGACGCTGATTGCCTTGTCGAATTCTGCGCTGTCCTTCTTCAAGGGATACCAGATCGCAATTGTGACGGAGCCAGTCCATTTGGGCTTGGAACTTCCGCTTTGTCATCGTCCAAGCGTTTAGGTCTTGGTCGGCAACGCGGTGGTAAAACAGAATCATTACCGGGGCCGTGTGTTCAAGGTAGTCGCGCTGACGAGCGTGCCGTCGCCACGGTTGTGAGACGATGTAGTAGGCCCATAGCCCGGCGTTCCGGATCCAATTCGACTGCAGGAAAATCGAACGCGGGAAACTGTTTGTCATGATTCAATCTTTTGCCGCAAAGGTGATTCGCATTTTTCTACAGCGCAAGCCGGTCAGCCGTGTCAGTAGCGTCCGTTTGTTGGTCGCAGCCCGCAAATTGGGCGTAATCCCTGCAATTGGAATGACGTGTCCAAATGTGAGTGACTGGGTTCCGGCAAAAATCCTTCAGAAGAACTCTTGGTTACTGGGGCGCAAGTGCAAGGGACTGGTGGGCGTTCTGCGTCGGAATGCGATGCCTCGTTGACTTTTGTCAACAATGCGCGTCGGGATCGGGTCGGTAACGTTGATACCTAAGTCGTTAACACAAGCTATGTTATGTTGAGGGGTCGCCGGCGGAGACGACTTGTGCGTAGTATGGCTCCGGATTTGCGGTACATGTATTTCAGCCAATGCGTTCGTCCGACGGCCACCGAACACACAATGCAAGGTTTATGACATGCCCACGCCAAAATCGTTTCCTGCCAATGTCCTCGATCTATTTGCTCTCCTGAAGACAAAAAAGTCATGGATTGTCACTTCGACCGTTGTTTGTACAGGTTTAGGTTTCATGGCGGCGGTCATGCATCGTCCGACTTGGCAAGCATCCCAAGCGATGCTGATTCGAGACGCTGCTATCGCGAGCATTTCGGTCCCAGGGAGGTTTTCCGACGCTGATTCACGAAAGGCGGCTCAGGAGACCGTGGTGGAGTTGGCCCACAGTCCAACGGTTGTATTAGCGGCGCTTGAGCGAGTTGGCGCCCCATCGCGCTGGTCTGGCAGCGATTGGCCAAGCACAAGAGACGTCGAAGCGACTTCCGCTTTGATCGATCTACGAGCCCCTCAGGGAGCCGAGTTTGGTAGTACGGAAATGTTCTATTTGCTTGTGCAACAATCCAACAAGGAACGGGCCGTTCAACTAACGAGGTGTCTTGGTGAGGAATTGGAGCGTCACCTTCAAGAGCTTCGAACTCGGAAGGCTCATGGAACCGTGGACGAACTTGGTCGGTCTTTCCGACTGGCAACGGATGAGCTGAAGCAAGCGACTCAGGAGCTAAGTGAATTCGAAGTGAGCGTGGGTCAAGATGTCGTCGAACTGAAGGCTTTAACTTCTACTGGTAGTACGGATAGCAGCTTGCAGCGGAACCTCAATGAGGTCAAAAACGAACTGCGGCGAGCCCACCAGCAACACGATACAAATCGACATCTTCTCAATCTATTGAAGTCGATGGTTTCGGAGCCGGAGAAGATTTTGGGAACTCCCAACGAACTACTTGAGTCGCAGCCGGGCCTGCGACGCCTGAAGGATGGTCTTGTGGATGCTCAGTTATTGTCGTCACGTCTGAGCGGTGAGTTATCCGACGTGCATCCACGGGTGATTTCGGCTCGATCCGCAGAAAAAGAAATTCGTCGCGAATTGGCGAGAGAAGTTGCGAGCGCCGTGAATGGGCTCACCGCCGCCCTGGACCTTACGGGAAACCGTGCTCAGTCGCTAGAGTCCCAGTGTAGCCAAATTGAGCAGCGACTGAAGAAGATTGTTCCTTTGCGTGCTGAGTATAAGAATCGTCTCGATGAGGTTGAACGACGGAACCAAGTCCTGCAGTCAGCGGAAAAGAATTTTTCGGAGGCGAAGGCAGACCAAGCTGCCGCTCAAACGGCGAGTTTGATGACTCGCTGGGGAGAGCCGATTACTGGTAGCAGTCCGATCGGCGTTGGGCGCACGTCACTGGTCATGGTGGG
Organism: Planctomycetota bacterium; assembly: GCA_027619595.1. GTDB lineage: Bacteria > Planctomycetota > Planctomycetia > Pirellulales > Pirellulaceae > JAQCHP01. Next base: position 9,650 of record JAQCHP010000043.1, read on the forward strand.
GCTATTCGGCGGAATTGTGTTGGGTGTCGGCATCGTTGTCTTGTGCTTCGGGGGATCGATCGAGACGGGCGAGTCGGTTCGATCCGCCGTGTCGGACCCCGGTCTTGACCTGTCCAGTGCCCATCGAACCAATGCCAATCGGCCCAGTGCGAACCTGTCGCAGGCATGGCTCGACCACCCACGCGTGTCCACACTGCGTGGAGCCATCTCGCACGCACTGTCGAGGGCCGGAGTAGGCGACTGATCTTGACAGAGGGGCGGTCGGCTGACGCGTGATCGTGGGTGCATTCAAGAGCATGTGGGTGACAACTTTCACCCCATGGCCGCGAGCGTGACCTTGCTCTTCCGTGCAGAATCCTTATGCTAACTGCTGCCGGGTGGTTCTTCTTGCCGAAGCGGATTTCGGCAATTGCCGATCATTGCCGCGGTCGCAAACTCCGGGTCCGTCCATGAAAGATTTCCTGTTTGAGTACCACGGTGTACAACCAACAACGTGGGTCTATCTATCGTCGCTGTTGATGATTGGGTTGTTTTTTAAGTTTGGCCGGCTGTGGAGCGTACGCAATCTAGACCTTGTACTCCTCGTTCTGCTGGCACCTGGACTCCTATTCGTGTTGCTGGGTGAGCAGTCGGCGCCTTCGAGTGCCGTGGGGTTACCACAGGTGGGGCAGGTCGATCCGAGCCCAGCAGGGGACGAGCCCTCGGTCGTTGTTCCCGGTAGTTCAATTCAGCGTAGTCCTGCGCAATGGGCAACGTGGAGGGGCTACATCTTTGTATTCTTGGCGTGCGGGTTTATCCTGGTGCGATTGCTGTTGGATTCAGCGATGGTTCGCCGCCCGCTGCTCGAGCCAAACCTTACGCTCGGTGGATTGGCGTTTATCGGATGTTCCCTGTTTATTTTCTTGATGGCCAACGTCATTCGAGGGCATGGCTCCGCCGAACAAGTTCGTTCGCATGGGGTGGAAAGGGTGGTACCAGGTGTCGCCGGAGTTGCGGTGACGGACGACCGGCCTCCGGCGATCGATATGCCAACCACTTTTCCTGGATATCCCCTACTCGATAGTCTCTCTCAGCGCAGTCTTTCTCACCAATGGCGCAAGGTTGTAGCGATTTGTTCGCAACTCGCGATCGTTGTCGGATTGGTCCTTATCGGCCTTTATCATTTCGGCAATATTGTCAACGGCATTGGCGCGGCAACGATGTACTTGATGCTCCCTTATACGGCCATCATGACAAACCATCCTGATCATTCATTGCCGGCAGCAATGTTATTGGGTGCGATCTGCTGCTATCGTCGTCCAGTAGCCGCCGGAATCATGTTGGGACTCGCCAGTGCGTTAATCTATTATCCATTTTTCATGCTACCCCTGTGGCTCAGTTTCTACTGGCCACGCGGTTTATCCCGTTTTCTTGTTGGTTACACGGTAACGGTGTTAGCCATGTTTGCTATTCTGGCTTTTTCCGGCGATCCACTGGGGGAAGGGGCACGTCAGATGTTTGGGCTCTGGTCGCCGAGGATGGACGGACTGGGCGGCATTTGGAATCCTGCCATCGGTGGTTGGGATCCGTCGTTTCGGCTCCCCGTCATGGCGACCTTTATCATGTTGAGTTGCAGTTTTGCGATCTGGCCGCCTCAGAAGAATCTCGGCACATTGATCAGTTGTTCCGCCGCTGTGATGGTAGCCACACAGTTTTGGCATGGAGATCGTGGCGGCATGCAAATGGGTTGGTACTTGCCGCTATTGTTGTTAACAATCTTCCGTCCCAACCTGGAGGATCGAGTTGCGGTGCTCGTGGTGCCGAACAAGGACAAGGGGAGCGGATGAGCAGTTCGGTTGCTGCACACCGCGGTACGGCCCCACGGCATGTTCACTGCGCCGTGGTTACTGTCAGTGATACGCGAACGTCAGCAACCGATCGTGGCGGCGACCTGCTAGCAGAACTTGTTGCACAAGCGGGATATGAAGTCGTCGCTCGCGAACTGATTCCCGATGATCCGGCCCTTCTGGAGGCGGTTTTGCGACGGCTATCGCTGGACGCGGGGGTCGATGTGATCCTCATTACTGGGGGGACGGGAATTAGCCCCCGCGATCAGACCTACATGGCGGTTCGCCGATTGCTTGACAGCGAAATACCAGGCTATGGCGAGCTGTTTCGCATGTTGAGCTATGAGGAAATTGGCGCAGCGGCTATGCTAAGTCGAGCGGTTGCGGGATTGCTCGGGCAGGTTGTTGTGGCGACCATGCCAGGTTCGCCGGCCGGAATCGAACTGGCCATGCGCAAATTACTGTTGCCGGAACTGGGGCATTTGGTCGGAGAAGCAACGCGGGGCCGCACCAAAACGGAGTAGTTGGCGACGCATTGCGATAACCTCAACGACGGGGCGTTCGCAATCGTCTGTGTTGGTCGAAAGGGAATTCGACAGGGAAGATTCTATGCGCAAGCCTGTGCTGTTTTTGGCGACGGCGTTTTCCGCAGCCGTTGTGATTTTCTTTATTAAACATTTTGAGGTTCGGTGGGGCGATGGGTTCGAGGTCCGGCCTCGCGCAGTCAATGTCAGCGCGTCATCCCCACGCCCTGCTGTGCTGTCGGCTCCTCCATTGACCGTTGCGGCGTCCCAGTTGGAAGCCGGCACGTTGCGTGTCGCTGGTTTGCTGTTGGACCCACCGTTCGATGCGATTCGAATGCAACGTCAGGCCGACGTGGCACGCCTCAGCGAAATCATTGTCCGTGGTCGATTTGATCTTCTGTCGTTGCAGGGCGTTGTAATCGATGGTCCAAAACCGTTTGTGCCGTTGCTCGACGAATTGCGTCAGCAAGGGTATGAATACGAGGCGATCAGTGGTCCGGTGGAGACGGGGCACGAATTGCATCGCTTTGTGGTCTTGTACAATCGAAAGACTTTAGAGGCCGGGCATCGCGAGACGTACGTAGTGCCCCACCAAGGCGATGTCTTTCGGCATCCGCCGTTAGTCACTTGTTTCCGAGCGATTGGTCCGCCGGCCGATCAGGCGTTTACTTTTTCCGTGGTGTCGGCGCACGTCGAGGCTTCCCGGGCCGAGACCGAAATCGCATTGTTAGGGCCACTTTTTTCCAGTATTCAAGATGATGGCCGTCGCGAAGACGATGTGCTGATGGTTGGTAACTTTCAGTACGGCGGAACAGAAATTCGCCGAGCCGCAAAGTCGTCTCGATTGGTACCTTTGTTGCGTGAGGAGGGCCAATCGCTCATGATGACCAGCACGGATCGGTCGCAGCAGCTTGATAACTTTATTATCGATTCTTGGGCGACGACGGAGTTCACTGGTCGCTTTGGAGTCTACGACTTTATGCGAGAGTCGAACTTAAGGCTCGATGAGGCGCGAAAGTTTTCGGACCGGCTACCGGTATGGGCTGAGTTCCAGCGTCGGGAAGCGGAGATCCAGCCGATTCAATAGTTGAACCCCTAAGCCGATTCAATCGGCGAATGGACAGATCGCTAGGCTAGGATTTTTTCGATCTTCACCGTTGTGTGGATCTGCCGATGCCCCGTCTTTCGCCTTGAATTCTTGCGACGACGGAACTTTTGGATCACCAGCTTTGGTCCCAGTTTCGGGCCGGTGACGGTGGCGGTGACTTTGGCTGAGTTCAAAAGCGGGTTTCCGAGTTGTACGCCATTGTCACCCGAGATCAGCAGTACATTGCTGAATTCGATGGTATCGCCGTTGCCCAGGTCGCGATAATCGATGTCCAGTACCTGCCCCTCTTCGACTCGGTACTGACGGCCACCATCGGCAATAATCGCGTACATATCAGATCTCCTACATGCTGGGCCCGGTAAGGGTTCCCGCCAAGATGACTCTCAAAATAGCAAACCGACCAGTATATCGGTGAACGGGCCGATGGTTCAAGGCGTGCCCCGCTAAAACGGAAGTTCCACAGGATTACCTGATTTATCGGTGCATTTCATGTCCAGAGTTTCGGGAAAGGCACTTTCGGACGGCAGGACCTGGATGGCCATCGAACCCGATTGTTCCATTTCCGCCAATTCCCGTCGTTTCGAGTTGTTCAAGAAGACGGCGACATCCTGATGCACCTTGAGGATGACCTTGGCGACATCCGGTAGCTGGCAGGCCAGCATCAGCATTCGCATGACTTCAATCGACATGCTTTCGGCGGTCTTGACCACGCCTCGTCCGGCACAACAGGGGCAGTCTTGAAACACGCTTCGCTTCAGGCTCGGCCGAATCCGTTGCCTGGTCATTTCGATCAGGCCGAAGGGGCTCGTGCGGAGGATCTTGGTTCGGGCGCGGTCCCGCTTCATGGCATTGCGCAGTGCTCGCTCCACGTTGCGACGGTGCTTCTCTTTTCGCATGTCAATAAAATCATTGACGATGACTCCGCCCAGATCACGGAGTCTCAATTGGCGCGAGATCTCTTTTGCTGCCGCTAAGTTGAGCTGGTAGGCAGTTTCTTCTGCGGAGTCGTCGGTACGGAAGTTTCCGCTGTTGACGTCAATCGCAACGAGCGCCTCCGTAGAATCAACGACGATTGACCCACCGTCCTTCAGTTTTACTTCTCGACGGTGAATATTGGCGATTTCACGCTCAAGTTTGTACTTATGGAAGAGGGGTTCTCGGTCCTCGTAGAAATGCAAACGATCGACGTACTTGGGCATAATTAATTGCAGGAACTCGTGAGCACGTTCGTAGGCTGACCGCTCATCAATATAGATTGCATCGACATCCCCGGAGAAAATGTCGCGAATCGTGCGGATGATCATGTCGCTCTCTTCGTAGATATCGACGGGCCCCTTCTTCTTTTCCACACGGCGGTGGATAACTCGCCAGAGTCGCACGAGGTAGTTCAGGTCTCGGCTCAGATCGCGTTTTGTGCGTTCTTGTCCGGCAGTGCGTACGATAAAGCCAAGGCCTTTCGGCGGTTCGAGTTCTAGCATGATGTCGCGGATCTTGCGGCGAACTTCGTCGTCTTCGATCTTGCGTGAAACACCAACACGGCCCAAGGCCGGCATGAGCACCAAGTACCGACCGGGGATGCTAATGTACGTGGACAGGGTGGGTCCTTTGTTACCGATCCCTTCTTTGATGACTTGTACCAGGACTTCATCTCCGCGTTGAAAGATCTCCTGAATCGGTGGTTTAAATCGGGGGCGGCTCCCGGGCCGGGGTGCGCGCGTTCGGCTGGTGGTTCCTCCGCCGCTTTCCGCCGCGTCGGCTGGCTTCCTCTCCGAGCCGTCCCATTCCAGTTGACTGATTTCCTTGGGGTCGTACCCGCCTTGGCGAAAGTACTGCGGTTCCACGTCACTAATATGCAGGAACCCGTTCCGGCCCACGCCAAAATCTACGAACGCCGCTTGGATACTGGCTTCCAAATTGACGATTCGACCCTTGTAAATATTGCCTACATAGTTGTCTTGGCTCGCCCGCTCGATATAGAGTTCTTCCAGTACGCCATCTTCGACAATGGCGATGCGGCACTCTTCCGCTTGCGCCACATTGATGAGCATTTCTTTCTTCATGTTTGGATTTCCTTCTTAGATATGATTTTTAGTAGTTGAGCTGCGGATCGTCGAAGACCCTGAGGTATGCAGCACAGAGAGAGGCCACTTGAGGCCCGATAGAAGTGCGGTGGCTCGCTGCCAAAGCACGCTGGCCCGATTCCAGCAGGACAGTCTGTAGGGACTGTTCCATTTCGCTGGCAGCCTAGCAAAAAACGGCTTCGAGTCGCCCCCGAACTTGTCACACCTACGATGTGTCAAGAATCGCGTGGCGATCCGATGGTTCTCATGATCGGTAAATGGTAGTGCTTTGCCAAACGCCATTAGAAGCGATCTGGCATTGCTTTCACGTGTCTGCATCGCATTTCGTTCTGAGACGAAAGCAACAGCACTAGAATCTAGGTTTCGCGGTAGAACATAAACATACTGAACATACTGAACGAGTGTCGATCAAGTTTACTTGACACTTTCTCATCTAGTCACTGTTTGTAGGATCCTTGGGCGGCGCGCCGCCAGGTGTTCGGTCTACATCCCCCTCGTGAAATCCATCTTCTACCAGTGCTGCGAGCGCCATCAAAGCCTCGTCCGCATCGGGACCGGTCGCACCAATAATGAGTTGCGATCCTTGTTCCGCAGCCAACGTAAGGATCCCCAGGATGCTCTTTCCATCGACTTGCTCCCGACCTTTTTGCAACTGAATCCTTGCGGAATATTGGCTCGCAAGCTTCACGAAAAGGTCCGCAGGTCGTGCATGCACTCCTTGAGGATTGATGACTGTAACAGTTCTGGTTGCTGTCTCTTCGCCCATATTGTTTAGGAGACGAACTGGTTATTGTCTGCTTCTTCCAGTAATTGCTGAATCTCTGTCAATGTCTTTGCTTGCTTCAAAAATCTTGAGAACATATCGTCACGTAATTGGCGCGAGATATTCTCCAGCGCCCTGAGGTGATCTGCCGGCCGATCGGGTGGCGAAATGAGCACGAACATCAGTTGTACTTTTTCGCCGTCGAGACTATCAAAATTGACGCCCTCCTCACTGACGGCCACCGCTCCGACAAGTTTGCTAACGCTGGCGTGCTTGGTGTGAGGAACCGCGATGCCACGACCTATTCCCGTACTACCGAGTTCCTCGCGCTTCATAATTGCTTCGACGATGCTTTCCTTTTCACTATCTTCGATCCGGCCAGCTTCGACGAGTGCCTCAACCAATTCGCGTATCGCTCCCAGCTTATCGTTGGACTGCAACTGCGGGCGTATTGCCCCAGGACACACAAAATCAGAAAACTTCATCTGAGACCCTTTCGACGTTGATTGCATTTGTCACCAGGCAGCCGCGCTGGTTACGACGAATTTCTCCCTCATTCCTCGATGCCTGGGGATTCCGGTTCCTCATTGAGGCTTTCGAGCGAGGCATCGGCAAGAGACGCTCCGGGACGGCGGCCACCGTGACGACGGTCCGTTTCCTTGCTCTTGTGACGACGGACCTGCTGTTCAAGTTTGTGTAAGGCCAAATCCACAGATTCCCAGAGGCTGCCGGCCCGTTCGGTCCCTACAAAGTCCTCTACGTGCTCTGCAGAAACGCGAATTTCCACTTCCGGCGTATCTTCTTTCTCCAGGTCCACGGTTACGTGGATCGCCGTAACGCGGTCAAAAAGCCGTGGCAGCTTTTCCACCTTCGATGCGATCCGTTCCCGAGTTGTGCTGCTCAAATGGCCGTGGCGGGTCGAAATTTCAATCTGCAACGAGCGCCTCCTGACGTCAATCGGCAAAATACTTCGTGGTAGTCGACAGATTCATTGCCCATTCTAGATGGCGACCCGGCTTGTCACAAGCACAAGCGGAACGGAGCGGCCGGCCGCGAACGCGGAATTGGCTCGATTTGTCGCATTGCACCTGCGTATTCGCCCAGAGGTAGGGGGCCAGGGCCGGTTCGCCTTTTTTCGGTTGCGTTATCGTTTGACCGTCGTTAGCGAGTCGTCGCCCGTTCGGGTTTGGCAGGTCCCGGTGAGGGGACCACCGAGTCGTTATTTGCGTACCGAATTTTCCCTTGCTCAAGATCCTGTTGCCATTGCTTGATCGAAGCGGCTCGGCCGAGCTTCGATTGTTCTGGTCGGAACCCCTTACGTCCCATAATCCGCTCCAAGTTCTCCGCGGCTAAGACGCGGACATCGAGCGACTCGTGGGATAGATATTCCACCAGTTCAGCGGCCGCACCACGATCGAGATCTTCTTGCGAATAGCCCCGTAGCATTCGGAACAGTTTACGGCCGTCGACGCTACGTTTGGCGTTGATGGATTCTTGGATCGCCTTGGCCAACGCCGAATCTTGTGCCAACGAGTTACGCATCGTTTCAATCGTACGTCCCCAGTACGACTTTTGGTCGGCTCGGTTCAACGAGTCCCAGGCTGCCGCAGGTTCCCTTAATACAACCAAACATCGCACTGCCAGCGACCGCTGCTCGACTCGACGATCATCCGACCGTTCTAACAAGACAGGTAGAATTGCACCACCTGCCAACAAGAATGGCTCCAGTTCACGGGAAGTTTGTTGGTCGATGGGGACAACATCACTTCCGTCGATCCAGTTTGGGCCGCTTGGTAGGAGCGATTCGAAACCTGGTCGATCGTCGACCGTATTCCAGGTCGCTTCGGCTCTTAATGGGCGCTCCTTGTTGCTGGCTTGCAGTGTGCACTTCCCCTTACGCAAAGTGAATTGATTGACGCGGCGCACCGCAGGATTTTCGGCGTCATCGGTCGACAGGGTGGGGTCGCCGCCCGGAGTTATCACTTGAGTTACCGAAACCGCAGCTAAGGTGCCGGGTTCTTGCAGCAACAGGACTCCCGAGGATCCATTCCCTTGCCATTCCAGTTGTCCGTGCGATTGGCCAGGTAAGAGTTCTGCCAAGAACTTTCCATAGCGCAGCTCCACGGCGAATTCACCGTCGGCTCGTTCAGCGAACCGCCATTCGGCTGGTCCGACAAAGGTCAATTGAAGTCCGCGATTCACTTGGATCATGCTGCGATACGTAGGGAGGACGACATGCACCTGCCCGACCGACAGATCTTCGTCAGCCGCAGAACGCACCCAGGCCGGCCCGTCGTCCTGCGGAATTACGACCACGTCTCGCAACGAATTCAATTGAAATCGAAGAGGTGGCTTGGCAGGGATTTGCGGCGTCACGGGAGGAGGAGTCAGAGTGGATTCTGTGTTCTCCGTTGGCGCAAGGGGGGGGTCAACGATTGGTAGGCTCGCCGCAAGATTATCCGCACTAGGCTGTTCAGCGACGGCCGATTCCGGCTCACTGGCCTCTCCTGGCGGGAATTCTGGTGGCAGTTGATCGCCTAATTTGGGTAAGGAGTTTGCGGTTGGCAGTGAAAGGGCCGTGTCAACTTCGCGGGCCGTTTCGTTGGACGTAGCAGGGGGATCATTTCCGGTTGTGGCCGGGCGCAATTGAGGTTGAAAACGGGGTGGCTGTTGCAGGTTTGCCAAACCGCTTTCTGCTTCACTTGCGGTTGGAGGAGGGACCGTGGTCGGCGAAGGACCGGTGGCTTCTTGGAGCTGAATGTCTTCCGGATTGCCCTCAGGATTTTGCTGTTTTGTGGAGGGCAATGTCGACAGATCTTGGTCCAATTCCTGATGTTTCGGATTTTGGCTACTGTCTGTAACGGCTCCATTTTCGTCGGCGGATGAATTCTGCGATGCCATCGGATCGACTAACGGAAGTTCTGCTGTGCGATTGTTCCCAGGGTTCCACCCCAGGTAGGTCAATAAATCCGGACGCACGGCCAGGGTTCCAAGTCCAATGGCCAACAGGGATACGATAAGTGTTGGTAGCCCGAGATTGCGTGTCGTTGCCGGCTGTTCCAAATCTGGCAAGATGGGACCCGACTGCCGCGATTTTTCGTACGGCATATCCACATCCGTGTCGCCAGTTGGGTCCCCTCCGCTGTTCCGCCAACGATCTTCCCCGGAATCAGAGGCCGAATATCCGGTGTCCGGATTCTGTCCATGGAAGGCCGGCTCGTGATCCGCCGTGTCCTCCCAACCACGCTCCGACGCCGTCGTGAATGGTAACTCGCTAGGAACGCTGCCCGGGGGGTGGAGCCACGCACCTGGCCGGGATTCGATCGATTCCGGTGGTGCCCCTGACGAGGAGCCACTCCAACCAAATCGTTCGCGTAACCCATGAATGCGTTCTCGCAGCGTTTCCGACACGGGAGTGCGTTCCCGAACTACCATCGAGAGAATCTGATGGCAAGCCGCGATTTCTTCCAGTCGCACATCGACTTCCAGGCAATTGTGCTCAAATTCTGGCTCTAGGTCAGGCCGGAGCGTACTGTCCAGGTACTCGGCCACAAGATTGGCGTCTTCTTCGCCTACGGCATCGGGCGACACCTCGGTGGGAGGCGATCGACGGAGAGTGTCTTCGATCCGCTGGATGAGCCCCTGAGCCAAAGGGCTGCCATCGATTTTCCGTTGTAAGTCCTGGGCGTCTTCGGTCTCCAGCACACCGTCCAAATACGCCAGCAAAGTTCTCAGGGTAAGTCTCATGACGATGGGTCCCGGGTTTTTTGCAGGGGCGACCAATGTAAGGGATGGTCGACTCCCGTAGATGGTTAGTGGTCAACCAGCCCGAAGTTCGTGCAAGAATTTTCCAAAAAAATTGGAATTCGAACGACATGAGAATCTAGCGATTCGTCTGGTCCATCAGGCACCGCGGCGGCGTTTTATGCCCCCTCGCGATTTCTGGCCAACACGGCACGTTTCCAACTAAGAACCCACGCGCAATTCAGCGAGATGTTGGGCCGTTCCGACGAGGCGATCCCAGTTTTCCTGGATGTAGGCTGGTGGCCCGCCCACCTGTGCTACCACATGTGCCACATTTTCTGTGGGGACCATTTCGATCGCATCCCACGGGCAGACCGTTAGCTCGTAGGGGTTGGTCTTTTTCTGCGGGATGTGAACGCACACCTCACAGCCGACGCACCTTTCAAGATCAATTTCACACCAGGATTGATTACCTTTGACTCCCAGATGCATCGTCTTCAGCGAAATGCAGTCAACAGGGCAGACCTCAAGGCAGGACTCACAACCGGTACAGTTATCCGCATTGATAACTGCCAGTTCCTTGGGTACTTTTTTTCGAGGGCCTTGCTTTGCCATGGGTCTCTCTCAAGCCGCCAATCGTATCCTAACCGTGGCCGATTGTGACGACGTATCGGGTGAAATCATTCTTGGGGTATCGGCAATTCCGGTTCCCGCTCCGCACTCGATCCCTGAGCTCCAATTATAGTTCGTAACGATTGCCACCGAAACGGGGCCCGGTATTTGAGTCCTTTCCTAGGAAATCACTGCGAATTGGGTCGGAACGACATATTGGACGCGTCAAGCTCCTCGTGCTATTGCAACGTTCATCGGGTACTCGTTTCGGCCTCAGTTCAAAAGGGTGGCGGGGATCTGTTCATCTGCAAAAATCTGCCGTAAATCTTGCCTAGACCGGATCAAGCACGGTTTTCCCTGATGGATGAGGACTTCGGCGGCCAAAGGCTTGGAATTGTAGTTAGACGACATCGCGTGGCCATAAGCTCCCGCGCATTGGATTACGAGCCAATCTCCCACCTTGGCCACGGGCAGATCTCTGTGTTGCACAAATCCACCTTCGGTCTGGGTGAAAATATCTCCCGATTCGCAAAGGGGACCGCCGACGACGACGGGTTGTGTCGGCACGTTTGCGGGGCCGGCCTTTCCTTCCTGAGTCGCGATGGCCATCGGATGATAGGCGCCGTACAGGATCGGTCGAGCCAAATTGTTGAAGCCCGCATCGACGAGGTAAAACCGATTCGAACCCATCTCCTTAATGGTGCGGATCTCCGTAATCAAATAACCCGATTCGGCTACCAAATACCGACCAGGTTCCACTTCCAGTAGCAAGGGGTGGCCGAATTGGTCCTGGAGACGGCGTCGAGTTGCGTCCCACAGTTGGAAGTAATCGTCGAGGTTGATTCGGGTGTCGTCGCTGCGGTACGGGGTGGGCAGCCCACCGCCCGCACTGATCGTCGTGAGCGACGGGCCAACTTGGGTTGCGACCTTCTCCAACGCACCGCAAACTTGACTCAAGTGTTCCATATCGGTGCCCGACCCGATGTGCATGTGCAATCCGCTCACCTTAATCCCAAACCGAGCCGCTCGTTGCAGGCAATCGGGCACCTGTTCATGCCAAATGCCATGTTTGGATTGCGCCCCGCCCGTATTCGTTTTTTGGCTATGCCCATGTCCAAACCCGGGATTGATGCGCAGGGTGACACGCGCACCCGGGCACCGTTCGCCAAGTTGATTGATCATGTCGGGTGAACCCAAATTGCAGTGCACCCCGTATTTTGCCACGAGGTCAAGTGCCTCCGAATCGAAGATGTCGGCCGTGTAGACCACTTGGTGGTGCGGATCGGCAGCCGAGCCATCCTTCGCCAACTTGTTCGCAGGATCGTGAGGACCAAGGACGAAACCTGCTGCTTGAGCGCGGAGAAGTTCACCCGCGCTGACTGCGTCAACGACGACCCCTTGTTGCTGCACGAGTCGCAGAATCGCGATGTTGGAGCATGCCTTTTGGGCATATCGTACGACCTCGAACTGCGCAAGATCCTGAATTCTCTGCAGAATCAATTGCTCATCGTAAACATACAGTGGCGTACCGAACTGTTGAGCCAAATCGCGCACCGGAACGCCGCCAATCTCCTGTTGCCACATCGTCGTCGAGTTGCTTTCTGAATAAGAATTAAAATAAGAATAAGAACAAGCATCAATTCTCGAAATGTTGGTCAAACTATAAGGGCCAGTCCGATCCCAAATCAAGAATGGACTGCTGATCAAGAATGGACCGGGCGACGGATTAGCCGGCTGGCTTTGGCTTGGCGGCTTGAGCCGCTTGGCCCAGGATCTTAATGACCCCTTGCTCAATTTCGGTTCGATAGCCGATGCCGTTCGGAATGGGTTGGACAAACAGGCGAATATTGTCCTGCCCTTTGACTTCCTTAGCCAGACTCATGATGGCGGTTAGTATGGGACTGTCGTCCATGGCTTGGGCGAAGGCGAGAATTTCCGAGAGACCAAAAGTCGCCTGAACCGGACGTTTGAGGGGAACCGGAGGGTTAGCGGTTAACTGGTCGATCACCGCCTTGACCTGTGACAAGCCACGCTCGCCGAGACTCACATAGATCGTGTCCTTGCCGAAGCCGAGAGTAAGATCCAAGGTGGAGCCGAACATAAGTCTCGCTTTTTCCTCCGCTGCAGGGATGGGTACCGTCAAGCGATGAAACTGAACTCCGCCATGGCTCGCAACATTCATTTTGAGTGGTGGGAGTTCGGCCTTTTGTTCCAGTTGTTGGAAGGCTTTGGTGAGTGTTTCTTCCATTTTTTTCGGGTTCGCCACATAGGCGGCGAGGGCGAGGCTTACGTCCTGCGAATTCAGCTTGATGCTGACCGCCCCGTCCGCCCGACCGCTCTTCACGGTTTCCACCAGTACGTCCAGCAAGTCGTTGGCGACTTGCCGAGCCAATACGCGGGTTTCCGCATCGGGAATGTCGCGTGAACGATCGATTTCGCTCATGGCGACTTGCCGCATACTCTCCAGTGAAGAAACCGCGTGTTCCATATCTTCCGGGGCCACGGTGGAGGCGAACAGGAGACGAAATGCAGCGGGATCTTTGACAAGTGAAGTGAATTGCGACTGGGCTTTTGCAAGCGATTTACATTGACGCGCCAGTGTGGATTCCGGGAGGGCGGTAAATAGCACGTCGAACTGACACACGCTTTCCTTCCGGTCAATCCGCGCTCCGAAGGTCAGTTCATCCGCTTCGGTAAACAGCATCGACATTTGTTTGAGCTGTTCTTCCACCATCTTGCGTCGAGCCAAATACGATTCATCCGATTCTCCATCACGTTTCCGTAGGCCCTCTTCCGCGCCCGTTTTCATCTGTTGGATTGCCATATCAGGGTACTCTTTCGGAACGCGCTGAACGAACGCACGTACCGCCAAGTCATACTGATTGGGTAGTTTACCCAGTAAGGTGGCGGGGTCTGCCGGAAGGTCCTTAAGGCCATCGATCGTCTGTGAAACGAAGGCCCATTTGTTCTGTTCTTTGATGAAAACTGGCAGGGGGCACGCAACCATTTCCAAGATTCCGTCCCCGGCGTCTTGGGGTTCGCCAATTTGTTCCTTGAGTACGCTCAACGTCGTCTTCAGGTCATCGATCGGCAAGAAGACCAAAGGCTGAAATTGTGGGCTGACCGCGAAACCAACCGGACGCGACTTGTCCAGCCCAGCCGTATAGGGGCGTGCCATCATGACCGCCATCTTGCCCGCATCGGCCATTCCCGCCAGTTCGGTGACATATTTGATGTCCTCAAGCAGCGTTTGGAGATTGGTGGCGCTCACGACAACCATCGGCTCCGCGGCCACGGCCGATGGTGTGTGCTGGCCGGCTGCGAGGATGCCCAAGGCGTAGACAGCGGCCAAGACGGTCGATCTGCAGGGTAATTTCACGGTAATGAACTCCTTTATGAGTGTAAATGGCACAGCTTTATCGCAATCCTTCGTGTCAGGGCATGAACTGGCCCCCAGAATGTTCGCCGCCAGTTGAGGAGTCTAGCTAATCTTCTCGAACTCGACGAGTCGGGTTTGTCCTGTACGTTGGCACCGTGCCGACCGTTCGCCGACTGCCAGCGACAGGTATTATTATGAAGATCAGCGATAATTTATGGTTTGCCGACTATGGACGTGGGCTCGCTGGGCGCATTACAATCGTGTCAGCTGTTGCGCATCTAGAGATCTTGGCACAAGAAACTTCTAGTTCACGAGGCTCCCCAGAGTCCTCGCGCGAGCTGTCCCTCTACGAAAGGTCCCGCGCCGCCTATGGCAAAGAACGAAGAAGCCTTTGAAGTTGAAGGTGTTGTTACCCAGGCACTCGCCAATACCCGTTTTCGCGTTCAAGTTGACGATGGGCCGGAAGTGCTGGCACACGTTGCGGGCAAGATGCGCAAGCACTTTATCCGAATCGTGCCAGGGGACCGCGTTCGCGTCGAACTTTCCCCCTACGACCTCTCCAAAGGGCGAATCGTGTATCGAGAACGCTAAGCATTTTTTTTTACCGCAGTGTTTTCGACTGCGTTGTTCTACTGCTTACCGCCCTTGATGTTTACTGGCCGATTAGGTTGGGTGCCACCAAGCGGGGAGTTCGGGGAGCATCCCATTTTCCTGAAATGGGAACGGTTCCGGTGGAGTGCTGCATTCGATCCGCGGATGGTCCTGCAATTCTTCCCAGTAGGCAGCAGAGCAGGCCAGTTCGGTCAATTCTGCCGTATTTCGAATCCACACGACCCGAGCTTCCGCTGTGGGCCGTAGTCCGGTTGAACGGAGCGCCGCCTGAATCATCTCCGCATCGGAATCGAACGTGAGTGGAATCATGCCGGCCGTCGGGTGTACCGACGTGACGCAATTGATTCGAGTTGACGTACGGTTCACAGCATCGACGGCACGCTGCAAACAGTACTCCGCGATGCCAATCCCCAATGCATTGCCATTACTGGCAGGTGCCAGTCCACGCACGGCAATGTGTCGAATCTTTGGATATTCATCGGGGGCTGCGCGATGGTCGTCCCCTTTCCGGCCGATGACATTCGTATCCATGCCCGTTCCACTGATGTTCTTACCGATCTGGTCGATGATCAATAGATCCGCTTCCGAGATGGGTAAGCGTGCCATCTTTTCGGCCGCGAATTTGAGTAATTCCGCCTCGCGTTGCATGATGTGGTCGGGCAACACCCCTTCCACGAGTGTCAACTCTTTCGACGCATTTTCCACGAGCGCGATTCCGCCCAGGACCTTGCCGCTCTGCAAGATGCGTGGTGCGACCTGTTGTACGATTTCACTGAATCCATAGTTTTGGAATGCTTGGTGGTAGGTTTGGGCACCTTGGTACTTACCCAGGCCCAGCAGCAGCATTTTCACAAGTCCGCTTTGGATCGGTCCAAAGAAGTCGGTATGGGGCTTGATCCGATTTACCAACAAGACGTAGTCCGCCTCCCACGCGACACGATCTGCATACACGGGAACCCCCGCATCCGTATGGTCAATTGTGATCGTGTCTAAACTGGAATGGATCGGGCAGCCACAGGTCGCCTCGGTAATGCCGAGGCCTGACAGCACCCCCTTCTGGCTTTCTGCCGTCGCACCTCCATGGCTTCCCATCGCCGGAATGATAAACGGTCGAGCGGCAAACTCCTGCTGGAGGCCGGCCACCAAGTGCGTCATGACAGAGGCGATTTGCGCGATTCCGCGGCTTCCCGCGGTGATGGCAACGCTGGCCCCGGGTTGGATTCGCTGATCCAGTTTCAGTTGGCGCAGGGCCTGGCGGACAACCGGTCCCACTTCTCGAATTCCGTCAGCGTCGAATTGTTGGCGAACGCGAAAAATCTGCGGAAACATAGACTCCCCATACGTAGTGATGCGTGTTGCATCATAGCAGGAAGCTGCCAGCACCGGTTACTCCGAGCACAAAACAAATTTGTGAACTGGAATAGGGAAATCGTGTTGGCCGATCTATAAGAAGTCGCTCCCAGCGGACAGCGATGTGTTTCATGGATGACGACTGCAGGTAAAGGATTTTACACCATGGCAAGAACCCTCCCGCGAGAATCCAGGCGTTCCCGTCGGTTGCACAGCCGCTGGTGGCTGGGTTTGGCACTCTTGATCGCCGTGCCCCTCGTGACGCTAGCGTGTTTGCCACAGTTGGTGCGTGTGGCTGCGATTCGCAACCAACTGATCGCCTGGTCGATCCCGGAACTTGCTGGTCACGTGCAGGTAGGGAATGTTGCTGCCGGCTGGTTCTCCCCGATCACCCTCGAGAAGATCGTTGTAACCGATCTCGAGGGCGTCGCTGTGGCCCAGGTCCCCCGAGCCGTGATTCAGCAGGGGCTATGGAGTTGGGCTTTTTCTCCGTTGGTCGGTACAAAGGATCTACGTGTCGAAGGTCCAACTATATCCTTGGTTCTGTATGAAGATGGCTCGACGAACATCCAACGATTGACAGCGAAACTGCCGAATTCTGGCGGCGCGAATTCCGATCCGGGGGAGATGCCCAGATTACGAATCGAGGTTGCCGGAGGATCATTGGTGGCTTCGCAACCCCAAGGCACAATTGTTCATTGGCAGGGCATCGACGCATTGATCCAGACCGAAATGGAAATCGCCAGGTCGACAATCGAAGTAACAGGGACTGCCAAGAGTTTGGCGTCTGCAGGGCAGGATGGCACGTTTACCCTGTCCGCCAACCGTCCGGCCGGAGACGCATCGAACGCGTCCGATCCATCGGCCGTTGTGCGTGTTTCCCCAGCGTCGATCGTCGCGAACGGCGTACCTTGGCAATGGTGGCTGGATGGAACGACACGCGTCACTGGCACGATCGGCCTGGACCTCAGGGCGGACCTGACCGCCGCCGGTAATGTGACGACGGTTGACGGAAAAGTCGATCTCGATTCGTCGGCCGGGAATGCCACGGCAACGCTTTCGGTTCCGCTAGCACCTTGGATCGTGCTCTGCCAACAATTTTCGCTCCCCAACCTACTGCAGACAGCGGCCGCCCCCGGTGACTTGGATCTAAAAGCAGAGATCCCCTTGGCGCAATGGGCCAAATTGTCCGCCCTGCAAACCGCCTTGCAGGGGACCGACCTGCAAGGTGCACCATTGCAACTCGCCGTTGTCAGTGGTCTTTCGACGCAAGGTGAACGCACCCGCGAAATACAGCTACATGTCCACGTCGGTTCGGGTCAGATCATGCACGGTTCCGTTCCGTTTGCGTGGAAAGATCCGATGACGCTCGACGTCAGCGCCGCGAGTGTCGATGGCCAGGCATGGGTGCAGAAACTGGCGTGTCGCACGCCATTCCTCTTGGCGGATGGTTCTGGTTCGCCCCAGGCGATGCAAGCCAGATTCCAGGGAGATCTCGCCCAAACAGTGCACCATTTTCAGGGACTCCTTCCGCAGGAATTTCCGTACTTGGAAGGGCAGTTTTCCGGGGACGCCAAAATGTCGATGGTAGCTGCCGACGGTGGGTCACGAACCTGGCAGACCGACGGACGCGTCACCCTGCAGTCGCTGCAATGCGGCTCGGAAAAGGGCCGTTTGTGGCAAGAACGCCAGTTGCGATTGAGCGTCAGTGGCGCGGGGAGTGAAGCGGCGGGCGCACTTCGCGTGGCCGAACTGGACTGCCAAGTGGAACTCGACGCGGGCGACCGAATCGTGGCGAAACTAATCGAGCCGCTAGAGGTACACAAGGGCCAATCGCTGAATTCAACCTGGGATTTGACCGCACAAGGAGATTTATCGCGATGGCAGAAACGTTCTCAGGCTTGGCTGGATGTACCGATGGAATTCGCGGGTGCAGCCCACGTCCGCACAAAATTGGCACAGTCAGAATCTGGTTTCAAACTTTCGGAATGTACGTTGGATTGGCAGCGTTGCCAGATTCATAGTGGCACAGCGAAGTGGCAAGAGCCCCGCATTCAGGCGACGCTGCAAGGAGCCATGCAATGGCTTCCGCACGTTGCCTTTCAATGGGAGGATCTGGCCGCCACGAGTTCTACCCTGGCCATGCGCGCACGCGATGGCGCGGTCCGCTGGAACCCTCAGTTGACAACCGAAGGGCAAATGCAGTTTCGCGGGATCTTGGCGCGATTGGCGGGCTGGGGTGGTCTCGCCACGCCCGTTGCGATTCCTACAAGTTGGGGCGATCAGCTCGACGGTAAGTTGGTCTGGAACACCGAGTCGACCGGTGTGCGGTGGAAGTTGGATACAACCACGAGCAGCAAAAGTGCGACGACGTCGAATCCGTTGGGGATTGCTGCCAACGGCTCGGTCGATCCGGAGACTTTCGCGTTTCGCGTCGATGATTTGCGCGCCGCATTGCCCGGGTTAGAAATGAACGCCAAGACCGAAGTCGCGGCGTCGGGCCCGCAAACACAGCAACTGAAGGTCGTCGGGACAACTCAATACGTATTAGAGCAACTTGTTCCATTGCACATTACACGAGCGTGGGGATTGTCCGAGATTCGTGGTGCGCGCACGGGCAAGTTCTCTCTGGAGATGCCCTGGCAAGCGGACTCGAATGCGGCGTCACCACCGATGCATGTAGTTTCCGCATCGCTACCAACGCCGCAAACGTCGAATTGGAGTTCGACGGCGCGGGGTGCGGTTGAAGCTGGATGGGATGCAGCGAGATTCCTGGACTTGGCGGTTGGGTCAGGAAATGTCAAGGCAAACCTCGCCGACGGTCTGGTACGATTCGATCCGATTGAAACGCAGTTGGGGGATGGATCGCTGTCGGTTCACCCTGTGCTCGACTTGCGTTCCACAGAGCCGACTGTCCTGTTGCAATCGCCGGCTCACTTGGACAGGCTGCGTCTTACCCCCGAAGTTTGCCGCAGCTATTTGAAATATCTGGCGCCGCTGGTGGCCGACGTGGCTGAATCGCAGGGCGTTTTTTCGGTTGCTGTCGCCGCCGCTCGACTCCCGGCCTACCATACGACGGAAATGGCGGTTGACGGGCAACTCGTGATCCACGAAGCGCAGGTCGGGCCCGGCGCCCTTAGCCAACAGGTCCTTTCAGCAATCCAAACTGTCCGTCAACTGGCTCGTTCCGGAGGAGAAGCGGGAGGAGGGACCGCGACCCAGCTGAACTTGCCTGAGCAGACCATCCAATGGCAGGTACGGGACGGTCGCGTCTATCACGAAGGATTCACGATTCAAATTGGTGACGTCGTCATGAAAACTCGCGGCTGGGTAGCGATGGACGATTCGCTACAATTGGTCGTGGAAGTACCTGTGCAGCCGGGCTGGGTGGAGTCGAAACCATGGTTGAAGTCACTTGCCGGGACCTCAATTCAGCTCCCCGTTACCGGTACACTAAGGCGTCCGCTGGTCGACCAGCGTGGTCTCGCCCAAATGGGGACTCAGGCCCTGCAAGGTGCTGCCCAGGACGCCGTACGATCGGAAGTGCAAAAGCAATTGCTGAGACTGTTCGATAAGAAGTAAGCGAAAGGCTAGGTTTGCGTGAAAGTTGTCCTGCTCGGGTCGGGTGGGTATCGTCCCAATGATCGGCGGCACACGGCGTGTTTGATGTTGCCGGAAGTTGGCTTGGTATTGGATGCAGGATCGGCGTTCTACCGTGTGGCCGACTACGTTTGCCAACCAGAGCTGCATGTGTTGTTGTCGCATGCCCATCTGGATCATGTGATGGGGTTGACATTCTTGTTCGATCTGATGGCTTCCCACCCTGGTCTGGTGGTGCACGTCCACGGCGAGTCAGAAAAACTAGCCATCGTGGAACGCCATTTATGGTTCCCAGGTCTGTTCCCCGTGCGACCTCCCTGTGTGTTGGTGCCCTTTTCCGACGAGAGTCTCGCCAAGCTGCCTGGGCGACCGAGGATCTTCCCGTTACGACATCATGGCGGTTCGGTCGGATTTCGCCTCGAATTTTCGACGGGATCGTTGGCCTATGTCACCGATACGACAGCCGATGTGGATGCAAGTTATGTCCAAGAAATAGGCCATGTGGATCTGTTGATCCATGAGTGCTATTTCCGTGACGATCAAGAAGCGATGGCACGTATGACGGGGCATAGTTGTGCGTCGACTGTGGCTGCCGTGGCGAAAAAGGCGCAAGTTGGACGGTTAGTGCTCGTCCATTGCAATCCTTTGGATGTCAGCGACGATCCGGTTGACTTGCCGCGTATGCAGCAGATTTTTCCCGCCACACAAGTTGGCGAGGACCTGCTCGAATTGCAGTTCTAGGCGGCGGACCGGAACTACGCTGATCTTCGGCGGTCGTAGTTTTTCTTGGTCGCGGGCGGGTAGGGGAGTAGATGCTCGTCCGATTCGTCGCCGACAGCGTCCCGTGTCCCTGTTTCGACGTCCAATCCAACTGCCGTTGTGTTGGCCAGCGACAAACTGTCTTGGAACTCGCTCAAACCGCACCATACCGACGCCATACCGGCACCGTCGGCAATCCAAGTCCAAGGATGGTGGAGCTGTTGCAGCCAACGCGTAACGCAGGATATTCCATGGGCGGTGATCGAAAGCCCCCTGTGGCCTCCCCTGCGGTGGCGCCCGAAGCACCGCTCGGCATCCGCTGCGCGTCGATAGACTGAGCCGGGGAGTTCCGCAGCATCGGCGGCGACTCTGGCCTGACTCGACTCGCACCCGAATCCATGTTCCGCCAACCGCACGGCAAGGTCACAGTCAGCGGCAGTATGAAGTTTAAGATCCCAACCTCCGACCGCCTGAAGGGCCGATCGGCGATAGAAGCCGGCCATGAGCGTGGGACCCCAACCGATGGCTTCTGCTGTGCGAAGGGATTGTCGTGACCGAATCAGTTTTCTGCCGCCCCCGGTTCCTAGTGTCACCCCAAGCACTGCTTGCTTGGCGGTTCGCACCTGGAGTTGCGGCGAAACGCTCGCAATGCTTAGGTCACTTTGTAGTCGGTCGATGGCATCTTCGCACCAATTGGGTTCGGCCAATGTTCCTGGCATCAGCAAATGAATGGTTGACCCTCGCGCGGCACGGATCCCTGCATGTATGCATGCGACTACACTAGCGGAAGGTGACGACTCGACGAAACAAACCTCGTCCGTCAGATCGTAAGGGTCACGGTAGGTCCCCCGGTTGGGCACAATGATTTCACAACCGGTAGGGCGGTTCTCCAGCACGGAAACCAATGATGATTCCAGTGCTTCGTTGGTGGTCACTGCGGGAATGACGATGGATAGTCGTACCAAGGCCGAGGTCCCTTTTGGCTCGCAATGCGTTCGCAAGATTCTCAGAGCCAGATTGTTTGCAATCGGCGGAGCTTGCTGCGTCTGGTGGCGGATGTTGCCTCCACTCTTCGTTCTGTTTCGGCCGAAAGTACAACCTGGGTTGATGGAAAATTGCCGCATCTTGCGGCGACGAAGAAAAACGTACCGGGAAGAAAAATAATCGGTTATCGACGGCGGCGGCACTGCACGCCTCGCATCCCCTCAAGAATAAGCTAGCATATCCAGCTGTGGCCTCCTTGGTACTCCCTATTCAACGCGCAGGACGTGTCAGCATGTCGGATCGAAAAGTTGAGTTTCTCATTTTCGACGTCGAAAGTGTGGCCGACGGCAATTTGATTTCCAATGTCAAATACCCCAGTGAAGGACTATCGCCCGAGGCCGCGGTTCGACGCTTTCGCGATGAGTTGATGGCGGAAAAAAATTCCGACTTTATACCGTATACATTCCAGTTTCCGATTTCGGTTGTCGTGGCCAAGGTAGACAAACGCTGCCAGCTCATCGACTTGGCGGTGCTGGACGATCCCGCCTTCCAGCCGCACGTGATCACCGATCTTTTTTGGCGCGGCTGGGCCCACTATCAACATCCGACACTGGTAAGTTTTAACGGTCGGTCCTTCGACGTCCCCTTGCTCGAATTGGCGGCATTTCGCTTTGGAATCACCGTTAAAGATTGGTTTTCCGACGCCGGTCGCAGTTTCGAACTGCCGCGAAATCGATACAACACAAAATCCCATGTCGACTTGCAAGACGCATTGACGAATTTCGGCGCTACTCGCTTTCACGGCGGCCTGAACCTGGCCTCCAAACTTTTAGGAAAACCGGGGAAAATGGATACCCAAGGATTTATGGTGCAAGACATGTACGACCAAGGCCGACTTGCCGAAATCAACAGTTACTGTCGGTGCGACGTGTTGGACACCTATTTCCTTTTCTTGCGCTGGCAGGTGATGGCGGGGAATTTGACGTTGAGCCAAGAGCACGAACGTGTGGAGTCAACACGTGGCTGGCTGGAATCGCAAGCGCCGCAAGTTCCTGCTTTTCGGGACTATCTATCCAATTGGGGAGAATGGAAGAACCCGTGGTCAGCGTCCAAATGACCGAGAATCCAGTGAAGCAGCCATTGCAACTTAGGCTGCACCGGTGTCGGTCTGCGCGGTACCCATATCAATCGGTGCTACGGTCGAATCGATGGACAGAACCATGATTTTTCCGTCACCGATACGTCCAGTGCGCGCGATGTCGATAACCATTTTCACGATTTCGTCGACCCGCGCGTCGTCGACCCACAGAGAAATTTCGACCTTAGGCAAAAACGCCAAGGCGAATTCGTTCTCGCCGTATTCATCGAGATAGCTTTTTTGCCGCCCGAAGCCCTTAACTTCGCGTACGCTAAGAGCCTCCAGGGGAGCACGGCGCAAAGCGTCCAGTACTTTTTCGGCGAGGAACGGTTTGATGATCGCGAGAATCTGCTTCATTGGGTGCGCCGTTTGACGCTCAACTAAAGAAGTTTTCGCCGAACAGATCGACTTCGGGTCCCGTCTCCACTTCCAAATCGCCCAGGACCTGTGTTTTACACGCAAGTCGCATGTTTTCTTCGTGGCCAATAAAGGCCAAACTGGGCAACGGGTCAGGTACAGGCACGCGGAACTTGATTTTCTCGACCAATCCCATCGAATTCGTGTTTTCAATCCCCTTCGTAATCAAGACTCGGCAGCTTCCGCAGAATCCAAGCCCCCGGCAGTTGGCGATTTGGTTCACCCCCGCACCGAAACCGTTGAGGCCTTGGTACAAGTTGACTCCCGCTGCCAACGCCACCTGACGAAGATTGGACCCCCGTTGGACCTGGATTTCCTTCTTTTCCTTGGTGAATTTAACGACGGGCATAGCTCCCCTCACAACGGTAATCTAGATAATCAACGATTCGTGCCGACTGGGATAACTCTAATCCCGCTCGCCAAGTCCTTCCACGGGAGGCGCTTGAACTTCCCCTACTTTTCCATTTTTTGCAACAGGGTCGCCACGCGGGCTGGGTCATCTTTCTCGATCAGGTGATCATGGTGGTTTGTGCCACACCAAGCTTCTTGAGGTGTCCGGCCAGGGATTTCCAATACTTGGATCGCTTGGCTCCCTCACTCAAGTACAGCTCCGTGATCAGTTCCTGGACCCGCTGCCAAGCCAAAGACTCCCGATTGTCGTAGTAATTTCGAATTGCGTTTTGCTGGAATTTTGAATATTCAGCCATTTTTGTCAGTCCCCACATGGACAGGAAAGGAGTCAACGCTAGTCTGGTGCGTGTGGTCGCCAACGCCCCGGATTCCCCCACGGCCGGTTTTTTCCTTCCGCTGGGTTTATCCTTCGGCAATGGGCCGCCACACGCATGACAAACTTTGGGTAAGTCCAGTGTAACCGTGTGCGGCCCCCCCCGGGCCAAACACGATTCCCGTCCAGTTTAGCAGTTCGGTCGCGGCATGAGGGGCGTGGACTACCGGGTTCGACGATGAGGGAGATATGCAAGCGTATCTTGATCTGCTCGATAATATTCTGCGACAAGGGGTCGCTAAGTCCGACCGCACCGGGACGGGGACACTTAGCGTGTTCGGGCATCAAATGCGGTTTGACCTGTCGCAGGGATTTCCCCTGGTGACCACCAAGAAGTTACACGTGAAGTCGGTCATTCACGAATTGCTGTGGTTCATTTCAGGCCAAACCAACGTCTCCTACCTTCGTGAGAACGGTGTCACAATTTGGGACGAATGGGCCAATGAACAAGGAGAACTGGGGCCTGTTTACGGCCGACAATGGCGAAGTTGGCAAGCCACCGACGGAACCACCATCGACCAGCTAGCGGCTGTCCTGTCTCAACTGAGGAATGAACCCGATTCAAGGCGTATGATCGTCAGCGCTTGGAACGTGGGCGAATTGCCGCATATGGCGCTCCCACCGTGTCATTTATTGTTCCAGTTCTACGTGGCGAACCAACGCCTTTCGTGCCAACTCTATCAACGCAGTGCGGACGTGTTCCTGGGCGTCCCTTTTAACATCGCGTCGTATGCACTACTTACCCAAATGATTGCCCAAGTATGCAACTTCGAACCAGGCGAGTTCATTCACACGCTAGGCGACGCACATCTGTACCAAAACCATGTCGAGCAGGCTAGGCTTCAATTGACTCGAGCACCCCGACCCTTGCCGACGATGCTGATCGATTCAGGTGTACGCAATCTATTCGACTTTCGCTATGAGCATTTTCAATTAACCAATTACGACCCGCATCCACACATCAAGGCCAAAGTGGCAGTATGAGCGATCGACATGAGCGACCGACCTGAAGTCACTCTGATTGTGGCGATGACACAAGATCGTTTGATTGGCTGTTCAGGCATGCTACCCTGGCACCTACCGAGCGATTTGCGACGGTTTCGCGACCTAACGATGGGGCATGCGCTGCTCATGGGACGCAAGACGTTCGAATCGATCGGTCGATGTTTGCCTGGTCGTACTTCGATTGTTGTGACACGTCAGTCGAATTTCGACGGCAAAGGCGCGTTGTTGGCATCCAGCTGGGAAGAGGCGTTGCGGCTGGTACCCAGCGGTCTACGGGCTTTCGTCATCGGGGGAGCAGAAATCTACCATCAGTCGTTGCCAGACGTAACGCGTATGTACATTACGTTCGTTGACGGATCGTTTGACGGCGACACGTTCTTTCCCCCCATCGCTTGGGAGGAATGGCTTCTGCTCCGCGAAGAAATATATCCTGCCGACGCAAAGAATCAACATGCCACGCGATTCGCAGAATTCGTCCGTAGAACTGACGGTTAAACGGAAAAAGCCGTTCGGCTGGCCCCTGACCGCAATACGCCTAACGCAGCAGGACTGCACTGAAGGGTATGACCTTTAAGCGCGGTCAATCGGAAATGCGATCACGTTGCGGATGTGAGTAGCGCCGGTAGCGACCATGACGAGCCGATCGAATCCCAGCGCCACACCACTACAGGCCGGAAGGCCTTGACGCATGGCGTGCAAGAATCGATCGGCTTCAGGTAAGGGCTGCTTACCATCTTGCAGGCGAGCAGCATTGTTTTGTTGCATGCGGCGAACGAACTCGTCGGCATCGAGAAGCTCGTGATAACCATTGGCCAATTCGATCCCATTCACGTAAAGTTCGAACCTTTCCGCCACAGGCTGTTCTTGGCGATCGAATACCACTTGCGCTAACGCCGCTTGTGCGGGTGGGTAGTGGAATACAATGGCCGGCGATTGGAATCCCAAATGCGGTTCAACGCATTCCGTCATCAGCAGATCCAACAGCATATCAGGGGTGTGTTGTGCAGGAATTTCAATTCCTTTCGCTACCGCTGCCTTACGTAAGGATTCGGTATCACATTGCCACGGGTCGACATCGGCGAATTGCCGCATGAGCTGCCGATAGGAATGCAATGCGGCCGGTCCTCGGTTCAAGAGGTGCTCTGCCAGTTGGCTTGTCAGGTGCATGGCTTGGTCAAGTGAGTCCCCTAATCGGTACCATTCCACCAGCGAAAATTCGGGATTGTGCAGCGGCCCAATTTCGGCGGCGCGAAAGGCCTTGGTCACTTGGTACATCGACGGACCGCCGGCGACGAGCAACCGTTTCATCGCGAATTCCGGAGAGGTCTGTAGCCAAAGCGTCGGGCCATCGGCGGGCCGCCGGGGGTCCGGTGGTAGTACCACGGCCA
>JAQCHP010000208.1 GCA_027619595.1 Planctomycetota bacterium
CCGCGAACCGATAGACTACTACGTTATGTCGGTTCGGTTGACTGGAACGGATGAAATTCGAGCGACTTCCGCTTGGGACATGGGGACCCAGATGGAACGCGCACGATAATAGTCGTAACAGCGACGTTTGTTCTCATTGAGTAGGTCGACTAGTTCATGAGATTGCCAGTCCAGAAAGGCCGCAGGCGGTAAGGGGCTCAGCCAATTTTGGTGGCTGGCCAAGAGCGTGGCCAGCGGGCGTCGTGAGTGGAAGCGTGTCTTGATGTGAGGTGGTGATTCAATACCTCGCGACGCATCGGTGGTTACCAGTAACGTTTTGTCTTGAAGCCATGTTCCCACGGTAAGGAAACTACGAGTGCGTTCCCCAGTACGCATCCAAGACCATGTGATCCAGCGACGACACGCATCGTCGGTCCAGACACAGCCACATCCCTCCCAATTTCCGACGCCGGGAACTCGATAGGAAAATATCGGTTGAAATCCAAAGTTCCCTAGCTCGGTTTGTCGAACACGGAGCGACTGGGCGGCGAGAGAGTGGAAATCGTCAACTTCGGTGGGGATCCATTCGAGCGGAGCGTGGCCATATTGAGTACAGACAGGCTGTCTCAAGCAACGTGCGGCTAAAACGAAGAGAAACGCTGGGACGTTAGGGAGCATCAATCTTGCAAGTTCACGAGCAGCCAACTGACTTAGTTGCAGTTTGACGTACTTCGTCTGACGATCCACCGCATGCCCAAGGGGTACGTAGGGGTTGACCGTCGATTGTTGTTGGCCGTCGTTCATGGTGTTTTCGACTATTCGTTATCGCCCATGAACATATTGCCGAGTCCCCCGAGCAAAGATCCTTCGTCTTTTCGGCCCAAGCTGGAAGGTGAGGCGTTGGCAAGTACGCGTCCCGCGAGGCGCGCGAAGGGTAGGGACTGCAGCCAAACCTGGCCGGGGCCGGTGAGGGTCGCAAGGAAAAGTCCCTCGCCGCCGAAGATCACATTCTTGAACCCCTTCACCATCTGTATATCGTAGTTTACGGACGGTGTGAGTGCTACAAGGCAGCCCGTATCGACCTGCAGCGTTTCGCCCGGTGCCAACGTTCGGTGGAGCAATGTTCCCCCAGCGTGGACGACGGCAATTCCATCCCCGGTGATTCGCTGCATGATAAATCCTTCGCCGCCAAACAATCCGGTCAAGATCTTGCGCTGGAAGGCGATGCCGATCTCCACGCCGCGCGCGGCACACAAGAAGGAGTCCTTTTGACAGATGATTTCGCCCCCTAACTCATCCAAGTGCATGGTGAGTAGTTTTCCAGGATATGGCGCCGCGAATGCCACGGCTAACCTTTGGGTCGCTGTGTTTTGGAAGGTGGTCATAAACAGTGACTCGCCGGTCAACAAACGTTTACCAGCCGCCTTGAGCTTTCCCATGATGCCGGTGGATTGACGTGAAGGGTCGCCAAACACGGTCTCCATCTTGATGCCAGGAGACATGTACATCATTCCGCCCGCTTCCGCGATGACCATCTCACCCGGATCCAGCGTGATTTCGACGTATTGCATTTCTTGGCCAAAAATCTCCAAATCGATCACGTCGGCTGTGCGGTCCCCGGACGCGATGGCGAGCACGTCGACCGGCGCTTCGTTTCGCGGAATCTCAACGATACCTTGGCACTTGGGACAGCGTGCACGCGTCCCCGCTCGATCGTCTGGCACACGCAACCGTTGCGAACAACCGGGACAGACAAATTCAACCGTCATGGGTATCGTCTCCTCAAGGCGAATCAACCGAATTCAATGCACAGTACACAACGGGTGACATGCCAAACAAAACTTGTCATTCCACTGAGGCAACATTGGGCGTGCCTTATCAATTTAGCACAAGATCACCGCAGCCTGTAGCGAGCCGAGTCGGTTGCCTGAGCTGCGGGTGTTGTGGAATTGGCACGGGCACGATACAACATGAAGTCTGGGTACGTTTGTTTTCAAGGCTCACGATGCTAGGGAGTGCAAGCATGAATGTTTCCAATGCCGGCGGCGAACCGATGGACGTTATGCCCATGGACGGCGATGCTCAAAGGGAGCGTAGCAGTTGGGGATGTTGGAAAATTGCGGGCGTCGGTTGCCTGGGAGTGCTTGCCGTGACCATTGTCGGTTGTGTTGTGGGAGGCTGGTATATATACCGAAATGGTGTGCGGCTCGCCGCACCCTTGGCTCGCACATTCGCACAACAGGCACTGAATGACGCGGAACTTCCGCAGGAAGAAAAGGATGCCATTATGGTGCAGGTCGATCGGCTCGTGACGGCAGCTGAGCAGGATCGAGTCAACATGAACGACTTGCAGAAAGCACTCGACAGTATCAGCAAATCGCCGTTGTTTGCGGCCGGAATGGTCTCTGCCGCTGACGTCAAGTATGTCCAGCCGTCCGGGTTGAGTAATGAGGAGAAACAGGATGCAACGCGTGTGCTGCAAAGGGTATTACACGGTCTGTATGATAAAGCGATTACCATAGAGCAACTTGAGCCAGTGCAATCGTTCCTATTCGTCGACGACGGTAAAGGGGCGAAGAGGCTCAAGGAGCAGCTTACCGATGAGGAACTTCGACAATTTATTGCCGGCTGCCGGGAAATCGTCGATAAAGCCGACGTCGCGGACGAACCTTTTGAAATTACGATTTCCCAAGAGCTTAAGGAGGTGGTCGATGATTTGCTCGGCGAGCCCGAACCTTTGGCGGATCCGGAACCTTCGCTCGAGCTAGAACCTGCAGTCGAGAATTAGTGTGGTCACCAACCTATTACCACAGCTCCCATGCGCTGTACTTAAGGACATACAGCCCTAGCAGGAGGTTGGTGATAGCATGGATCACTACACAGTCCCAAACATTCTTGGTCCGTAAGTAGACCCACTGGACCATGCCAAACCAGACCGCTGCGGCCAGGAATTCCGCGGGGTGCGTTAAGGGGCCATAGGCCAAAATACCCCAAAACCCAATCGGGGTGATCGCCACCCCGAGCGGGATTTCATCCCAATCGGGGTCGTCCAGGTAGCGCAGCAGGAACGCACGCAAAAAGAATTCTTCGACGATGGGAACGACAAATACCAATCCTAAGAAACGTATCGCCAGGAATTGATACATCCAAGTCGGATTGTCTTTGAGCTTTTCAAAGGGATTGAAGGCCTCGCGCTCGCCCAGTCCGCCGAACTTGGCACCTAACCCGATATAGTCGCGGTCGAGCACAAACAGTCCAATCCAGATGACGATGCCCAGGATCCCCAGCACAATTGACAACCAACTAATGCGAAACGGCGGAATCCGATAGCCAGGAATGGCCATGACCATCGTAATGAGCGTCAGACCAATGCCAATTACGTAAATTTGTGGGTACCACGAACTGTGGATGGGGAACCAATGGTTTGCCTCTTCGGGATACGTTTGTGGCTCTTCCTTGTCTTCAGGGAACTCGCCAAAGTGAGTCTCTTCGTGGCCTGGGGCGTGGCCCTTCACTAGGGCGTGCTCACGCACATAGTCCAAGTACGACGCGCTTTGAATGCTGCAATAATAAACCAGAAAGGGGAGCCAGCACGTCCACGCCCATTTGCCAAAGACCCGCGGACCTCGGACGCGCTCCTTCGACGGTGCGGCCGGCAGATCACTGGGTTCCGACGGCGACGAAGTCGATTCGTCATCGGGAGTTAGGTTTTCTGAAATCATAACGCTACGGCTCCGCGAACTAAATGCCAGAAGAAAAGTGCGTAAAGTGCCAGATTCCCGCCGGACGAACATGCATACATACCAATTTAACCCGCTGCGGGAACCTTCCACAGACTACGCACAGTGGGTAAAAGAGTTCTTATGGTTGCCGGGGCCGGATTATTGGCATGGACCCAATAACTGGTGAGGGGGCCCGGCAGATCCGTCCTGCCGCGTCCCCTGCCTTGCGGCAAAGAAGCCTACTTCGAAATCTTCCAACAGCGATGGATCCGTTCATTGCGAAAATCGGGTGGGACCGTTTGTTTGCTGATCTCACGCACAGTACGTTCGGGGGAGTCGGGGAGTTCCCAGCGGAACGTGCGGAAGTTGGTCGAAAAGTAGACACAGCCGGGCGACCGGACGCGAAGTAATACCTCTTCCAGTAATCGCACGTGGTCCCGTTGCACAATCCAATCTTCGACATAGCCCTTGCTGTTCGAAAACGTGGGAGGGTCGACGATGGCTAAGTCAAAGGTCGGCCTTTCGGGGAGCGAGGTAAGGTACGTCATGACGTCGGCGGAAATTGTGACATGGTGGGGGCCGCCGAGCCCGTTGAGGGCTAGGTTGCGTTGGCACCAATCGAGATAGTGTTGCGATTTGTCTACGCTAACTGTCCGCTGGGCGCCCCCGGCTGCCGCATACACGGTGAACGATCCGGTGTAGCAGAATAGGTTGAGCACATCCTTGTCGGCACATTCGTCGCGCACCTTGGCGCGTGTTTGACGATGGTCTAGGAACAGGCCGGTGTCGGTGTAATCCGAGAGATTGACGATGAATTGAAGTCCCCCTTCGGTGACCTCAATTTCAAAGCCATGGTGGCCGAGCCGCTCGTGCTGTTGATCGCCGCGTTGACGTTCCCGCCGTTTGAGGAAAACATGACGAGGCGGAATATCGAGCGTCTCCGCGGCAGTCTGGGCCATTAAGTCGAGCCAAGCGTCGTGCTGACCGCGATCTCGATCGTGAGGCCGTTCGAATTCGACAATGTGAAGATGATCTCCGTATCGGTCGACGACCAAGGGGATTTCTGGAATGTCGCGTTCGTAAAGCCGGTAACACGTGATGCCATTCCGTGGCCAGCGTCGCAGATGTCGCGCCAGTTTGTGAAGTCGATTGGCAAAGATGGTTGCTTGTTCGTCCGCTTTGCTGGTCAACCCGCCAAAGACTGGTTCCATCGGTATTGTTGCATTGGACGCCGATCGATCCGAAGCGGCGGGCAGCGGTACGCTTGTCTGATCTGCGACGTGGTCGGTTTCCAAAAGGCGCGTCGTGCGCCGTTGGGGTGGAGGGCCGTGGTATTGATAGTAGGTGCAGCAGGTCGCGTCGTTATAGAGTTTTCGACGACGATCGGCCGGCTTTTCGACGAGTCGCTCGAATTCAGGATGTGTTGACAGGAGGAAGTGGGACCAGGTAGGAAATCGACGCAGCACTTGAGGAATTTGATTCACGACGGAATCGTGTGAAGAAAGCGCGCTTCTGCCGGCGACTGCCGGTAGGCGATGAGCGCTTCTTTCATGAGCCTGATCGGGAGTTGCTGTCGACTCCGGGATGCGCGTGATCACGCAGCCGAATTCGTGTGATGAGTGCACTTGCGAGAACGGAAGCTGTTGCAGGTTGAGACTAGCCGAGACGCCGGCAATTTTCGCGCTCGTGCGAACTTCTTGCAGAGATCGGCTGGAGTTATCGAAACCAAGGATCTCGAGCGAATGACCCTTTGCGCGCCGTTGAAGTGCTTCTGCCCGTGCTTCTGCCCACAGTTGTGGATCCATGCGCTCCCAATTTTCTGCGGCAAACTGACGAAGCGAACCGGGCGCGATATTCTGTGCGATCCAGCTCGCTTCAATCAACACGGTTCCACTTTGGCAAAACGGATCCATGAATGGGCGATCGGGTTGCCAAAAACTCAACATGATCATCGCGGCGGCTAAGGTCTCTTTCACGTGCGCGGGTCGGTCGGGGTCGCGATAGCCCCGATGCTGCAGCCCGGGGCCACTGGAATCGAGCGCGAGGGTCGCCTGTCCGTCCCTGAGCACGAGACGTACACCGTATTCGGCGCCGGTTGGGGACAAAGTTGCCAGGCTGTTCGCCTTCCGCAACCGTTCTGCAATGGCTTGGGTCACCGTGGTCTGACAGGCCGCTATGTTGGAGAGCTGCGATTTGTGAGAACGTGCCGACACGAAGATCCGGGAATTGCCGCTCAGCCATTCCTCCCAAGGAACAGCGCGCACGGCGTCAAACAGGGCTTCGACGTCGGGACAGGGGAATTCACAGAGCTGAAGCAGGATCCGATCGGCGGAGCGTAACCAGAGATTGGTACGACTTAGATCGAAGAGGTTGCCCGCATAGTGAACCCAGCCTGGCGCCCCGATTTTCGCGGAATAGCCAAGTATTTGGAGTTCTCGCGCGACAACCGCTTCCAAGCCATAGGCGGTAGTGGCGACCAACTGCAGAGAGGATGACGTAGGAGTCGACACGTCGAACACAATCGCACTTACCGATCTGGAGTCTGAGTCGCTACTGGCAACGCCGTAGCTGATTTATTTAGCGTACGAAAAGATCGGGCCTGAGCCAGATTGGTAAAGTGAGAAAAGCGAAATCCTCATCGCAAACACTCAGTCGGGGCGAATTTTAAAAGCCCGGAGGGCGGCACATGAATCGCTTTATTCCCAGTAATACTTGAGGTCACACGCAGTGTCATGGTCTGCAAGATTTTGCAAGTACTCATCATGAAGTGC
>JAQCHP010000209.1 GCA_027619595.1 Planctomycetota bacterium
TGTTCGGCATACGTCGGGCTAGGCGGAGCCAATAAGCTTTGTGCCAAAACTTTGTGCCAAAACATAGTGCCCGGTTGCCGACAAGAAATGGACCAGGAGACTCAGGCAGAGCGCGATCAAGCACGCAAACTTTTTGGAACGGTACGCGTGCGCAGTTACCAGGAGGTCGTGGATGATGGAACTGGCCCAGGGAATGCGGCGAATAGCTCGGGAGAGCCAATTGTCGCTCCCTAAAGCGATCAAGCCCGCAAATCCACCGAGCGTCAGCAGTGCTGTGACGAGCGGTAACATGCGGACGAAGCGACCGAGTTCGCCGCGGGAGTGGGTGCCAGGTGCGAGCGTTACGATACAGGCGAGCAGTCCGAGCGCGTACAGTCCAAGGAATCGGTCCAAGAAAATTGTGGCGAGTGCGGCGGATCGACGTGACTTGATTTCACGTACCATCAGTGCTGCCTTGAATACATCCCCACCAACGCCCCCCGCCGAGACGAAGTTCATGAAGTAGCCAATGAAGCCGAGTCGAATGGCGCTTGTGATCGGGAAAGGGAGTTTCAGCGCCGAGACCAACACGTACCAACGGACGAAGGAGATCATGACGGCGAACAGAATGATGGCAGTTGCCGTTAGCAGTCCAGGTGTTGACTTGGGTCGATACCAGAGTTCTCGCATGGCCTCTGGGTGCGACAGCGAGATATGCCGCACGAGATATCCCAAAATCAGCACCGGGAGTAGCAGTTTGACCGTGGCCAGCCAATACTGAGGTCGATTTTGCGGCGCAGGTACCGATTCCCCCAGCGGCGACTTGTTGTCGGGCGTAAGGGGGCGATTGTCGTCGTTGACAGGTGGCATGCCAAAAGGTAGCATACCGGTCCCCAATTTGTTACCGGTCGGTTGGTCCTCTCGGCTGACCCGACCGGCGCCCTATTGGTCCCGGGGGATTAGCTCAGTTGGGAGAGCGCTTGCATGGCATGCAAGAGGTCAGGGGTTCAAGTCCCCTATCCTCCATTTTCGGCGGAGCCGAAAATAGAGAGTAGACAAGAGAAAGTAGAGAGTAGAAGGATTCGAGCACTGGAGATTTTCCAGGGACAAGAAGCTTACATCACGGTTCAGCTTTTCTCTTCGTCTACTTTCTACTCACTACTCTCTTTCTTGTGGGCCTCCATCGAGTTTGACTCTGGTGAGACCAGATGACCTTTGCCTTCGAAACGCCCACCTCTGCAGAACAGCCCGCGAAGCTACAGCAGTAGTTCGAGGAAATTTCACGCCCCCCCTTCTCTTGTAGGGTTTTGCGGCAAGCGAGGCAAGGCAACTTGAATTTCTATGTTGCCAGCTCGAATTCGCGATGAACGGTTGTCTTGTGGGTTCTCGTTCGGATTCGGAATTACGAGTCACAGAGCATTGAGCGAAACGGAATCAGCTTGAGGTTGAAAATCCGTTGAGCAAGCCTCGACGAGGATTCACGTTTCCTTGATGCCGAGGGCTTTGATTCGTGAATTGAGCGTTGTCGGTTTCAGTCCCAGCAACGCCGCTGCCCCGTTTGCCCCGTAGACCTTACCGTGGCATTTCAACAGTGCAGCTCGGATGTTGTCCGCTTCGAACGCTCGCAGCTCTTCGTCGGTCAAGATGCGTTGAGGTGTCGAGGACTCTGAACGCTCGGATTGCTGCCGCGAAGACGTCGTTGGAAAGTCGAATCGAAGGGGTCCGTCAGCGGCAACGATGCACGCTCGTTCCAAAGTATGCTGAAGTTCGCGAACGTTTCCGGGCCATTGGTAGCGCTGAAGCTGCTGGACGTTCGCCAGTGTCAGTCGCGGCCGCGGGCGACCCAATTGTCGAGCAAGCCGAGTGAGAAAGTGCTCGGCCAGCATGGGGATGTCTTCGACGCGTTTTCGCAAAGGTGGCAGTTCCATCGGAAACACGCTCAAGCGATAAAACAAATCCTGTCGAAAGCGCCCCGCTTCCGTTTCTGCGCGCAGGTTACGATTGGTCGCCGCAATGATACGCACGTCGATCTTTCGAGTTCGTTCTTCTCCGATCCGTTCAATTTCGCCCTCCTGAAGAACTCGCAGCAGCTTGGCCTGCAGGTCCAGCGGGATCTCGCCGATCTCGTCCAGGAATAATGTGCCTCCGTCGGCCAGTTCGAATCGCCCGGCACGATCCCGAAACGCACCCGTAAATGCACCTTTGGCGTGCCCGAAGAATTCACTTTCGTAGAGTTCTCGGGGGATTGCAGCGCAGTTGACTTTGATCAATGGCAAATCGGCTCGACGGCTGTGACGGTGTATCTCACGGGCGACGACTTCTTTTCCCGTGCCACTCTCGCCGAGGATCAAAACAGCGGCGTTGGTTGGCGCGACGAGTTCGATCTGATGAGTCACCGCCTGTAGCGCCGGAGCCTGTCCGAGCAGGTCGCCAAACACCGCCGCCTGCTGCACTTCTTCACGGAGGTATTCGTTTTCCTGTTCGAGCCGCTTCCTGAGGGATTCGATTTCTTCAAACGCTGTCGCATTGGCAATGGCAACTGCCGCGCTGTCAGCAAACACTCTTAGCCACGCAAACTCCTGATCGCTGGTCTCGGACCGACTAAATACTGCCAGAACGCCAAGGATCTCGTCCCTGAATTTCAGCGGGTGGCCCAGAAAGGACACGACGCCCTCGCGACGCAGCCAGTCGTTCCTCGCAAACCACTCCGGGTCATTTGCTGCCTGCGAAAGTTTCAATGAATTACCAGTTGCTCCAATAACGCCAATCCTGCGGACCCCAAGTGGAAATCGACTGTAGAAGCCATCTGTCCGATACCACTCGCTGCCACTTTCCGGGTTCCGAGGCCGTGCGGCAGTGGCAACGTGGTGAAGGCAACGCGTGTGATCGGGGCAATCTTCGAGCATCGGGCATTCGCGGCAAATGTCCCCAGGCCTGATCAACCAGATGCGTGCCAAGGCAAGATCGGAACTGTTGACGAGAGATTCGACGATCAGTTCGAGGACGGCAGTCATGCTGCGTTGCTGTGCCACCATCGTGGCGATCGTTTGTAGCGCCTCCAGGTTCATGGAATGGTTGAGATCGGGCATAGCCTGTCAATTCGTCTCCAAATGAGGGCAGGAAAACCTGACCAGCCAATTGTGACGAAATTTCGCCAATATGCAACGCAATATCGTCTTGCAACGGGATTTCGTTGTCTCGTCGCTCTGTAACCATAAGTCCTAAGTTCATATTTGGAATGTACTTATGAAATATTCGAGGCTATGGCACAGAAAGTGAGATTGACTTGCTCGTTGCCGGCGAATCGTTCGTGCGGTCTCGAACCAAGTTCTCGGAATCTCAAGAAAGGGTTTTGATCATGTCACGAATCCACCAAATCGCTCCTGAATCCGCTACCGGAAAAGCCAAGGAGCTGCTCGATGCCGTGATGGGCAAACTAGGATTGGTTCCCAATATGACCCGAGCGATGGCCAACGCTCCAGCGGTCCTCGACGGTTATCTCTCGCTCAGCGGCGCGTTGGGCAAAGGAGCGATGTCCGCGAGAGATCGCGAGCGGATCGCGCTGGCTGTGGGGCAGGCGAACGGCTGTGACTATTGCCTCGCCGCACATTCGACAATCGGCAAGATGGTCGGACTCACTGCGGATCAGATTCAGGATAGCCGACGTGGGACATCCGTCGAACCGAAGTCCGCAGCGATTGTTCAATTCGCTCGTGCGGTGTTGGGAAAGCAGGGACGATTGAGTGACGCGGACCTTGCGGATGCTCGCATCGCGGGTCTTGACGATGCGGCGATTGCCGAAGTGGTGGCCAATGTCGCGCTGAACATCTTCACCAACTACTTCAACCACGTTGCCGGGACCGACATTGATTTCCCGAAGGCCGAACCGCTTGTCGATCACCATGACGTCTGTGCGACGATCCCCGGATGCGATGAGACTCGCTAAGCATCTACAACGCTCCGTTTGCTGAGCGGCGTTTCATTCAATAACAAACTTTACCCCGGGAGATTGAATCCATGAACCTTTTCCACAACTCCGTTGTCGCGATGACCCTTACCACGATCATTGCGTATGGCGTGTCGGTCACAGCCGATGAGCCCCAATCATCAACGACGAAAGTGTTGCACCGCACGATCAAGATCGACAACCTCGATATCTTCTACCGCGAGGCCGGTCCCAAGGATGCACCGACCGTGCTGCTGCTGCACGGCTTTCCGACTTCATCCCACATGTTTCGGAATCTGATTCCGGTGTTGGCGGAGAAGTATCACGTCGTCGCCCCGGATTACCCTGGCTTCGGCAATAGTTCGGCTCCCTCGGTCGGCGAATTCGACTACACCTTCGACAACCTGGCGAAGGTGATCGAGAAGTTCACCGAGAAGGTCGGACTGACAAAGTATTCGATCTACCTGATGGACTACGGCGCTCCGGTAGGGTTTCGTCTCGCCGTGAAACACCCGGAACGAGTTCGATCGCTGATCGTGCAAAACGGCAACGCGTATGACGAGGGGATCGACAACGATTTCTGGAAACCGATCAAGGCGTACTGGGCGGACCGAAGCAAAGAAAAGGGGGACGGCCTGCGATCTCTGTTAACGGTGGATGCGACGAAGTGGCAGTACACTTCTGGCGTCCGCAATGTGGAAACCATAAGTCCCGACACCTGGGGGCACGTGCAACCGCTCTTGGATCGCCCCGGTAATCAGGAGATTCAACTGGCTCTTTTTTTCAGCTACGGCAGCAACCCGCCGTTGTATCCACAGTGGCAGGCGTATCTCCGCAAGCACCAGCCCCCCACGCTGATTGTCTGGGGTAAAAACGACCCGATCTTTCCTGCCGCGGGTGCGCTTCCGTACAAGCGTGACCTGAAGAGCCTGGAGTTTCATCTGCTCGATACCGGGCATTTTGCCCTCGAAGAAGACGGAGCGGAAATCGCTACGCTGATCCGTGATTTCCTCGGCAAGCAACCTACCAAGTAGCCCCGGCAAGAACATTTGCAACCGCAGCCTACAGAGCTGTCTGTGCTTTCTGAATCGGGTAAAGCTGTGCCGAGTATGTTGCTCGGCACGGCACACTCAAACGTCCCTGAATAACTCTGGAGAAGTTCAATGCAACGCCTCAATTCCGTCAATCCGCAAATCGCTACCGGCCGCACGAAGGAACTGCTCGACACGGTGCAGCAGACTTTCGGGATGATCCCCAACACTGCCAGGGTAATGGCGAACTCGCCCGCAGTCCTCCACCCACTAAAGTAACTCTCAATCACCCGGATGCCTGGCATGATCCAGGCATCCGGTTTTCCACGGCCACCTCTGATTGAAAGGGATCTGTTATGAACGTCATTCGGCCGCCATTTACGTTAGAGACCGCGACGGCCAAGGTCCGAGCCGCTGAAGATGCGTGGAATAGTCGCGATCCTCAGCGAGTGTCCCTCGCCTACTCAGAAGATTCCCAGTGGAGAAATCGAGATCGGTTTCTTCATGGGCGAGATCAGATTCGAGAGTTCCTGATCGCCAAGTGGGAACGAGAACTCGACTATCGCCTGACCAAGTCACTGTGGAGTTTTACCGACAACCGAATCGCGGTTCGCTTCCAGTACGAGTACCACGACGTACGCGGCCAATGGTTCCGGGCTTATGGCAATGAACTTTGGGAGTTTGGCGACGAGGGGCTCATGCAGCGGCGAGAGGCGAGCATCAACGATGTGGCGATCCAGACCGGCGAACGCAAATTTCACTGGCCCGCTCCGGGGCCACGACCTTCGGAAGACGCAGGAATACCCACCGTCCAATGACACCAGTATGGCTTGCACGATCGTCAGCGAAGCCAACTCAGAACACCAACCAGTCGGGGAGTCTTTCCATGCGCCAGTTTTCTAGTGACATCGCCTTCACTCCAGCCGTCAAAGGAATCCAGACCGACAAAGGCTCTCGATCCAGCTACGCCCGCATGGAAACAGGCGGAAGCTGGGAAACAAAAGTGACCCCAGAACTGGAAGGTTTTTTGGCCGATCTGGATATGTTCTACCTGGGGACTGCGAACGCTGAGGGTCAGCCTTACATCCAGTACCGAGGCGGTTCGCCTGGCTTCCTCAAAAAGGTCGACGAGAAGACTCTTGGCTTCGCCGACTTCGGAGGCAATCGCCAGTACATCACGCTCGGCAATTTGTCGGAGAATCCGAAGGCGTTCATCTTCCTGATCGACTATGTCCACAGCCGGCGTATTAAGCTCTGGGGAAAAGCTCGTATCGTGGAAGGCGATCCGACGCTGCTCGACATGCTGCGTGACTCAACTTACCCGGGCAAGGTCGAACGGGCCATATTGTTCGAGATTGAAGCATGGGACGTGAACTGCCCGCAGCACATTCACAAGCGATTTTCGCAGCAGCAAGTGGCTCCCGTCATAGAAAAGTTGGCTCTTCCGATGAATCCGTGGGTAAAACGGGTCAAATCGATTGCGTTCGTGCTACGTAGGTAAGTCC
>JAQCHP010000210.1 GCA_027619595.1 Planctomycetota bacterium
CCCTGTATCACAACCTCGGAGCACTACCCGAAAGGAAATTTACCCATGAATTCTTCTGAAGAGGCAAATAAAAAGGGGTCGAATCAATCTCATAAATCACCTCCTTTTTTGCCGATCCGGCTTTCGCAGCAGGACCAATCGCAAAGACCGACTCAATCTTGAACAACCGCACTCCCAATCGCATATCGATCGACTGTTTGACTCGACTGTCTATTCTGGTGACAATTGAAAATCGGCATAACGCGCTGTTCCAGGGATTGTATGACCGATTCTTACGATTGTGGTACTCGACCTTCGTAGGTTGTTCGCCCAGAACGCTTGCCCAAAAAAAAACCGATGTGGCCAAATCCCATGAAGAATTTCGCCACATCGGTTTACCTCATATCGAGCCGCCTGACTCAGTCAGGTTGCTCACTATATTGTCACCCGAAAGCCTAATCGCGCCCTACACATCCATCCATATCCGCTTGTTTTCCGGACGGCCATGGGTCGCGGTCCCTATTATACAGTTGTTCACATTCGTATACAAGGGCTCACTGATGGATTGGCGAACTCAGTTGCCAAACTGCCGCGCACGCGAAGATACAGGTCAAAAGTGTGAATATCACCGAAAGACCGTAGTAGCCGGCTCGGAGCCACCAGGTCGTCAAGTGCTGCTTCACGTCAAACACTCCCTGCAATGCAAGTCGAATCCCCCAAAATGCCGCCGCGTACGTGCATACGCTGCGGGCCAGACGACTCCCACTGGCTAACTCAACGCTATTCAAGAGGCTGATCAGTGCTAACGCAACGATCGACAGTACGACATATCCACCATACACCCAATACAACTGCCGATGCAGATTGGACAAGGAACGAAATTCCTCCCGCCAATTCAATCGGATCGGTACTAACGCTGATGCGATTAGGACGCTAAGTTGACAAATTCCGGCAAGAAAGATCAAGGACGCCAAAATCTCACGTGACATCTAGACACCCCTTTCCACGAACTGACCGATGCTGCTTAAAAATGGAACGATGACCCGTTCGATAAAATGTCTGTGAAATAACATTGATATCGGCGTGATTAGCCAGAAAGCAGCGAACGACCAACCCCGCCAACCCCTCATTAGTCCAAGTCTTCGAGCAAAGCCGCTACGTTCGAACAGCACACCAAGAGCCTGCAATAGGAAAAAAACGGTCGGCATACCGTATCCGCCATTGGCTGGTACTGATATTACGACATCGTGAATGAGTCCACTGAGGACGAAGCCAATCATCATGGAAACGCGTGGACCGACGCGGGCAGACATTGGCCGAAACCAAAACCGATACGTTAGGTCGCGGAATGCGGTGTTCCACCGGCGGCCCCAGAATTCGTTGAGGCTAACCGATAGAATTGGCCAATCCATCAGCGGCCTGGCGTTAACCCCATGGCTCCGCCAACCGCATGATAGCAGGTGAAAGGCGCCGAAATGGAGTACGAACACAATGCCAACCATCCCCAGCCAGCCCATCCAATAAGTATTCGCGGTGGCGATACCTCTCGTCGCGAATGATAGGCATGTCAACCCGATCCCTAGGTTGCACCAAGCCAACAGCCATTCCAGCGGCCGTGGACTTGCCGGTTTTGAGCGGTCCTCAATGAACGCAGCCGCATCCATGCCCGGCCAAGCCCAGAGGTAGCCAAGATGCCTCTGTAGGGAAACCCCAGATGTTCGAACAAAGATCCACGTAAGGAACTTGCATCCGATGTACACCGTCAACGCCATGGCCCACATGATGACCCAGGGAGGAAAGTTCTCGGGAACACGAATGTTGACCCAGCGCACCAAAGGGATACCCACGTATTGGGCTTCAGGCTATTGGGGGTTCGTCCTACCGGCACGATAGGTACCCCTTATACCATCCGTCGCACCCTTGAATTCTTAACCGCGGTAGGCAAGAAATTAGCGGTCGCCGAAAGCACTAGGCCGCGACAGTCCGGCGGTATTGGGATAGCTCCTCAAATATCTCCCTTTGCAGGCATGCTCTCAACTGCTGAAGCGATTCCGCTGCTTGCATTCCGTCCATGAGTCGATGGTCGTAGACGAGCGTAACCAAAGAATGGCCAAATCGATCGAGAGCACCATAGCTCAGGCTGGTTGTGCAAATTGTCGGATGGTCACGGTTGTTGACATCCTGTCCGGCAAGTGACGAAATCGAGAAGGTACCGACCTGCCGGGCCCGAGTACACCCAAAGACGTTGAGTGTAGTCCACCAAACCATGCGTCGGAAAAAGCGCGGGTAGTTGCTCATTCGTAACTGTTTACTAAACACTTTATCGACCGGTTCGTGTTGGTAATGGTCGAGCCTTTGCTGGATATCAGCCAACGACATTTTCCCCGGATCGATCCATCGCCCCCAGCAGAGTCGTGGCTTGCCAGCGTACTCGCGCTGGATCGTCAGCATGGCGACACTTTCGTCATGCTGATAAACGTGCGGCAAAGGCCACCGCATGTAGCATTGCCTCAGCAAGGGGTTCCGATTGGAAACGCAACCGTAGGCCTTAAGAAACACAGCTGCCCAGGAGATCCTGGTGACCGTAGACGACCTTTGCAGCGCGACACCGGATAAGTCGATCGACATTTCGGCTCGTGTCAGCGGTACCATGCCAGCAAAGTGCACGATATCACACGGTAGGGAACGGTCGGACGTTAACCAACGTCGATGAGCACCACTCATGGGTCCGGTCCTGATACGGCGAGCGAGATTTGCCGCCAATAAATGAGGCGATAAGTGCGCGTAATTGAGCAGGTCTCCTATCGGAACGACGGCCGGATCGCCATGAACAAAATTTTTCATTCGATCGGTTCAACACCCGTTTTGCCCCCACGCGAATTCGTTCGCACGCGACAACCCTCTCATGATCCTGGAGCGCGAACGACTCCCTGGAAACGTTCGCAAGTCGCGCACGGAAAACCGGTACGACTCCATCCGAGTCTCCGTTACCCAGCATCCAGCGTTCTTGTCTTGGTGCCGCGTCCAAGCTGAATGAACCCAGCCTTTCCACGGCGACCAGTTGCAATGTTCTCGTAGAAATCCTACAACAACGTCAATCGCCTTTGTGAAGCATCTCGAATTGAGACGCTATTAAATGAGGTGGCACTTTGGTCATACAATAGGCAACTTCAATGCGGCGTTACAATTGCCGTGGCCCATTCGATTTCTGACGCCCTGATCCGAATTGATCGAAACACGGACGGTAAGAATCGAAACATGGAATGGAATCGACTAACTCATCTTCAATCGTTGCGTCCCCACACCCATTCGGATTTCCATGAGTCAACGTCAACGACAACGTCGTCGCGAACCCAAACCTGCTCGATTCGCTGGTATCAATTCGTTTGGCTGGCTCGCGCTATTGGCCACGATCCTATTGTTCAGTTTCACGTATTTTGCCATGCGACGACCCTCTGTTTCGTCGCCCGACGTGCGGAAAACCGAGACAGAAAAGACACAGTTGGTTGAGTCGCCGTTCGCACCGACGATCCCTAACGCAACGCCGGTCCTCGAATCTTCCCCCGAGGGAATGGTGTGGATTCCAGGAGGTGAGTTCTCTATGGGTAGCAGTTCGACGTGTGAATCTTTGTGCTCCCTGCCAGGTGTTGCTAGTGACGCACAGCCGATCCACCGCGTCTATGTCGACGGGTTTTGGATGGACGCAACGGAAGTCACCAACGCACAGTTTGAACTGTTCGTCGCTGCGACGGGCTATGTCACTGTGGCGGAACAAACACCGACGCAAGCCGAGTTCCCCACAGTGCCACCAGAAAAACTGGTGGCAGGATCCACTGTGTTTACTCCAACACCGGATTCGGTGCCGTTAGATGATTATTTTCAGTGGTGGAGTTACGTTCACGGCGCCGACTGGCGACACCCCACTGGACCCGAGAGTAACCTCGACGGACGCGAAACCTATCCGGTCGTTCACATTGCCTATGAAGACGCCGTGGCCTATGCCAAGTGGTGTGGCAAGCGACTACCGACCGAAGCAGAATGGGAATTCGCGGCAAGAGGTGGCCTGACGGGAAACTTGTACGCCTGGGGCAACTCGCTGCTGATGGACGGGAAATTTCAGGCCAATATATACCAGGGAAAATTCCCCGTGAAAGAAGCCGACACGGGAGAAGACGGCTTCCGGGGTATCGCCCCTACTGCGCAATTCCCGCCCAATGGATATGGGCTCTATGATGTCGCAGGAAATGTCTGGGAATGGACCAGCGATTGGTATCGGCCCGACTATTACGCAACGCTGGTAGCGTTCGGAGACGTAGCTCGAAATCCGCAAGGTCCGGAGTCACCGTTCGACCCAGCCGAACCGACGGAAAAAAAACGAGTCCATCGGGGCGGATCGTTCTTGTGTAGCGATCAATACTGTACGCGGTATATGGTCGGCACACGGGGCAAAGGGGAAGTTCGCACCGCCAGTAATCACGTCGGCTTCCGCTGCGTCAAGGAGCGATAACCTCAGGGGGAAACCAAAGGAATCGGGGCCATTTTGGCATGTATCTGAGTTCGGGTAGACTACGGTTTGCGGCGAGCGGTATCGATCACACGAAGACACTATTTGGAATGGACCATGCGTCGGCGTGGCAACGACAGCGTCTGGGCAGTTCTCGCAGGGGCAATCCGAGTGCCCTCACCCGTCGGAATTGCTCGGGGCATGTGCCAATTAAGGACTGACGATGCAATTCAACACGCGAATCTTTTTCGTGCTCGCACTTGCCT
The DNA here is from genome assembly GCA_027619595.1 of Planctomycetota bacterium. GTDB lineage: Bacteria > Planctomycetota > Planctomycetia > Pirellulales > Pirellulaceae > JAQCHP01. The sequence goes on from JAQCHP010000210.1 coordinate 4,750, forward strand.
GCAACGGGCACGTTCAAGCAGGCGACTATGGGGCAACCTTGGCCGACTACTTGAACTATCGCCCTCATCAAACGGAACCTGTCGCCGAAGAACGGGTATTGCAGTGGGGGAAGGAACAGGGGATCGTCGATCTCACGCCGGACAACTCGTCGCCTGAAGCACGCAGCATGGCATTCACTCCCGTCCACAAGCTGATCGCCGAGCGCTACTTAAAGGGAATCGTCCTTCCGCACCAGGCCCCCGATGTGGGAGTGAATGTACAGGTCGGCACACCTCATGTTGTGATGTTCGGTCCGGAAGGAAGTGTGGAGGATCACGCAGAAAGTGTGGCCCGGATCGGCTTCGAGCGTTTCGGACACTATATGTGGCCTAGCGTCAGCCGACTTCGCGACGGACAACTCCTGGTTCGTGTCTACGTGGGGGGCGAGGATCCGAGGTACCCCCTGCCCCATGAATGGCTCAACTATGTTTCCGCAGACGGCGGACACAACTGGCGGCATTTCGCGTGTTACGATCGCGTACAAGGTATGCGCAGTTCCACACAGGAACGTCCGATTAGCGAACAAGCTTTGCGTTTGTCTGATGGAGAAGAGATTCGGTTTGGAACGCGAACGATTGAGCTCGATGATCCGGATAGCAAGCCGTTTGTAGTTGCTTCGAGCATACGGTATGGGTCGGATGCGAGCAAACAAAAAGTGGCAAGCTACTTCCGTTTAGGTGACATTCCAACCGACCAACAGTCGATGCCGATATTTAGCCGTAAGCCAGGCGCAAAGACATGGACAGAAGAACGATCGTATTGGGACCCAGATACGCTCCTCGCGGGGCAGCAGGTAGACACTACCGTAGGGGACCGGCGGCGTACGGCGTGGCGATTGGTAGCGTTAGGGGGTATTTCCGCCGTTCAGCTACGCGACGGTACGCTGTTGACAACGTTGGATGCTAAGTCCGAAGTCCGGCCGATTGCCGATCTGCAGGACGATGGAACCATTAACCCCGATTCGCTGAACTATGTTTGGCGAAGCGTGGACCGCGGTCGAACGTGGAAGTTTTGTGCGAGCATACCTGCCTTTCGCAGTGGTCCGTGGTTCCCTAATTGGCGGGCTCATCTCGAACCACGCTGGGCCGACGGATCCTGGGTGGCCATCTACCGAACGCGGGGCCTCTATACCGGCGGGGGCCCAATGTTCCTCCGCCGGTCGATCGATCAAAAGACCTGGTCGGAACCGGTGGCGCTCCGGCCCTGTAGCTCGGGGATCATGCCAGGACTGGTACTCGAAAACGGGATCGCCGTCCGTGCCTATGGTCGGCCCGGAGTCTTCCTGATGTTTTGCGCCGACGGAACGGGACAGATGTGGGGCAACGACGTAACGGTCGTCGAACCTTGGCCGACGCAGAACGAAGCCAAGAGTTGTAACAATCCCAGTTTGGTTGCTACCGGGCCCGATCGCTTTGTTTTTGTCTACTCCAAGTTCGATGTCCCAGACCCTTGGGGCGAGCCGCGATTGGCGATCGTTGCGCAGGAGTATATCGTCTCGAAGAAATAGGCCCCAACCCAAGCGTTTGTATTACTCTATAACAAGCCCGGATATGAGCCAACTCTCAAGAGAGCAAGGAGGGAGTGACCTTACAATTGGCGTCTTGGGCGAAATGACGGTTCGTCATGAGAGCGTGAAGGTG
>JAQCHP010000211.1 GCA_027619595.1 Planctomycetota bacterium
TATGCTGCGGACGAATGCCATAGGTAATGTCAGTTCCTTCACCCATATCCAGCGGAGATTTCAACGGCATTTCAGTGCCGTCAGACAAAATAACATGTGTCGCGCCTGCGCATGCAACTTTTGCTGACATCAAGTTCGTTTCCGGGGAACCTATAAAGCTGGCGACAAAGGAACTGTCCGGGTCGCGGTAGAGATCGAGCGGGTGGCCCATTTGGGCAATACATCCATCGTTCAAAACAACGATTGTATCGGCCATCGTCATAGCTTCGGTTTGGTCATGCGTTACATAAACCATGGTTTTACCCAATCGTTTATGCAGTTTCTTAATCTCGGAGCGCATTTTCACGCGCAGTTTGGCGTCAAGATTTGACAGGGGCTCGTCAAACAGGAATGCAATTGGGTCGCGTACAATTGCCCGCCCCATTGCAACACGTTGACGTTGCCCCCCCGATAATTCGCGTGGCACGCGATCCAGAAGATCGCTAAGTCCAAGGATTTCGGCGGCATTGTCTACACGCGCCTTGATTTCCACTTTCGAAACACGTGCAAGTTTCAGGGCAAAGCTCATGTTATCGGCCACATTCATATGCGGATATAGCGCGTAGGACTGGAACACCATCGCCAGATCGCGTTGCTTTGCGGGAATGCGATTAGCTACTTTGTCCCCGATCTTTATCTCGCCGGCTGTAATATCTTCAAGTCCAGCGATCATTCGTAAAAGTGTAGATTTTCCGCAACCAGACGGCCCGACCAAAACGACGAACTCGCCATCGCCTATGGTCAAGGAAATATCTTCCAAGACACTCACTTTACCGTAAGATTTTCCGACTGTATCAAGTATTATCTGGGCCATTGGTTACCTCACCATTCTTTGATTTCAATGACACCAACAGACATTCGCCCTGCCGAACCCATACGCAATCCACACATGCCATGCTCAAAGCTCAAATCTTCGACTTCGAGTAATTTGGTGCCGTCGACGGATAGTTCCAGTACATCTCCGTCTACACGGAATTCGATGTCGTAGGATTGTCCTATTTTCCGGTCAAACGAAGTTTGCGCCAGCACGGTTGTGCCGAAATCTTCCTTCAGGACGACCAAACCTTCGGGTCCGAAGCCGGCAGCATAGAACCGCCCGGTGCCTTGCGCGCGGATAACTAATAAATGCGACTCGCCTGCTTGGGGAATGATGTCGGTCGAAATAGATGTGTTTTTGGCATAGGCATGCCCCGTCCACATATCGGCGTCGCTGTCGGTCAGACAGGTGATCCGTCCATCCGCCAGCTTCCAGTACCCGCGGTTCCATGTGAAGCCCGTGATTGCATCCCATTCTTCAACTTCCTTGGCGGGGGCGATATGCATCTGTCCGGCGCCAGACACCTCGAAGTTGCCCATGTATAGATGCCCGAGGAATTTTAGCCGTCCGAAGTATTCGATGTTAATGCCGACCTCGTCGATTGCCTCACCGCCCATTTCTGGCACAGTGAACGAAAGCTCGGTCCAGTCGGTCGTGGAGGGCACTTCCCATGCACCAATCTCTTTGATCTGACCGCTAATTGCACCACGGACAAAAGGCACTACCCGCAGATTGCCATCGCCTGCCATCGGATCAAGCTGTAGATCCATGGTAACCGTCTGCTCCGACGTAATCACGGGCGAGAACATCGGGCGATAGCGTTCATCATCAAAGTCTGATTTCCGGTAGAACGGTTTCCAGAAAACGCGCCCACTATGTTCCCGCTCGAACCGATCAACCAAAATTTGCAATGCACCTTTACCAGTTCTGGTTTCTCTATCGGACCAACTTAATTCGAGCGTGTTAATTCCAGCGGTGCGGAATCCATGCGTTGATCCTTCAAGTGCAAAATCGAACCGCAACCCGCGGCGGGTCATGTCTTCTCGCCAAAGGTCAGGGACTTCGCGACCGTCGAGATCAAGCGCCAGAACGCTTAGTTCGCGCGCAAACGTCGGGATGTCGACGATGTTAATACTGCCAATAACCCCCGAAGCGATCAGGAAGTCATTGATCGGACCGCGGTACTTATCCCAATTCGGTTGCGTGCCTTGGAATGTACCGATGATCGCACCGGAGTTGCCCGCGTTACAATCGGTATCCCAACCGCACATTGTTGCGATTTCTACGGTTCGCGGCATATCTCCAGCACCATAAAGCATTGCCAAAACCATTACACCTGCGTTGGGAATAATGTGGCAAACGCCTGGGTAGCGGTCGTACCCGAAATCCGCCTCCAGCATGTCGCGACAGGCACGCCAATCATCGGGGGTTGCTGCGTGGAACTTCTGCACGGCCCGTACAACACGCGCATATTCGGAATTTTCTTCGATCACGCTGTTACCAACCGCGAATAACTCGTCAATCGAGTTTGCTGTAAAGGCCGCTGCAATCATGGCCGCTACGAAACGTGCGCCTTCTAGTCCGTCACCGTCGTGCGCAACGCTCGCTGCCGTTGCTGACATCGTCGCCGCTCGCTCCGGATTGCCGGGATTAACCCAACCCCAACTATCAATGAATATCTGCCCACCAATTTGTTCTGCAATCGCAGCACCGTTCTGTTCTATCGAGCCTGATTTAGGAGCTGGAATGCCTGCTTGTAAATTTCGATATGCAGTGTTTTCTGTGCTTCTACCGTAGCCGCCCCACCAATACATGCCGTGCCCGTCTGCGGCATAGTTCAACCAGGTTTTTGCAACCTGTTCCGCAGTAGGCTCTAGCTGATAATCCCGCATCGCACGAATGAAATAGATTGGTCCATTTGTATCATCGTCTGCCGCAAAGTTTTTGAAGTCCCGCACGTATTCGGTGATATCGCCGTAAGCATCGCGGATGCGCTCATATGTCCACAGTGTCGGCTCAACCGGTGCACCCAATCGTACGCCGATCGCCTTACCAAGAAAGCCTGCGTAAATGCGGTTTAGAATTTCATCGTTTGATAGCATTGTAGCCCCTTAAGTGTTCGTCAAATGGTTTCCGTCGGTAGGGATTATTCCATCATCTGTTTGCGTTGGCGCGCAACGTTTGCGGCATTCTCATCGTCAGTTTTCATGATATTCTGTGCCGTTAAGGAAAAAGCACACATTTCCGCATTCAAATCCAACTTGTTAATTTTGTCGAGTTGGGCCGCGTCTTGAGCCTCAATAATACTTTCGCCATGCATCGCCCCAAGGATAGCACCGACCATAACCCCGATCGAATCCGTATCACGGCCAGAGTTGACACCATCCAATATCGCCCGTCTGAATTGCCCGTTCGCAACAATTGCAAACCCAAGCGCCAGCGGTAGTTCTTCGATGCTAAGGAACCTTGATGGTTGATAGTTATGCGAAGCCTTGCCAGCACGTTTCGCGGTGTGGTTCAGGTCGTCTCCCATAGGTGAGAATGGTGCGATTTTCTCATGTAATACAGCCACAACTTCCGTATGATCGGCTCCCTTTTGGCGAAGCTCCTCAGCGGCCTCCACAATTTCAGAAATCGCAGAGCGCGTCCCGTCTTTCGCCAAATCATGTGCCGTTTTAGCAATCTCGTCGATATTCGCTCCAGGAACAAAGGCCGCAGCCACAGCCCCCGCAAGAACCCCAGCAGCTTCCAACCCATAGCTTTGTTGATGGCCGCTGGCGAAAGTTATTGCTTCGTCGTACGCAGCTTGCGGGTTGGCCGCATTCACGGCTCCGATCGGCGCGATATACATCGCTGCACCACAGTTAACCATATTTCCTACACCACCTTGACGCGGATCACACGAAGACAACTGGTGGCGTTGAAAAATCCATTTTTCGGGGTAAAACAAACGCTCTATCAGCGCTGTTTTACGTTGTAATTCGGGTATCCAGCGTTGGCGCCAAGCGATCTCGCGCACCATTCCGTCGGCCATGTCCCAAGCATCAATATGCCGGTTTACGTCATTATAAATTTCCATCAACGCCAGCGTCATAAACGTGTCATCGGTTACAATTCCATTCCCGCGAACCCTACCTTTGCGAATATCGGTGCTTTGGGAGTCACGATACCAAGCAGTGTTAATCGTATCCACGCGGCCGTATTTCTCGCGAATTTGGGCGGCGGACAGTTTTTCAATGGGAGCACCCATGGCGTCGCCTAAAGCGACGCCATGGACTAGCCCGCGAACCCGTCCTGCGAAGGACGGGCCGTTTGCTGGTGTATGGCTCATTTAAGAACCGTTCTTGCGTATGCAGTCAACTTCGCACCGCCAGCGGCGTTGAAATCAGCCACGTAGCCATCCCAATCATCGAACGATGTTTCGCCCGAGATGAAGCGGAATACGCTTGTGCGGTAGAAGCTTTCAGCGGAATCCACATCCACAGCCAGATCGGCAGGGAATACGAACGAGTTGTCAGCCGAGAAGAACGTCACACCCTGATCAAGCGAGGCTTGTGCAACAGGTGCAAGAAGATCTACAGGTGGCTGCCAAGCATTCGGGTTGGAGACCATGAAACGAGGCCACCACGAACCGAGGTCCTCGGTGATCGCGAAATTGCCACCGCTATTCGTATGGTGACGACCTTCAAAACCCATGCGCTCCATAAACTGGCCTTCAGGGCCAGCTAGGAAGTCCATGAAGGCAACGACCGCATCTTTGTTTTCAGACAACACGGACATCGCGAAACCACGAGTTTCCTTGCTTACGCTCGTTGCCTGAAGACCTTGGCCAACACCGGCTGGTGGCTGAAGAAGTGTCAGTTCGGTATCGGGATGCACCTGACGCATTTTCGCACGGTAAATACCAACAACCGGACCGGCAGTACCCATCACAACACCAACACGACCAGCATAAAAGTCGTCCTCTTTGGTTTCCCAATTTTTGGTGATGTATTCAGGATCGAGAAGGCCATCGGCATAAAGCATATGGTAATACTCTAACTTCGCACGTTCCTCGTTCGAAACACGCGCATCAACCCATGCGCCGTCGTTCTGAATCCAGGTTCCGGTTACACCGAAGGCCTGATTAAAGATCGCGTCGAGCTCTTTAGTATTGCCCGGTGCCATGATGCCGAAAGTGTTCTTCACACCGTCGCCATCAAAATCGGAATCCGATAGAGCACGAAGAAGGCCAGCCCACTCGTCTAGAGTAGTCGGCGCACCAAGGCCTGTTTGTTCCAGCCAATCGGTACGGATCACAGCTGCTTTGGTGCGGGCCGCGAATGGATAGAGAAGATATGGATAGTTATCCATGCGCGCGATGTTATGTGGCCACAACGCATCTTTCAGATTTTCTGTACCTTCCAGCCATGGACGCCAGTCTTCAAGCAAATCCTGATTGGCAATCTGCTCGTCACCACCTTGGAAGTAGATCAGATCAGGTATGTCGCCTGAAAGCAGCATCAAGTTTAGTTTGTCAGCATATCCGGAGGCAGGCAAATCAACGATTTCAATACGAATTTCGTTGCCTTGTGCCGCCATCGCAGCCTCGATACGGGCCAGATGCGCCACGTCGTCAGGGTTGGTTGTAACCAAGTCCTTCAGAACAACACGGATGGTCACAGGTTCAGCAAAAGCTGCCCCTGCCATACCCACGCAGAGCGCCAGCGCCGTTGTAGTTTTAAGTAGAGTGTCAAGCATTATGTATCCTCCATTTGTTGCTTGTAGTCGTTATTTGAAAGCACCGCTCATGGTGCCTTTGGTGAAAAACTTCAGAATTAGTGGGTATATCATTAGAACCGGAGCGATCGTAAACAGGATCATTCCCGCCTTGAGTGCGCGCATATTGATCTGACTTGCCCCCTCGTAACTGCCCATAGCTTGCAGGCCGACCATCGCCGCCTTGTCGCCTTCGACAACGAACTGGCGCAGCACAACTTGCAGTGGCCACATGTCTTGACTATTGAAGTAGATCATAGGCCGCAGGAAATCGTTCCAATGGTAAACGAGGTAGAACAACGTGATCGTGGCAAGTGCTGGCCGCGCCAACGGCACTACAACTAGCCACAAAGTTTGAAATGCGTTAGCACCGTCAAGCTCGGCCGCTTCAATCAGCTCTTCGGGGATTTCTTCAAAAAAGCGGACCAGGATGATCAGGTACCAAGCGTTGACCAATTTAAACAGGATTACAGACCAGTAAGAATTCAATAGCCCCAGCTTCTTAACGACGAAGTAGTCAGGGATTAATCCGGGTTCGAAAACGATAGTGATCAGCACAATAATGAAAAATATGCGGCGGCCAGGCAGTTTTTTTCGTGACAATGCCCAAGCCATCAAAGCCGTAAATATGATGTTAAGAAATGTGCCGACACCTGTTATCAAAAGCGAGTTCATTAATCCGCGCCGCACCGCCGGATGGTTAAACAAAACATCCCAAACGTCGGTCGAAAGGTCATTT
>JAQCHP010000212.1 GCA_027619595.1 Planctomycetota bacterium
CGTTTTCTCCAATATATCCCGGAAAATAACCCCATTCGACCTTCAGCGGAGAAAAAAAGTTCGGTCTAATGGAAGTTTCGTTCTCACGCGACAAAAGGTCTGAGAACGGGGCGGGGCAATCCCCCTAACTCGGCGGAGATTCCTTCACCAGTGCACTGATCGCTTTGAACTCCGGCGTACCGGCTTGCCGACACCATTCGAAGATTGTTGATTCGGTGGTCGTCAAATACGCTCCAGATGCCTCCATCCGTCTTAACGCAATATCACTGTCCGTGGCGGACCGCGATCCCACGGCGTCTACGCAGACGTGTACTTGATACCCTTCGCAAATCGTATCGAGCACCGTTTGAAGCACGCAGACATGGGCTTCGATCCCCACAATCAGCAGCTTGTGAACCCCCGCCGCCGACAACGACTCTAAGAGGCCAGGGCACTGCGCACAGCTAAATGCAACCTTTTCGTAGATTGGTACGCCGGGCAGACGCTCTAACAATTCCGGCATCGTGCGTCCCAAGCCTTGAGGATACTGTTCAGTCACGGCGGTCGAGACCCCGAAAATGCGTGCCGCGTCGATCAACCGACGAATGTTCCACACGATCCGGTGATTAGAAATTGCCGGCAGCAATTTTTCTTGGACGTCCACAATCAGGAGCGCCGAATCGTCGCGGTTCAGTAGCAAAGGACTTGCAGGGGGTATTTCGTCCATTCCAGAGGATTCCGATCGGTGACTCGATTTGTTACCCCTTGCCGAGTGGCGTCAATGCATGGGCCACGCTCCAGGTTTTGCCACCCGTACACCGCGACCTGCCGACCGACCCGGCTAGGGACCCTTACATGGTAACTATTCCCAGAAAAGAAGCGACCCACGCCGATGTAACCCGCTGCGTGAGCGAAGGAACCAGGCACCCCACACCGATGTAACCCCCTGCGCAAGCGAGGGACCCAGGTGTGAGTCGCCCATGATTCCTCGCGAATTGACCGGGATGAACCGAACGCGGATTTCCTAGAACGGGCCAGGAGACCCGTTCTACACCCGCGGAAGCAACGAACAATGTCCCTAAACCCACAGGATATTAATCCAGGCATTCTAGAGAAACTTTTCTGAATGTAGCGATTATCCGACCCGACACGCAAACAACTGCGAACGTAACGATTGAATCGATTACGCCCACCGTAGGGCCTATACCGATTCAAAGCTGTAGTGGATCGGCACGTTGGGACGTGTCGCAGCCTAATTGGTCGGAAAGTGGATGCACAATGGTCTCGATGCAAGCAATCGCCAATCAGCCTGCCGATACTGCCCGCACAAGCCCTTTGGACAACACCAATCCAAGACCCAACCCACGACCAACCCTGTCGTCGTCCCCAGAAACAATCAGCGTCGCGGCATTTCTACTGGCAATCTGGCTGCTAGCGAGCTTTACTGCCGCGCAAGATGCTCCTGATCTCGATCCGCCGTTCGGAACACCGGCCGTCGACGGAACGACGACGCCCGATCCGAACGCCACGGTCCCACGTAGCTATCGTGTACCTGCGGAAGCACTCGGCCAGATCGTCGAACAACTACGCGATCGATTTCCGCCACCCCTAGCCCGTGTCGCGTCCGACGCGCAGGCATCCCGCATCGTGGTCATGGCGCCTGCGAATGTTCAGCAACAAATCGAGCAGTGGTTACAACAGTCGTCTGGTGCCACCAGCGGAACGCGGCCTTTCCATTCTGAGGCAACGCAATCGTTACAGCCAAGTGACCAACAAGTCGAACGCCGGGTCAACTTGCCGGAGCCCCCGCAACAGATTCGCGTCGACGTACGAAATCGGAAAGTGGCCGATCTCTTGGCACAAATACAATCGATCTGGGGGCGACGTGCGGCACAAGTCGGAAATCCTGGTTCGCAAACTGCCTTGCGACTGCCCGGAGCGCGCGGTGACCGTGTCGATATCTCCGCCGATTATGTCCATCAACAAATCGTTTTAGCCGGCGGCGCAAGTTCGCTGCGGGCTTGGTCTCAGGTTGTTTCCGCGCTCGACCAGCCGCCCAGTGATGTGGCAACGACATCGGTGATGGCGCCGCAGACCGCTGGTACCCCCGTACAACGGATCGTGACGGCCCTACAACAAGGGCTGACCGGTTCCGACGCAGTCCAGATCATCCGCATGGGACGAACTGGGGCTCAGATTGCCGCCGGCTCAGCACAGACCTTCTTACAAGCAAACGACGACGCAAGTGACGGCACTACCGAACCGACGGAAGAGCCAGTCGATGTACCGTCGGCACCCGACGCAGCATCGGAAGACACGGGTGGAGGGCTCATTGGGCCGGTTCAGATCTTCTTCCTGGATGGATTGGACGGCGTCATTGTCCGCGGCAGCCCGCGCGATGTCGACCGTGTCATGAAGATTATTGAAGAGATCGAGCGACTGAGCGCGGAGACGGTACCGGAAATCAGAATCCTACCGTTGCAGCACGTCTCCGGCGAACGCCTTTACGAGTTGATCGGAGGTATCTACACCGAAATTCTGGAGGCACGCCAAGGAAGTCTCAGTATCACGGCACTCGTCAAACCCAACTCGCTACTCCTCATCGGTCGCCCAGAAAATATCAAAGTCGTTGTCGACCTTGTTCAACAACTCGACACGCCAGTGGAGCCCGACACAGAGTTTCATGTGATCCAACTGCGCCACATGTCGGCAATTGATGCCCAACAGACCATTAACGGATTCTATGAAGAGAGGGGCGGCCTCGGAGCACGTGTACGAATCGCAGCCGACTATCGGACCAACGCGATCGTCATCCAGGGTGCTCCCCGTGACCTGCTGGAAATTCGCCGGCTTTTGGAGAAGATGGACACTTCTGAAAGTGGCGCTGTCAGCGAAGTACGCGTCTTTCAACTAAAAAACGCGCTGGCCAATGAACTTGTTCCGGTCCTGCAAGAAGCCTTCCGCATCGACTCGCGTTCACAACAGGGAGGCGGTACCTCATCGCCAGTTCGAGGCTTCGGAGGATCCGGTCAGGCGGATACGAGTGGAGCAAGTCCGACTACAGGCAGTACCGGAACCACCGCGACAAGCGGTACCGGATCGTCAGCCGGAGTAATTCGCGCTAAGTCGACCATCCTGACACTGTTGCAACTGGACGCCGACGGAAAACAACTACTTCGGTCGGGCATACTCGCCGACGCCCGAGTCTCAGCCGACCCGCGAGCCAATGCCATTGTTGTCACAGCACCTTCCGAAAGTATGGAACTCATTACCGAACTGATTCGGCAACTTGACTCCCTGCCCGGGGCCGAGGCACAAATCAAAGTTTTTACGATCTCCAATGGAGATGCCTCGAGCCTGGCAGAAATGCTGCAGGACCTCTTCGGCCAAGAAGCGAATCGAAACAATCAAGGTGGGCCAGCCTTCCAAACAGCGGGCACCAGCGATGACGGTACCCTGGTACCTCTACGATTCACCGTTGACGAAAGAACCAATACCATCATCGCATCAGGTTCCATGGCCGATTTGGAGGTCGTCGAAGCCATTCTTCTCAGACTCGACGATGATGACCGCGACCAACGCGAAAGCACCGTCTATCGACTCCGCAACTCGCGTGCTCGGGACGTTGCGGACGCCATCAACGAATTCTTACGCAGTGAACGATCGGTGCAAGAAATCGCACCTTCGTCGGTAAGTCCCTTCGAGCAAATCGAACGCGAGGTCGTCGTTGTCGCCGAAGACGTCAGTAACTCCCTGATTATCAGTGCCACACCGCGATATTTTGAAATCGTCATGGGCCTCGTCAAGCAACTCGACGAACGCCCCCCCATGGTCATGGTGCAGGTCCTGATCGCCGAGGTAACCCTCACCGATCTCGAAGAATTTGGGGTGGAACTCGGACTACAGGACTCTTTCCTCTTCGACCGCGGCGTGGTCGCCAACAATATTGTTACTCCGGGCTTCAACTTCAACAATCAGCCGCTTGGAAACGCCAGTTCAGCCGCAGCACTGGCGTCAGCAGGAACCATCGCGAACCAAGGCCTCTCCAACTTCGGGTTGGGCAGGACGAACAGTGACCTGGGATACGGCGGCATGGTCCTTTCGGCGAGCAGCGACTCGGTCAGCGTCTTGGTACGTGCGTTGGAAGAGGAAGGACGTCTGAACGTGCTGAGTCGCCCTCAGATTATGACGCTGGATAATCAGCCAGCCACAATTCAAGTTGGTCAAAACGTTCCGTACATTACCAATTCAAGTATTAACCAATTTGGCGTGACGAACTCCACCCAGTTCCTTCCGGTGGGAATTCTGTTGAACGTCCAGCCAAGAATTAGTCCTGATGGCCTCGTCGTCATGTTTGTCAACGCAGAGAAATCAGACATTGCCCCCAATGAAGGGGTGCCAATTTCGATCAGCGCTAGTGGCGACGTCATACGAAATCCAATATTTAACAAGACCGTGGCACAAACAGTTGTCAGTGCGAGAAGCGGTCAGACCGTTGTCCTGAGCGGACTCATCACCACGTCACATCTCGAGACACATCGAGGCGTCCCGTTTCTCTCCGATATCCCTCTCCTGGGACGGCTGTTTCAATTCGACAGCGTGTCGGACGAACGTAGAGAACTGCTTTTTATTATGACCCCCTATATTGTGCGCGGGGACGATGATGTCGAGATGCTTAAGAACATCGAAACCGAAAGAATGCACTGGTGTATGGCCGACGTGGTTGCCCTCCACGGCGATTTGTCGTCGCGACAAGAAATGCCCAATGAAAACGGGACGCGCACCATCTACCCGGACAGATCAAATCCTCTTGAGTCGGTTCCTACACCGGGTGGCGAGGAAGCCCCATCCCCAGAATCTGCCTTGCCGCCCGGAGCGGAACAAATGCACGAGCAAGGGTTCGACGAGAAATCGACCAGCCACGCTTTGCCAAACCGTTCGGTAAGGCAAGTTTCCACGCAAAGTGAAATCGTCCCCGTCCTCCCCGTGCGAGGAAAACCGTCACGAGCGATCACACTACGTCCGGCGAACCATGCACCGAAACATGTCCGGACCGCACGCCAAGCAGTTCGCAACGCATCGGCGCAGGAAACCACGACCCTTGAATCGTTGCAGTCGGCCGAATACACGGAACCCAATACCGATAGCCTAACGCCGGCAGACAACCGAACGAATTCGAACGCCCCGCAGCGGCTCCCAACGATCACGAACCTGAACAGCAATTCGCGCCAATTACCAGTCGCCGGTATGCAGCCCAAATGAGTGACTCAATGATCAAGAATCTATTCCATTACGTCATCGTCTCTTCTTTCATCATGGGAGCGATCGGTTGCAAAACTGCCCCCAAAATGAATCTGTTTAGCAAACGCAGCGCGGAACCAACCGCAATTCCACAGAACATTGTGGCACTCTGGAAGGATGACGTGATGACCTCCAGCGGATCCGAACCTGCGCGCGGGCTGGGCGGGCGTCTCTATTTCTACGATGAAAACAACCACCCCATCGCGGTCAACGGGAAACTTGTCGTGTACGCGTATGACGATTCCACCCAACAGCAATTGAATCGCGAACCCGAACGCAAGTACGTGTTCGAAGACTCCGAACTGCAGACTCACTTTAGCGAATCCGATATCGGACCCTCTTACAGTGTTTGGCTCCCCTGGGACAAGGCGGGGGGCGCTCACGCTGAGGTGAGCTTAATTCCGATGTTGACCACCGCAGAAGGCAAAGTCATCATCGGCGAACACTCACGCCATGTACTTACCGGAAAGAACGTACCACCACCCAAGTCCCAAATCACTTCGAAGCTGGAAGGGACGTCGGTACAAGAAACCACCTTACCCCAGGCATCGAACGGGGAGTACATCGAAGATACGACGAGTCGATTACAACCGGTTGGCTTCCAACAGCCGGTCGATACAGTTCAGCCACGCTCAATCCGCTCTGCGTCCATCCCTCTCCCCGATTCCGTCCGGATGCGACTTGCCCGGTCGACCGAATTCACCGATAGTCGCCTGGAACGCCGACGCGAGATGCAGACTCGCCCCACTGCCGTTAAGCCAATTTCCAAACCGATGAATGATACGGCGACCACCAACCCGCCAACGAATACGGAAGTTGCGACTGGCGCCAAGTAGCGAGCGTATCCCAAGAAACCTGCTCCCCATAAGTTGGCCGTCTGGTTAGGTACTCACAAAAGCACGGAGCCACAGAGACGACCAGCGTGCGCTCCGGACAACGCCGTAGCTGATGTATTTTGCGTACGAAAAGATCGGGCCTGAGCCAGACTGGTAAAGCGAGAAAAGCGAAATTCTCATCGCAAACACTGAGTCGGGGCGAGATTTAAAAGCCCGGAGGGCGGCACATG
>JAQCHP010000213.1 GCA_027619595.1 Planctomycetota bacterium
AGGATCCTGAGACACCCGCCGCTGGTTTGTAGATTGGCAACTTTGGATCGACTTCGATCCGCTGTGCGAAACAGGGGACACAAAAGAAACCGAAACCGAAAACGAACAGAATACCAAAACACCTCGACATGAGACTCTCCTTTTTCTTCCCAAGGCAATCCAATTGATTACGGCACCAGTATGCCATGCCCCAATGAAGAATACATGAAGAGAACGGTACCCGACCCGGCCTAAAAACAAATTTTTTGTTCGGTTTTTGGCAGCTTTAACGTCTTGGAGTTGTAAGGAGCCACAGAGGCTACTTGGCGGGGGCGACGCACTCGCGATGTAAGTTCACAAGTCTTTGCAGAAAAAGGAGTTACGGAAATGCGATCAACACAATCGAGACAAACAAGGTGCCGACCGTTTCCGGCACGAATCGGATCGATGGCGATGCGGAAGGTGGTAATGGTGGCTGTTGGGTGGTGCCTGGGGCAGTCTCAACCGGTACGCGGGGATCTCGTCGCACGTGATGACTTCGACGTTTCGGTCCGACGACTCGCGTTTGAACAGACGCCGGTTGCAGGGACCTTTAGTTCCATCGACGACAGCTTCCAAGTCTACCAAGTAGGTGCGGGGCGGGTTCCGCCGCAGTTGCTGGATACGAGCCTGACCGCTACCGACAATCTGGGAATCGTGCGGCCGGAAACAAAAACGGACAAGTGGTTTGGTGTAAGCGACATCAAGAACCCCGACAATTTGTCGGGGTTGGGAGTGCTGAATTGGCAATTTGACGTTACTGGATTTAACGGGCTGTCCTTCAACGTACAGTTGGGAGCGATGGGGGACTTCGAAGTCGATGATGTCTATGACTGGAAGTACAGCTGGGACGGAACGACCTACGTCAACCTCCTCATTTCTACGATCGACTTGGCTGGCAGCCACGAGTACACGCTGGCCAATGGCACCAAATTGACGCTCGACGATCCGGTCACCTACGGCAACGTACCGTTAACGAATATCTTGGCCGATTTTTCCGCCCCGATCGCCGGAACGGGACCTCGACTGTGGATCCGATTGGAGGCAGCCGCCGATGGTGGCACCGAAGCGTATATTTTGGACGACCTTCGCATTATGGGGACCCCGATCGCTACGCCGCGACCGAGCTGCGATATCAACGGTGACCGGGCAGTCGACGGCGTCGACATTGGAGTGGTGTATTCGAATTGGAACGGATCGGCCGCAGGAGATATTTCAGGCGACGGCCTTGTGGATGGCGCCGACGCAGCGATATGCTTCGCCGAGTGGACCGGAGACGGATGGGACAACGCGGCGGTATCGGTTCCGGAGCCGCATGCATTGCGCTGGGATTGGCTCGTCGGTGGCATAGTCTTTGCCGTCCGGAAGAACCTGCCGGGCGTTCGGCCAGGACGGCAGTAGCAGCCAAAAGTGTGACAAGGAAATTGCGACGTGAGACTCATTCTAGCCAGCCGGTCTCCGCAGCGTTACGAACTGATGCGAGAAGCCGGGTATGACTTTGAGGTCATCCCGGCAGACGAATCAGCGGAATGTGGTATTTGCAGCCGTGAAACAGCGCCGCTCCTGGTAGCCCGATTAGCGAAACAAAAAGCCGAAAATGTTGCCCCGCACATCGAGCAGGGGCTTGTGATTGGTTGCGACACCGTGGCGGAATGCCGTGGCCAGATTTTGGGCAAACCCTACCATCGCGATCACGCGCGGGAAATGTTGAAAACATTGCAGGGTCAGATACATTCCGTCTATAGTGGACTTTGTATTTGGGGGCGCCCGGACGATCGCTTTTCTGTGCGGGTCGATGTAACTCGCATGTCGATGAAACAGTTAACCGAAAGCGAATTGACTGAATATCTGGATAGCGGACTCTGGGAGGGGAAGGCCGGCGCTTTTGGTTGGCAGGACCGCACGGGCTGGCTAGAGATTCTCCACGGAAGTGCCTCTAACGTGGTCGGACTACCGATGGAATTGCTCAGCGCGATGCTGAAGGATCGATCCAATGTACCTCGGTAGGCTTTTGCGAGGTGAACGCCGATCCATTCTTTCCCCTACCAAACAGAAATCAAAACCTGAACGCACTCTTTATGTCGATTTGGACGCGTCGTGGATATGAGACAATTAGACCCCTCGACGGTGCTGTTTGAGGACAATCATTTGCTGGTCGTGCAAAAACCACCTGGTTTGGCCACCATGGGCGTCAAGCTTGGTGATACTAGCCTGGTCGAGCAATGCAAAGAGTACCTGAGGCTCAAGTATCAAAAGCCCGGCAACGTTTACCTGGGAGTCGTAAGTCGTCTTGATGCGCTCGTGTCGGGGGTGGTAGTTTTTGCCAGAACGTCGAAGGCTGCGGCTCGTCTGTGTGAACAGTTTCGGCAGCGCGATGTAGAGAAAGAGTACTGGGCATTGGTGTCGGGCATGGTTCGCCAGACCTCTTTCCATTGGGAAGATTGGGTTACCAAGAACGAGGCACAACGTTGCATGTCCGTTGTCGCAAAGGACACTCCGGGCGCCATGTCGGCCGTACTGGAAGGAATCCAATTAAAGACCGTGCCCGGGGGGAGTTTGCTAGCAATCCATCTCGTTACTGGCCGCAAGCACCAGATTCGCGTGCAGTGCGCTCATCGGATGCATCCGATCATGGGAGATCGCAAATATGGCAGCAGCGTCTCGTTTCCGGTGGGGATTGGGTTATTCTCACGGAACATCCGGTTCCAACATCCAGTTCAAAAGACACCCGTCGAGGTCACTGCCTCGCCTCCCCATGCGTGGAAGCCCTGGCTGGCCGACTGATGGCGTTATCGGGCAAAGCCCCTCGCAGTGATGTCGGTGCTGACGTCGTTGGACAAGACGGACTCGACACACGCGGCTCGATCCGGCATCATACACGGCAAAGCTTTTCGTTCCACGCCGCGAGTCCGATCCCATGCCAGGTGACCTTTTAGGGACACGATTTAGCCGCGCCGCGCTCGTCAGTGGACTCGTAACGCAGCCGCAACTGATGTCGATCGCGACCGAGTTAGTCAACTCGAGCCCGTCGAATCCTGTCTCCGAGCGAGATTTCGCTAAGGCCGTTGTAGCCCAAGGCTTGCTGACCCAGTATCAAGCAGAGCAACTACGAGCCGGCAGAGCCAAGTTGACACTGGGACCGTATGTGGTAACCGACTGGCTAGGGCAGGGGGGGATGGGGCAAGTCTTCAAGGCGGTCCATCCGATGATGGGACGCGACGTTGCGATCAAGGTCCTTCCACAAAGCAAGTCGACCGATGCCGCGATTGAAGATTTTCGTCGCGAGATACGGATGCAAGCACAAATCGATCACCCGCATTTAGTGCGAGCGAACGACGCTGGACACGATGGGAATGTCTATTTCTTGGTTACGGAATTCGTCGAGGGGACCGATTTACGACGACTGGTCAAGACGTATGGCAAGTTGACCATGGAGCAATCGGCAGACATCATCCGCCAAGCGGCCGAAGCTTTGGCTTATGTCCACGAGCGTGGTCTCGTACATCGTGACGTTAAGCCGGGCAACATTTTAGTCAGTCCCACCGGATTTGCGAAACTAGCGGACCTTGGTTTATCGGGTTTCTTGCATGAGGAAGATCCACGCTGGGGGAAAATTGTCGGAACTGCTGACTATCTCGCGCCAGAACAGGTACGTCATGCGGGCTCGTATAGCCCACTGGGCGATATCTACTCGTTAGGATGCACGTTTTACTATGCCGTGACGGGGAAGGTTCCGTTCCCTGGCGGATCGTCGCGTGAAAAGATTCGTCGGCATCTGGAGGACACGCCATGGCACCCGCGTCGGTTCAACCCCGCACTTAGTAATGACTTTGTCGACCTATTGGCCGACATGATGGAGAAGGACCCTCTACGTCGCATTCAGCGGGCGGCAGATGTCGTATCCCGACTCCAACCGTGGTGCCGTAGTGTTCCGAAGTTATCTACCGCGCCTGTGGGCGTGAAGAACCCTTGGCACCCACCTCCGTTTCCCGGCGGGAACGATGACACGTCCGCGGACTTACCGCCGGTACACGACGATTCGAATAGCTTTTCCGAACCGTCCGGAATGGGATTGCAAAGTACGGAACGCGCTAACGCCGCAGCACAAGACACCAAGCGTCCAGCGCCACCCGTCCCGGTGCGCCAACCGACGGTCAGGGCGCGCAGGCGACGAACGCCGTGGGCATTGCTCGGGGTCACGATCCCGATCGCTATGCTGGCTGGCGCCGCGCTTATGTGGCTATGGCTGACACAACGCCACCCATAGGCAAATCGTGGGTCAAGTCGGGGATAAATTGCGTCTCGGCCTTTTCACGCGGCAGTTCACCCAACTGCAACTTATTAAGGCCGTTCATCGCAGCCACTTTATACGATTCGGACATGGTCGGATGATTGAAGACCGTATCCCGAAAATAGTCCATAGTGCCGTTAAGTGCCATGACGGCTTGTCCGACATGAACCAGCTCCGTTGCGGATTCGCCAATACAATGCACACCAAGGAGGTGTCGGGTTTCGCGATGAAATAACAATTTCAGCATACCAAAGTCGTCGCCACAAATTTGTCCGCGAGCGATTTCGTCAAATCGGGCTACACCCGTCTCATAAGGGACTCGCTGTTCGGTCAATTGCCGTTCGGTCTGTCCGACCATGGCAATCTCAGGAATTGTGAACAGTCCGTAGTGCATGTGATCGCTCGATTTAAATGACCGACCCAATGCGTGGCTTACGGCTCGACGCCCCTGTTCCATGGAAACGCTGGCCAATGCTGGAAATCCAACAATATCCCCGACTCCGTAGATATGGGGCACCGTCGTTTGAAAGTTTTCGTCGACTCGAATCCTTCCGCGTGGATCGGCCTCCAGACCGGCAGCCGCCAAATTCAGCGATGCCGATTCGCCCTGGCGGCCCACGCTGTAAAGTGCGGTATCGGCCAGCAGCTTCTTGCCGCTCTCCAGTTCGACCATCACGGCGCCCGAATCACATCGACGCATTTCGGTGACGTGTTCACCCAAGCGAAACATCATTTTTAATGCACGGGCCTGAAACAGCAGCATATCGACAATTTCATCGTCGCAGAATTCGAGCAATCGTTCACGACCGTCCACAACCGTGACGCGCACGCCCAGAATCGCCAACATGATTGCATATTCGATGCCAATCACACCTCCTCCGATGACAATCATCGACCGTGGAATTTTCTCTAACGCTAACAATTCATCACTATCAAAAATCGTTTGGCCATCGAACGGGATATGGCTGGGACGAGCCGGCCTCGTACCTGTCGCGATCAAGACAGTACTCGCTTCCAGGACTTGACGTTGCGAACCGTCACCCAGTTCGTAGTGATGTGGTCCAATAAAGCGCCCTTCACCAGTATATAGATCGATATCATTGCGTTCGAGTTGGTCATGTACGACCCGCACTTCAACCTCGGTGACTTGGCTCAATTTGCGCCGCAGGTCGTCCATGGTGATTTGGCGTCGTCTGCCATAGTTCTCTCGATAGACTTCACGATGCCGAAAGCCGGTGAGGTACAAAATTGCTTCCCTCATCGTTTTCGAAGGAATTGTTCCGGTGTGCAGGCAGACCCCACCGAATTGCCGTTGCTCACGCTCGACAAGCGCTACCCGTTTCCCAGCCTTCGCCGCGGCAATAGCGCCCTTCTGACCGGCCGGCCCACTTCCGATGATAAGCACGTCGTAACGCATCATTTCTCTCCCGCATCCCACCACTAAGAACGAATTTCCATCAGCACCATGCAAGCCTAGCTAGGCAATTCGACCCGTCGGTCGCCGAATGAGCAGCTCTTCGGTAGGAGAATCAGGAAATTACCGATTGTAAGGGTGGTGCGGAACATTTGGGCGGGCCAGCGTGTTTTTCGTTGTCGCGCATCTCGTTCCCAGGCTCTGCCTGCTCGCCTCCCCTCGTTTCCATCGGATCCTGGGTGGAAACGATACTAGCACGACGCGTGAGCGAGTGATGGCGGCACAGCCGAGCGACATTCCGTCCAGCTGTGCGACGCAACATCATGACGTGCTACGTAATAACTGATTTATTTTGCGTTAATAGTTCGGCCTTATTGACATTGTAAGAACGCAAAAAAATGACCACGTCAATTTCTGGGAATATGCGTCTCGGTGTCTTTCTTAGCCCGGAGGGCGGCAGATCCCTGCCGGTGGCGTAAGCCACCGGATGGCGGACACAAAATCACTCTAGCCCGGAGGGCGACACAAGGCGATGCACTGCGAATTGGTGACTACTACTTCAAGCACGCACAACTTATGGTGAGTTGTTGCAAAATCTTGCAGACCATGACATCGCGTGTGA
>JAQCHP010000044.1 GCA_027619595.1 Planctomycetota bacterium
CCCGCCCCCCCCAAGCTACTGACTTCTTCCGCCCAAGGGACCGGCACCGCCCCCCCCCGGCTGAAGGGGGTAATAGTAGAAATGGGAATAATTCTGGTAGCTCGCGTGCGCCGTCCCGAGAGGACCGCCGGACGTTGGCCGGAGCTGAAGTGTCCCGCGCCCGTTCCCGGTCCCGGTCCCGAGCAAAGTATTTTGGCTTCCGGCATAGGGATCGAGTAGCACCTGCTGATGCAACTGGACTGTTTGACTGAGCTGGTTCACCTGTTGCTGCTGGAGTTGGTTGAATTGGTTCTGCTGCAATTGTGGCCGAACAAACGAAAAGTACTGGTTGGTTGCCCCCGGGTTGTTGTTGAAGAAACCTAGATAGGGACTAATGGGTGACCGAGTTCGGTAATTCGGCACGCGCTGCTGCGCACGTGCATCACCGCCCAGCAAACTCAACGAACCGGCCAGTACGAGGTAAGTCAACCATTGCCGTTTCATGTGCCAAATCTCGCATAAATATGAGGTATTTGGGGCGAAATCGCAGGTAGCCACGATCGCGCGAAGAACTACCGACGTATCGTCAGAGTCTTGGCGTCGGACTTAAGCGGTACCCCTTAGTTTAGTCAGACGCCTCGGGGGACTGTCAAGCCAATCTGTACACGCCAAATCCCTAACCCAGACGGAAAACTCAACGCAGCCGCTGTCTCAACCACATTCGACATAAACCGAACCCGCAAGTCGGAATTTCGCCCAATTGCGATGAAACGAAGGCGGGGGATCGGAAACGCCGTCCGATCCTAAACCATGAGGAAACCGTCTCTCGGGACGAGAGCTGATAGTCATCCAACATGGAAGTTACGATGAGCCATATACACGGACGTCTCGGAAAACTTTTGGCCGCCCTCGCGTCCATCTCTCTTGTAGGCTGCCAGATAGCGCCACCCGCTCGAGATTCTGGCCCTGCTTACCGCTTGCCTCCAGTTTTCCAAACGGTGCCTCGCGAACTGTCCAAAGTGTCGCTTCCGGAATACGTCATAGAACCCCCTGATATTTTGCAGATCGAGGGGATCCATATAGTCCCACGTCCACCTTACCGTTTGAAGACACTGGACGTCATCACGGTGGAGGCAACGGGGGTACTTCCAGAAGAGCCGATTGCTGGCCTTTATTCGGTAGAGCCAGGCGGCGTGGTGAACCTTGGCGCCCCCTACGGCGCAGTGAAGGTGGCCGGGCTTACGGTTGACGAGGCTCGCGCCGCAATTTTGAAGCACCTGGAAGGGTTTGTTAACGAGGCGGACGCCACCGTGGCCCTGGCACAACTGGCGGCTTCGCAGCAGATATTCGGGCAGTTCCTTGTGGCACCCGACGGAACAGTAACCCTGGGCAGCTACGGGTCGATCTACGTCGTCGGCAAGACGCTAGCGCAAGCGAAACTCGCCGTAGAAACCCACCTTTCGCAATTTTTAGAGAACCCAGAAATTGCTCTGAATATATTTGCCTTCAATAGCAAGGTTTACTACGTCGTCTTGCAGGGAGCAGGCCTGGGAGACGGGGTATTCCGTTTTCCGATTACCGGAAATGAGACGGTGCTCGACGCAATTTCGCAGGTCCAGGGACTTGAGCAGGTCTCTTCCAAGAAAATCTGGATCTCGCGACCGTCGCGTGGCGGACGCCCTCCGCAGGTCATGCCGGTCGACTGGTTCGCTATCACGGAAGAAGCCGGCGTGCAAACAAACTACCAAGTGCTGCCGGGGGATCGCATCTTCATCGCCGAAGATAAGCTGATTGCCTGGGATACCAAAATTGCAAAATTCACCGCCCCGCTCGAACGTGTGATGGGCTTTACGCTGCTCGGTACGGGGACTGCCACTCGCTTGTCAGGCCGAGTCCTGCAAGGTGGCGGCAACCCTCGCAACCAAGGATTCTAATCTGCAGTACCCCGCCCTTACCCGCAACAACCCCACCGATACCCCTCCATTTTCCGCTATCCCGTCTCGACATAGCGATCTGACATGAACAAAAAACTAGTCATTGAATTTGTAGCTCTGCAACGACTCGCGTCCGCGTTTGTCGCTGGGTGTGTTCTGACAACCACTGGCTGCGTGAAAATTGGACATGAAGTCCGTTACACCGAGCCGGGACGTGCGCTGAACCGGATTGAAGACCCTTATTATCACAGTCCGCAAACGGGGCGGATCGTGATGCGTCCGAAGAAGGCAGCCCAGTACTGCTATTCCGAGCCGGCATTCTACGGCTATGAAGCGACCTGCTGGCAACGTTGGCCCGATGGGTGGGTCGGTTGCCCTTGCCAAGAAGAAGAAATCGCAGTTGCCACCCCAATCCGTGGCCCGGAACAGTTGCCGGCCGCCGAAGCGGAGACTCCATCGCAAATCCACACTCCGCCGACATCCACCGCCCCCTCCACTCCACCGGCTGAACAGCCTTCCCCATCAGATCGCGGCAGCTATGACGATGCGTACGATCCAACGACGATTCCCGTCGAACCCCAAAGTGGCCTAGCGGATGCCACACGTACAGTTGAAGTACCACGGCCGTCCCAAGTAGAGACCGCCAACCTACCAACTGAGATTGCTCCAAAGGTCAATCAACAGGCGACCAATCCGTCGCCTGCACCCATCCCCAACATCGACTCGTCCCCGCCGACACAGCGCCGAGCAATGCGGCGCAACATTCCTTCTCTGCCAGTAGCTGGTACGGAGAGCATGCCCAAGTCCTCGAATGAGAAAACGATCGACCATGGGCCAGCCGGTATCGTCAATCCCTCCACTGAGCCAGCTCGCCCCACAACGGTAGCGACCACCCTGACGGACGATCACCAACCAGAATCGGCACCGGTAGCAATTCAGCACCTGTCCGATCCATTGGAGGAAGTTGATCCCCCGGTCCGTGAATGGAACGTCCGGGCAAACAGTAGCCGCGATGCCAAGCCCTCTTTCGCCGCGAACGAATCGGCGGAAGTGCCGTCGTTGACTCTGAGTGAAAAAACCACAGCATCCACCCCGCTGGCACAATCGCCCAATCCGCACGCCACGGCTCATCCTCCAATCGAAGCGGCAACGACGGTGCCAACAACCCCGTTTGTCGCGATCTTGACAGGTCCGATCGGCAGCGCATCGTCCAGAACGGAACGAATAATTTCGGATTCCGCCAATCAGCCGAACGCGTCGGAACTAAGGTTCGCGGCCACACAGGGGGAAGCAGCTCCCCTTCGCCATCGTTGGTCGCCGGAGCCTACAGATCCGGACACCGCGACGCTGGTATTTCGTCAGCAATCAGCGAACAACGGTATTGGCAACGAAAAGAGACCTGCATCTCGGCCGGCTCTGTCAGCCAGGCCGAGCCCAGAATCCAAGAACGAAATACGGGTACGTTAGTCGATCGATTCGACTTGGTAATCTTCAATTTCAACCGACACTCCCTGCTGAAGAAACTGGACAGCCAGCAGCAGTCGGGACTGGCCGCGGCGAGAAATGACGACCCCTTCCGCGCCAAGCATCGGACCGGTCTTAATCCGCACCCCTTGCCCGGGCTCCAAGCGGCTCTCTAACGTCAGCGGAACTCCGCTGGTAATGAGTCGATCTAAATAGCGAAGGTCGCGCACCAAACGAGTCTGGTCAGGGACTTGTATTAGCCGAGAAATCCGATTCGTCGCCAAGACGCGAATTCGCTCCGATTCGGAGCCACAGACAAACAGGTACCCGGAAAACATCGGTACGTGAGACCGTGTGCGACGACCGCGGACCGCATTGTCTCGCTGAATCAACGGCAGGTAGAAGGGGACCTTCAATCCCAACAGCGACCTGGCCAGGGCTTTTTCCTGACGCGATTTCGTGTAGACCGCCCACCATTGGCGATCTTCACCCAAGTCATGCTGGTTTTCGAGTACGTCCTCTGGAAACCGATTGGTTTCCTCATGCAAAATCGGCATCTTGCCCCCAGGTATCTACCACGAATGCCGTGTCATTTCAAATGGCGTGAAACGTTGCCATTTTGCAACGTATCGTAGCGATCTGGCCGCGTGGCAACCACGGCGATCGGCTCGCGGCTTATGGCCAAACTCGTGGCAGGACCTCGCCGCAGGCCCGTTAAATATCTCCAAGCATTGACTTGGTAGGGACTTAGGTCTCGCCCCGCTCGTTGAGAGCTGATCCGCGGACGTCAGCCAGAAGGGGTGGCCGATTGGCATGGCACGGCAAATGCTTTTGGATGCTCAGCCAAGCCACCCAACATGGAAAACAAATCCAAGGTTCTACCCTACGCCAATGCCCCCCAAATGGATAAATCTCTGCGTTTCGAGTACTCCTTTATACCGTCGATCCTTGACGTTCGACACAAAGTCAATCAAAATTCAGGTTCATCAGGGAATGAATGAACGGGAAAGCGTCACTTCGAGTAGGACTCGAGCGCTTTCTCCACGGCGCAGTTCGCCAGGCGTTGTTAACTGTAATTCGCCTGTACGGCACTGGCCGCTAGGAAAGCAAGCATAAGTCACAAGATTTTCCCCTGACGCACTCGCCACTGGCAAATGCCGGCTGCGGTGTTCTGAGATTGACCATGTTGCGGTTGTTCATGCTTGCGTCATACGCGAACAACTTTCGCGCGCTAATCGTCCTATAAGAGTTGCATCATGTCAAACACGTCTGGCAAAGGCAGAACTCACATTAAGCCGAGTCCTGGCTTACGTATGCAGTCGACGTCGTCTGGCTCAACCGCAAGCACGGAAACTGCGCAGACACGAATGCGCGCTGTGATCATTTGGTCACTAGCGATTTTTCCAGTCTTTGCGTGGTCGTATGCGAACACCTGGAGTGGCCTCTACGAAACATGGGACCGAGAACCAGACTATTCCCATGGCATGTTAGTTGCGCCGCTTGCGGCATTTTTTCTCTGGCTGCGTCGCGAAAAGTGTCCGTGGCATCGCATCGCCCCATCGGCTTGGGGACTGCTCGTGTTAGGGCTGAGCCTAGCACTGCGCTGGACCGCTGCACGGTTTTCACTCGACACAGTCGATGCATGGTCCATGATCGTCTGGTTCGCCGGATGGCTATGGCTCACCGGCGGGCACCGACTTGTCCTTTGGGCGCTCCCTTCTCTGGGGTTTCTGCTTTTTATGGTGCCGTTACCTTATCGATTGGAGAGTGTCCTCAGCGTTCCCTTGCAGAACGTCGCCACCCAGTTGAGCAGTTTCCTACTGCAATTACTGGGACAACCCGCCTTTGCGGAAGGGACAACCATCTTATTGGGCGATCAGCCTCTGCAGGTCGAACAAGCATGTTCGGGTCTAAGGATTTTTGTCGGCATCCTCGCACTTGCCTCAGCCACATTAATCCTGAGCGAACGCGAGTGGTGGGAACGCATCATCCTGATATTCGCCGTTATCCCGATCGCTCTACTGGCAAACGCAACTCGCATCGTGGTCACCGGCCTATTGTACCGGCACGTCTCTTCGGAGGCGGCGCGACATTTCAGCCATGACGTCGCGGGTTGGATCATGATTCCACTGGCAGCATCCATGTTCCTTGCTACTCTTTGGTATTTGTCGCGACTCATGCCCGTAGTAGAGATTGTTGCCGTACGGAAGCAGCGGCAAAAAGGACGCTCAACTGCAGCGCGGGTGAGTGAACCTTCGGCGGATGTCGTGCCAAGCGTTTCCCATAACTCGACTTAACGATAAATCACCTGGCAACTACGAATAACCGACTTACGATTACTAGCGAATCTTTGAGGTAACCATAAAGATGACGATTGGCCCCCACGCACCGAAACCTACCGGCGCCCCAGAAGCAGCTCTAATCGTGTCGCAGCAACCCATCGCGTACGCGCCGGTATTCCAGCCACCGCCGATCCGTCCGAACCGCCGCCACAATCAAGAGCCCGATTTAAACCCAGGGTTTTTGTGGTCAACCTGGAGTCATTGGTGGAAAGTCTTATTGCCTGTCAGCCTGTTGATCATGGTAGCAACGTGTGGTGTCGTGCTATTTATTACGTCACCGAAATACCGAGCGGAAGCCTATCTGACGATTACTCCCCAACATGACTTCCTCGTAACCCCGACTTCGCGTGAAGAAGGAAGCCGGTCGTTTGTGAATACTCAGATCGGATTCCTGCGAAGCCCGGTGGTACTGTCGAAAATTCTCGGACGGCCTGAAGTCGCAAGTCTCAAATTGATGAATCGAAATGACGCCGTAAAATGGCTTAGCCAACACCTCGAAGTGATCTCTAATAAAGACTCTGATTTGTGCATTGTCGCCGTAACAACGCCCGACCCGGACGCTTCTGCCGCGCTCGTCAACGCGATTGTGCAGACCTATCTACAATTGCAGGAAGAGAAAGAAGTCGCCAGAAACAGCTCCAAGGTTCGCACGTTATATAAAATCATGAGCGACCAAGAAAAGATCGTCACTCAAAAACAAGCTGAACTCAAGAACTTGTTGGGCGATGCGTTTGATAAAGATCCAAGTGCACGCACTCCGCTGGACCACAATATGATTGTAGAGTCCAACCCGCTTGCGGATTTGCAAAAGGAACTCCAAGACACAGACCTCGAAATAAGCATCACGAAAGCCGATATCGCCGGCATGAAGGATGGGACGCCCAAAGACAACCGTGGTGCTCAAGCGCACATCCATCGAACGGTAGAGTCTGACGAGAGCTTGGTGCAATTGAAACTTCAATTGAATCAAAAACGTGATTCGTTGACCAAACGGAAGGCTATCACCGAAGGAAAAGCCACCGGCGGCGGCAACACAAAGATGGAGCGTGAGGTGGCCGAAATAGAAAGGCGTATCGACGCAACTCGTAAAAACCTCGTCAGAGACTATACAGAACAGTTTGCCACCTACGCGGAGTCCCAGCACCAAGACCTACTGAACGAAGCCACGCAGAACCTGAATATGTTGACGGTCAAACGGGAGTATTTACATGAACAAATGGTCCAACGCAGGACCGACATGAAAGACTCTTCAGAGCATATCACTGGCATCAGTTTCGCTCAAAACAAGTACGATGAAGCCCGCGTGCTACTATCCAAGATTTCGGAACGACTCGCCCAACTCGAAACCGAGTCGGGAGCCGCGAGCCGCGTGCAGTTGATTGACCCTGCTGCCCGGCCCAACGTGCCGGAACCGATGGGACTGTGGAAAAAAATGTTGGCCGCCATCGCTGGCAGCCTCATCGTGCCCTTTGGGCTGGCTGTGCTGTGGGAACGTGCCGCGTGCCGCATTACCAGCGCTGACCAACTAGAAAACCAAATTGAACTGCCGGTGATTGGCGAAGTCGCACGCCTACCGCTCCGAGTTAAATCAGGCAATCGCACGCGAAATGCTTCAGCACGCAGCCTTGTGATGTTCGAAGAAAGCATCGACAGCATACGCACCAATTTGCTGCTACACAAAGAGAAAAACAATCTGCAGGTCATTGCTGTTTGCAGTTCGGTAGCGGCGGAGGGCAAGACAAGCGTATCATCGCAACTTGCGATTAGCCTAGCTCGCGCCACGGGCCAACCGACACTGCTGATTGATGGAGATATGAGAGCTCCCGATCTGCACGGCGTATTTGAGATACCCAATGAAACAGGCTTGGTTCATGTGCTCGGTGGAGAGGCTACACCTCAGGTGGCGATCAATCGCGACTGGAGCGAGCATATACATATTTTGCCGGCGGGAAATCTGAATACGAGCCCCCATAATCTTCTAGGTCAGTCACAGTTCCAAAATCTCTTGGACGGACTGCGCACGCAGTATCGTTACATCATCGTGGATACTCCACCGGTACTAGCGGCCAGCGAAGCTCTGATCATGGCAGCTGCGGCTGACGGTGTGCTGGTCTGCACGATGCACGAAAAGAGCCGGGGCGACCACTTGCGTCTCACGCACGAACGCCTTGTCGCAGCGGGAGCAAAACCCATTGGTACAGTGCTGAACGGAGTATCTACGCGGGCCTACGCCTACAAGTACGGGTCTTACTATTACGGAAATGGTCGTCATAACTACGCCTATAGCCGTTCCTAGACTTTGTCCTACCCCCCGTATTTTTCTGCTCTGTACTCGCTGCTTTGAGGTAGAAGCTCTATGTCCAACCGTACATCGATGCAACGCGTTATAGACCGCCGTTTCCTCGCAAAGTCGTTGGTCCTGGCCCTACTTCTCGTCGGATTAATTGCTGGAACCCACCGATACCAGCTCTACCGACTTTCGGGCCAGTTGCGTTCTGAGGCAACCCGTAATCGCGACGCGGGAAACTTTGGACGCGAAGCAAGAATGTTGTACAGTTATTTGCAACTTCACCCCGCCGAACCTGAAGTGCTGGCCGACCTGGCCGTCGCGACCGATCGCTCAGGAACCAGTATTGGCACTGCCAATTCAGCAATTCAGTGGTATTACCAAAGCTTGGGACACCTCCCTGATCGCATTGACCTGCGAGGACGGCTCGCCGAACTTTTACTCAAAGTCGGACGTGTAGCTGAGGCAGCACAAGAAGCCGAGGCAGCGCTTAGCAAGAATCAACAAGATCCTGTATCGCTTCGCGTGCAGGCGATTGCCAAATACCGCGACGCACGCAATTCTGCTTCCAAGAGCCGCATATCGGAAGCCATTTCTACGCTAGAAACGGCTCATGCCAACCTTCCCGCCGCTCATGATGTCGTAGAAACGCTAATCGAAGCATACGAATTCCAAGGATTAGATCAGGACGGTGGCGGGACGAAAGCGACCGAAGCTTTGCACCAACTGGTAGCGTCCGCGGCCGACGCGCGGAGTCACATCGTCCGAGCTCGATACCGCCTGCGAAACAATTTTCCCGGTGTTTCTGAAGATCTCCACGCCGCCGCCGACCTATCACCCAAAGATCCGTCGTCGTGGCTTGCCGTCGCGATTGGCGCTCACCGATCAGGAGAGATTCCCTTAGCCATCAAGTCGTACACTCGATTGCGTGATTTGGCACCAACGAACGTACAAGCGTATATTGGACTCGGCGAATGTGAGCGGGCGACAGGCGATACGGATGCGGCGCAGAAAACATGGGAAAGCGGCCTTCAAAACTGCCCTCGAGACCAGTTTCCGCTGCTCTCGCGAATCGCTGAGTTGCACTTGGATCTTGGCGATGCGCAAGCGGCACGCATCTTTTTGGACCGCTCTGCCACAGACCTCGCCCAGCAAGTACCCACATTTGAAAATCGGGCGCAACGCGTCAAATGGCAACAGACATGGAGCCTACTTGAGGGACGCTGGCTTGTTTCGCAGCACCGGTGGATCGAAGCAGAAACAGCGATTGCCACCGTCCTGTATGAAAACGTGAGTGATGCAGAGGATGACATTGGAAGCCACTGGCGCGAACGTACTGCACGGTTGACAGTCGCTGAAATCTATCGACAAACGGGCCGTACGAAGGAGGCCGGCGAAGTGTTTTCGCAGTTGGCCAAATCGAATTCGGCCGACGCACCACGCGCCCTTTTGTCTTCCGGTATGTCGTTCGCGGAAAAAAGTGATATCGAACGTGCCATCAAGATTTGCGAGAAGGCCCTTGAGCACACCGATCCACCGGCTGAAGGCTGGCTACTATTGGCTTCACTTCAGCTAGAAAAATTGGCCCGCGAAAACCCTGGTGATCGCGACTGGTCCACGTTTGACCGTTCGGTAAGAAAGTACCAAGCCGTTTCACCCGTGTCTTGGAAGGCAACCCTATTACGTGCACAGGCTGTCCTGCTTCGAAACCCGCGCCAAGTCGCCCCTGCCTTAGGGATGCTCAAGCAAAACGAGGCCACTTGGACACATGACGCAGAGGCCTGGGCACATATTGCGGCATTCACATCCCGACTCGGAGAAATCGACGTCGCACAACAGGCGGCTGAACGCTACTTCACGCTCATTGATGATCCCGCCAGCCGATCGCACTTTCAGGCGTTGCTGGCACTGCAACGCGACGATGTAACGTCAGCCTCGAAGATCCTTGATCAAATTCCAGCCAACAACTTGTCTTCGACCGAGCAGCAAGTAGCGAACGCGGAACTGCGTCGTCATATCTACGCTCGCATGGGGAATTGGCCGGCCGAACGAAATTCATTGTCAAGCCTCGTGAAACACGACGCAGCGGACCCGAATCATCTGCGGCAACTCGTGCAACGCTCATGGGAAATGAACGAACCATTAGATGATCTATTGAATCAACTAATTGCCCAGGAGGGATCCAACAGCCCCTACGTCGCGATCACGAGCATTCGAGCTTGGTCCCAAAAGAATCCTAACTCCCCTCTCGACGATCCCGCGGCAATTCCAGCGGACATCCAAGAACGAATGGAATCACTGCGTCGCCACTACTCTGAATGGCCCGTGCGACTCATCATGCTGGGAGAACTTGCTGAGCGTCATGGAACAAACTTGGATGCCGCCAATTACTACTTGCAGGTCGCCAAGAGCGGATACCTTTCGACCTACTATCGCGCACTGGCTTTACGCTGCTTACTTACCGAAGAGACATGGCCGGCTGCGATGGTAGTCCTGGAAACAACGGACTGGAACGAATCCGCGACTCTCGTATCCTCCGATGCGAAATACTCTCCAACCGTCCAAGATCAACTTCTGAGGGCTCTTCGCGAATCGCAACTATCCGCCGGCCGTCAAACGAACGATTCCTCGATGGCCCGCTGGAACCTGGTCGTTGCAACCCTCTTGAAACGAGGGCAAGGCGGCACACCGCCATTTCCCTCCTCTCCCGATGCGCAAACTCTGCTCGCAAAATACCCACACGATCAACTCAGCCAACTTGTCGGCCAGTGGTGCATTCGCTCCGAGTCCTCTCCGAATGGACCGATGGATCCGCTGCCTACCGCGTCCAAACAATCGTCGACGGCCTGGGATGCCGAGCACAAATTGCTTGCCGGCGAACCACAGCAAGCCAGAGACCTTTACCTCCACCTCCTTGATCGTCAAGACAGCGTGCCAACTCCACGACTGTGGGCCCTGCAGTTGCGATATGCGTCGCTCTTGGACCACACAGCCACGGAAGAAAGACAATCGCTGTGGAAGACCGTGGTAAAAATCCCACACGCGAGTGAAACGGCACGACTCTTTGCCAGACAATTCCCCAGTCTGGGTGAGTCGCTGCATCATGCTACCCAGGGAATCGACGGACAAACATCCTTCCACGTTGGGCAAGATGTCCCCGAGCAACGATTGCTATTCGCAGACGAATTGGAGAAGAACGGACAGCTTCAGGCAGCTCGCGCAGAATACGAGCGGCTGTTAACGGGCGATCCGCAATTCGCCATCCATGTGGCTTACACAAGATTTCTGGTGAGGACACAAGACTGGCTGGAATTAGCCAAGCAATTGCCCCACCTCAGCGCACTTCAAAGCGAAGCCTGGGAGACCACCTGGGCAACCGCGCACGTCAAATTTCACGAAGGGCGCGTTTCTGAAGCAATGCAAGAAATCGACAGCGCAGTACAGCGCATGCTTGCTTCTGACCAAGATCCAATGTCTCTTGCTCAAGACCTAGCACGAGCCGCCGAACTCTATACGGATCTGGATGCCAACGATTTTGCTCAACAAGTTTACGGCCTGTTGATCGAACAGGTGCCTTACCATATTACTGGCCTGGCAATGTCGCTTGGCAAAGAGGAACGCTGGCAGGACGCTACAGCACTTTGTCGGGCAGGAATTGACACCGAGCATGACTATCTAGCGATTCTAAGCCTCGCGAAACTGGCCGAACTTCCAGTACCAATCGACATCCTCGAATCCCAAGTCCTGCCCGAGGTGGAAAAGAAATTATCATTATACGGTGATAGGGCGGAGTTTCTGTTCCATCTCAGTAACATTCGTATCCGCCAGTTGAACTCGCCAGAGGCGATTGCACTCCTGCGGCAAGTAACCGAACTTGACCCTGGCCACGTGATTGCCTGGAATAATTTGGCCGCTCTCCTGGCCGAATCTCCCGCGACGCAAACGGAAGCAAAAAGGTGCGCCGAACACGCCATTTCATTGACGGCCGAACCGCTGGCTACCGTCCTCGATACGCTAGCACTGGTGCACTTGCATCGTGGCAACTTAGCCGAAGCCACCCAACTTTTGGAGCGCGTGACCACCTCATTTCAGGGAGACGACCCGCGATTTCACTTTCATCTGGCCTGGGTATACCAGCTGCAGAACGATCGGGAAATGGCGGCGATGGCCCTTACAAAGGCCCAACAATTGGATCTCCCGACACGATACCTTACTCAGCTGGAACAGAACCGGTACGAACAGTTAAAAGCTGAACTAACCCCGTAGCCGTGCAACTCATTTTTATGCGGGATTTTCCTTGGTGGACTAGGCCAAATCGACTACACTGAATCTCGACTACTTTTATGTTTATTATGGTTCGAAAAATCATGTCCGACCGACCGACCGTCTATATTTTATTGGCTGTCATAGTCACGATTACGTCGGCTACGCTCCATGGGAGATTGGTGGGCCGTTGGACCTCACAAAGTGCGTTAGCAACGTTGGGCCAAGAGCTTGCGGGTCTACCAACAACCCTGGGCAGTTGGTATCAGGTCGCCACCAACGAACTGCCGAAGGAATCGGTCAAGATGCTGCAGTGCTCCGCCCACCAACATCGGACGTACCGAGACTCGGTGACGGGCGCGACGATGGATCTAATTATCGTGCTCGGCCCACCGGGCCCCACCTCCGTTCACATACCGGAAATTTGCTATCCGAGCCAAAACTATAAGATTGTCTCGCAGCGCAGTCGAAAGAATTTTTCAGACAAGCGATCCGAGCAGTTGCAGGACTCCGAGAAAAAGACATCTGTAGACGAATTTTGGAAAGTGACTTTTAAGACCAACGACGTTGCAGCTAAGAATGTGCAAGTGTACTACGGCTGGAGTCAAGGCGAGCGATGGGAAGCGCCGGAGCAGCCACGGTTCCACTATTCGGGAAGTCCGTGGCTCTACAAACTACAACTGGCCACCAGTAGCCTAGACGACGCTTCGCAGAGAGACACCGAAAGATTTTTTCAGGAACTACTCCCTCAATTGCGCGACCACATGCAAACAAAGCTAACGAGCGCCAAAAAAAGCAACCAAGATTAACGCAAAATTATATTGTCAACAGCCACTTCAGATGAATGTGACGAATCATTGATGATCTTCACTGATTGATATTTAAAGGACGAACATCCGATGCCCTCCAGTGTGAAAAACTATAACACTCAAGAGAACGCAACTACGCGATTGGACGCTGTTATCAACACGCACGTTCCAACCTTTCGCTGCAAGACATATGTCATAGAGCGGCTTATGGGACTGTTGTTTTTAATCATCGCGTGCCCCGTCATTGTGATGCTCGCTGTCTGCGTGCGTATGACTTCGCATGGTCCGGGCCTTTACCGCCAGATTCGCGTGGGACGCCACGGCCGTATCTTCACGATGCTCAAAATTCGAACGATGACTGTAGACGCAGAAAGCCTGACGGGTCCGCAATGGAGTCGCGTCAATGACCCGAGAATTACGGCTCTTGGACGGTTCATCAGAAAGTCCCATTTGGACGAATTGCCGCAGCTTTGGAACGTGGCATGTGGCGACATGGCACTCATGGGACCGCGACCAGAACGACCCGAGTTAGTCCACATACTGGCAGAGTACGTGCCAGGCTATCTCAATCGATTGGCGATCCAACCAGGAATTACCGGACTCGCACAAATCAATCTGCCACCCGACACCGACGTGGAGAGCGTTCGGCGAAAGCTGGTGCTGGACATGGAATATATTAGCACGGCCACTCTCTGGCTTGATTTCCGCATGTTCGTTTGGACAATCTTGCGGCTAGTTGGTTGCCCGGCCCGGCTAGCAACGCCGTTACTAAGACTGAGCCGCCAAGTACCTTGGAGCCCCACAGGAACATCCAGCGAGCCCCTAACCATCGAAGCAATCTTGGCTATTGAAGAACAACGGCAGTCGCAATTGCACGACGTTGACTTTCCTTCTGCGGACGAGCCCCAAGACCTTTCGGAGCGGGAAGTTTCCACCGTAGGGCTGCGGAGCGCTGCCGAAGCGTAAGAACCGTCGCCATGAAGTGTTTGTATAATGCATTTACGGTCGACGTGGAGGACTATTTTCAGGTCTCCGCGTTCGAGAAGACCGTTCGTCGCAGTCAATGGTCGAACTACGATTTGCGTGTGGTCGAAAGCACAGAGCGGTTGCTGGAGTTGCTCGGTCGCCACAATGTACGTGGCACATTTTTTATTTTGGGTTGGATTGCCCGGCAGTGCCCGCAGCTTGTACGCAAGATTGACGAAGCGGGACACACGATTGGGTCCCACAGCTATTGGCATCGCCTCGTCTATGAGATGACCCCTGATGAATTCAGAACCGACCTGAAAATGTCCCGGCAGGTCTTAGAAGATCTTACCGGTAAGACGGTAACCAGTTATCGCGCGCCAAGTTTTTCGATTACGCGCAGGTCTTGGTGGGCACTGCAGATCTTGGCGGAAGAGGGATTTAAGTATGACTCCAGCATTTTCCCGGTCTATCATGATCGGTATGGTGTCCCCGACGCCCAGACGGAGATCCACACAATAGAAACCGAAGCAGGGACCCTCCAGGAATTCCCACCCGCCGTATATCCTATCGCCAAATGGCGACTTCCTGTATCGGGCGGGGGATATTTCCGACTGTACCCGTATCGAGCTAGTCAACACATGTTACGCCAGGTGAATCACAACGATCGTCCATTCGTATTCTACGTACATCCTTGGGAAGTCGACCCCAACCAACCTGTCGTTAAGGCTGGCTCCCGCATGTCCCAGTTCCGGCATCGGGTCAATCTGAAATCCAATTACGCCAAATTGGATCGGCTATTGAGCGATTTCCGTTTCACATCGATGGAAAGAGTCCTGGAGGGGGCCCACACAACCCAGGTTGTGAACTCGTCTCAAACGACCTGAACACAACCACGGTCCCCAAAGCCAGTACAGCCGGTAAATCCACTAGGCCGTATCGTAACGGTTGTAGCAAAAATACCGAAATCAAGTGGAAACTGATGGATCAACCACTTCGTGGGCCCGTCCACGTCAATCGTGACGGGCTACGTTTTAACTTAATGCCCGTCGTACTTACCGGTCGGAAAATGCTTAATTGCACCCGACGGGAACGGAGTGCGCGCTGACCGCATACATAGCATGAGATCAACTGAGCCATCTCGGGTAACGACAGAGCGTGTTTCCCACGATGATTTTAATGACAGCCCGTCGATCTCGGTCATCGTCCCCGTCCGCAACGAAGGCCAACACCTGGCGAACACACTCGACATGCTTGCCAACCAGTCCTATCCCAAAGATCGTTTCGAGATCATCGTTGTGGACGGCGAGTCTACCGACAACACTCGTACGATTGCGCAAAGATATTCTGAGGAATTTACTAACATCCGCTGGCTCCCGAATCCCCAGATCTGGTCGAGTTCTGCGCGAAACATCGGAATTCACGGATCACACGGCGAAATCGTACTTATTGTCGACGGTCATTGCCAGATATCTGGCGACCAACACTTGCAGAGTATTGCGAACGGATTTCGCGATCCCACGATTGCCTGCCTGGGACGCCCTCAGCCGCAAGACGTTCGGCAAGCGACACTTTTACAGCAGGCGATCGCAGCAGCCCGTTCCTCGAGAATCGGACATCACCCCAATTCATTTATTTATGCGAAGCAAGCGCAAGTCGTTCCTGCACATAGCGTCGCGGTCGCATATCGCCGTACCGTATTCGATATTGTGGGTTACTTTGACGAGACTTTCGACGCATGCGAAGACGTTGAACTCAACCATCGCATCGACAAAGCGAACCTTAAGTGCCTTTTTGATCCGCGTGTCGCTGTTGCTTACCATCCACGATCGAATCTCAGCGGACTGTTTCGGCAGTTATCACGCTACGGTCGGGGCCGCATTCGACTTGGGCGAAAACACCGCGATACCCTCAGCATCAAGACATTGATCCCGGCCGGGTGGCTGATTTACATGGCGATGATTCCGTTTGGCGGCTGGTTTCCAGAACCGATTCGTACTGTCTATTGGACCGGCGTAGGCATCTATTTCTTGACCATTCTACTGGCGTCGATAAGCAACGCCCGCCATAAACATCGCCTTGCGCTTTTATTTTGGTTACCGGTCGTTTTTCTGACAATTCATGCAGGGGCCGCCTGGGGGCTTCTCAGTGAGTTGCTGT
Source organism: Planctomycetota bacterium (assembly GCA_027619595.1). Lineage (GTDB taxonomy): Bacteria > Planctomycetota > Planctomycetia > Pirellulales > Pirellulaceae > JAQCHP01. Next base: position 16,205 of record JAQCHP010000044.1, read on the forward strand.
GGCCACAAGTCAGTCCCCGTCCCGAAATGACGGGCTAGAACAGCGGTTATGTCAGCATTCTCAACAGGCTATTCGATTTCACCAACTTACGGTCATGAGGCCACTCAGCTCGTAGGACCACACGATCAAGTTCGTAAAGGAATCTGGCCGGTATCGAACTCGATTTGGTTCTCCTGTTTTTATATCGCGGCATTCATCATTCGCCCTTGGGAAAAATTATTTCCCTGGTTGGAAGCAGTACGTTTTGAGCGATCCTTTGTCATTCTATTGTTCTTAGTTGTTTTGACGGACCGTGGTTTTCGCATCGTCTTCGATAAGCAGACATTGGCTTTTCTAGGACTGATCATGGCACTAGTGATTTGCACAGTAACTGCCACCGATCCCGGTGAAGCGTGGGGCGGAAATCGCGGGTTATACACCTATTTGACGACCGCGTTCGGATTTTTCCTCTTCCTTTCCGTCATTCGCACAAAATATGAGCTTACCTTCCTGGTTACTTGCCAGCTCGTGGCTACTGGACTCTATCTTGGTAAGAGCCTCTGGGAATTTCACCTTCACGGTGCCGGATCGACATCCATGGGCGTACATCGGCTCTCGGGTATCGATATCATGCATTCCCACCCGAACTCCGTTGCTGCGATGACAGTACTGTCGCTTCCCATTTGGAGTTTCGTTTGGAACGCACGAGAAACGTTTGCCTCGACTTGGCCCCCATTTTGGCAAACATGGTTTACTCGCTCGCTTAAGTTCTACTTAGTCATCGTGGTCCTGACACTGATGGGTGCCAATAGTCGAACCAGCTATGTAACGGCCACTTTGTTCGGCGTCCTGTTCATCCGCCGCCACAATTCATTCAATCAGCAAATTAAATATTTGATTGGATTTGTTGCCGTTGCGGTTATGGTCTGGGTGTCATTGCCACAAGCCTCACGTGATCGAATCGAGTCGATCTGGAACGAAAAGGCCTCCAACGAAAGCGCTAAAGAATCGGCTGACGGTAGAATCCTTGGCTTCAAAGCGGGAATGGAGATGTTTCGTCGTTCTCCAATTGTGGGGATTGGCGTTAACAATTTCATGCCCTATCGGGATCAGCGCATCGACGGCGTGAAACTCGTGGCCCATAACGCGGCGGGAGAAATACTTGGTCAAACGGGCCTCGTGGGGGCGACTGCGTTTGTTGTCTTTGTCGTCGTAATGATCGGCAACGCGTATCAATTACTACGCACGCACCCCGACAGGGCCATGACTTCGTCGGATTTCAATACCAATTTTGGCTTGATGGGGCGCGACACCGTGATCCTTCTCCTGATACACGGCCTCACGATGGACACTCTTTTTCATTATAGCTGGGTTTGGATGTCGGCTTTCCTGGCGATAGCCGTCCAACAAAGTCGGGATGAAATGCCCCACTAGCTGCACAGGAATCCCAGTACTTGTTTAGTGTTATCTTCAGAAATGTTGCCTTCAACTGGATCGGATTCTCGATCCAGGCCGTAACGACTTTTGTCCTGACGCCAATTGTCATTCGCAGCCTCGGGGAATCTCAGTACGGTTTGTGGGCCGCCATCACTGGCCTTACCGGATACTACGGAATCGTGGATTTGGGACTGCGGGGTGGTACAACTCAGTTCCTTACCCGTTACCTCGCTCAACGCGACTACGTTCGTCTCAACCAATCATTCAACAGTTCATTGGCGGCCCTGGCGTGCATCGCGTTAGCAGTTATCTTGCTCAGTGTGTTTCTCGGTTGGATCGTCCCGACTTCCTTGGCGCTACCTGACGGAATTTCCGCCAATACGGCGATGCTTTGCATTGTGACAATTGGCCTGGGTGTGGCTTCGCAGTTTGTCCTTTTTCCGTACTCTGCTTTATTTGTTGCCACGCAGCGTTACGATCTTTCCAATGCTATTGGAATCTCGATGCGCATCCTGTCAGCAATCGCCACTTATTGGGCGCTGCAACGTGGCCACGGACTACTTGCACTGTCACTTGTCAACGGAATATCGAATTTCGCCGAGTATGGAATACGATGTTTTGTTGGCAACCGCCTTGTGCCACAAGTGCGCATTTCGATCGCTGACATCGATCGAGAACGAATCCGGGAATTCCTATCCTATGGATTATGGAATTCTGTAGGTTCGCTCACCCACGCGCTGAGGGACGGGACTGACTTGATCATGATCGCATTCTTCTACGGCGAACTAGGCGCAGCGGTCTCTAGATACAAGCTCGCATCACAATTGACGAAGTACCTTACCGACCTGATGGGTAGCATGACGATGGTCTTCTTCCCCACGGCAACGGCGCTACACGCCCGCGGCGACCGAGACGGCCTCTTGTCACTCTGGCTGAATGGAACTCGCGCCATTTTGCTGGCGTTGGCGTCGTTCGCCATTATCGGTTGGCAATGGGCGCCCGATTTCTATCGCTTGTGGCTGGGAGAGAGCCTATCTGATACGAGTCTTCCCGGAGTTTCGGCGATCTTTCGCGTACTCTTACTCATAACAGTTGCTGCGTTTATGGGTGGAGTCGGCCGACAAGTACTACTCGGCTGCAAACTCGTTCGAATCTCATCCTTGCTCACCCTACTCGAATCGATCTGTGTCTTAGCAATCAGTTTCGCTTTGGGATACTATTACAGAATATGGGGCGTGGCCATCGGAACATTGATTTCCGTCGTGGCAGTACGCGTGGTCTTGGAACCTATTGTCGTCGCCCGACAACTCAAGGTTTCCTTGTGGCGCTACTGGACTCAGTCGGCCACGCGTCCGGCAATGGTGGCGATCGCACTCTACGGAGCGACGACGATGCTCCGGGATTCAATGCCTTCCGCAGCAAATTTTTGGCAGTTACTTCTCTACGGAGGAATTGCCGCGGCGATAGCCTTGCTATTGATCGGATTTGTCGGGATTGACTCGCGTGAACGGGAACTTGTTCTCCGTGGGCTCTACCGTCGCCTTCGACCATTGCAACCGGAAGCGCGGTGAGCTAGATGACGCTAATTCGGATATTGAAAAAGGCAGCAACTGCTAGTCCGCACGAATGGATCACGCGGACACGTCAAAAGCTCTACGAGACACAACTGGGATACTCTGTTCGATTCGGCAAGAGCGCGTATGCAACCGACCAACACCGCCAATCGCTTGGCTTGTCATCGATCGAAGAATTGACACGGTGGTGGAAAGATCAACCCACTCGATCTTGGCTGTCCCCAAAGACCTTGAGCGACTCCAGCAGTCCACCGCACGGACTGGACGAACTGGCCGCTCGAACACGGCAGCTCCAAGATGGCACGCTGTGGCTCTTTAGCGGCACTCCTTGGCAGTTTGACCAACCAAATCGTTGGCATCGCGACGCCTCTTCGGACCGAGAGTCACCTCCCGCCTTTTACGGATCGATCAAGTACCTTGACGCCGCGCGTGTTGGCGACAGTAAATACGTGTGGGAACCCAATCGTTGGGGATGGGTCTTTCCACTTGGCGCATCGTACCAGACCACACACGACAACTCTTGCTTTCATACATTTCGTGATTGGGCTAGTGACTGGTGCGTTCACAATCCGTACCCAATTGGGATCAACTACTGCTCAGCGCTGGAGCAACTATTTCGCGCGTACGCTGTTCGCTGGTCATTAGAGCTGTTTAGACATCCCTTGACGGAACCTGAAAACGCCGTTCTGCTCGACTCGCTGTTTCGAATCCTCTGGACTTCCTGCCGCCACGTTGAGTGGAATTTGTCCTGGTATTTCGCGCCCAATACGCATCTCATGGGCGAAGCCTTCCTACTTTATATGGTCGGGACAAGCCTACCGGCTTTTCGTGAATCAGCACGCTGGCGGGAACTAGGACGTCGAATCCTCCTGAGCGAAGCGGGTCGCCAATTCCATGAGGACGGCACACACAAGGAACTCTCTACTTGTTATCACCTGTATGCAACCGATTTCTATCTGCATGCGCTGTGGATTGCTCATCAAGCAGGGGATAACGAACCTGAACTGGAACAAGCAGCCTTGAAGTTGGCTGGTCGCCTTCGCGACCTCACACCAACATCAGGATTTCTTCCGCCGCTCAACGATTGTGATGGAGGTCGTCTAACATGGTTTGCTGGCAAGACACTGGACGCACGTCCTACCCTGCTGTTATCGCAACAGCGTTGGCCAAATTCGTTTGACAGCTTGAAGAAATGGACGTGTCAGGGGGACCATCAATGGATGACGTTTGCCGCAGCGGAGTCCGCTGCAACCACACGCCGGCCGACCAACACCAGTCCGATACCGGATACGCACCACGATTCTGGCATCGTAACGTACCAGAACGAATGGGGTGACTATGTCCTCTTCCGTGCCGGCCCCTTCGGTTACCACGATTGTCCTCATAGCCACGACAACCAATTAGAAACGTTAATCGTGTTGGCCGGCCAAAACGTACTAGTCGATTCGGGCACCGGCGCGTACACGCAAGATATTTCGCTGAGAAATCAGTTTCGCGGCGCTTGTGGCAAGAATACTCCACTTGTATTCAATTGCGGCCCTAGCGAGCCAGCTGACGCGTTTTCTTGGGTGCGCCGCACCGATGCACACCTGACGGATGTACACTGTTCCAACGGATCATGGAATGCAAGTGGGCACCATAGTGGCTTTACAAATCGACATGGATTCCCGATTCGCATTATTCGACAAGTTCATGCCTTCGCATTTGGGACGGTCGCCATCTTGGACGAATGGGATGCCGCAAATGAAATTGAAGTGATTATCCCGTGGACACTTTCGCCGGAGTTACAATGGGCCAACGGTGGATGGCAGGCACCGAATGGCAAGTTCTTTCATGTCTTCATGGAAACGTATTGCGAGGATTCTCCGGAACGCGAGTCGCCAACCTGCAAGGTAACTCAAGGCCCTTACTCGCGTGATTACGGCTGGAATGAATCGACTCACGTAGTTTCGATTGCTCCTCCGCCCAGTCGTCGGGGATCTTGCTTGACACTCTTCACTCGTGGGGAACACCCAATTCGCCGCGACGGTGCTTTTACGTATTGCATTCCGTCACCTGAAGGTGGTTTTGTGCTGGAATGGAAACCTGCCAATGCCAATCCAATCAAAATTCAACCCATCGGAGCAATGGCGAATCGGTAGCTCGGCCACCGAGTCTACGTGGAACGCTCGAACGAACATGTGCGGAATCGCCGGATACATGAATCGCGATGGCAGGCCAGCCTCTCAAGAGATTGTGCGCCGCATGCACAGCGCGCTTATACATCGCGGACCCGACGACTCGGGCGATCATACCTTTCGTTCGGCCGCGATCGGCCATCGCCGATTGTCGATCGTCGATTTGGCGCGCGGGCATCAGCCGATGCACCTGGAGGGCACACCGCTTCACATAGTCTACAACGGCGAGATCTATAATCACATGGATCTACGACAAGCCTCGACCCAATATCGAACGACCTGTGACACCGAAACACTCCTCACCAGATACCGTGACCTGGGGCCCACTTGCCTCGATGCGATGGTCGGCATGTTTGCCGTCGCAATCTACAACGATAACGAGGAATCGCTCTGGCTGGCCCGGGACCGCATGGGAATAAAGCCACTCTATTATTACCTCACGGACCGGTTATTCGCCTTTGCTTCAGAAATCAAGGCGTTGTTGGCTCATCCGGACATCAAAGCACAAGTCAATATCTCTCAACTTCCGGTACAGCTAGCGCTGAAGTACACGCTTGACGATCAAACACTCTTTCAAGGCGTCCGGAAACTAATGCCCGGCCATTGGATGGAAGTGAGCCGTACGGACGTTAAGATCCACCAATACTGGAACATCTATTTTACGCCCAAACATAAATTTTCCACACTGGAGGAAGCGGCGGAGGAATTCGCAACTCGGTTTCATACGTCCGTCCGACGCCGCCTGATGGCCGATGTACCTCTCGGTGTGTTCCTTTCCGGAGGGATCGACAGCTCAGTCATCGCGGCATCTATGGCTCAGCAGGTGAAAGAACCGATCAAGTCGTATTCAGTTGCGTTCGGTGAAAAGGGCTACAGCGAACTTCAATATGCACGAGATGTAGCGCAACATATTGGTGCCGAACAGCGTGAAATCGTCGTTTCGCCCGAACAATGGCTCCAGGCGTGGCCGCGGATGGTCTACCATGAAGACGAACCGATCGCGCATCCCTCATCAATCCCACTCCATTTTGTTTCTCGCTTAGCTGCCCAAGAGGTAAAGGTGGTCCTTACGGGCGAGGGCTCGGACGAATTATTGGCGGGCTATGAACGCTACTATCAAACCCTAAATAACCTACGCATGGGTCAATGGATTCCAGACCGACTCCGGCGTTTGACTCGCTCTATGATTGATTTTTTGCCCGATACCTTCCTGCCGAAGCGAAAGGCGGTTCGTACATCGCTCTATCTGCCGGGAGACATCGACACGTTGTTCCTCGACAACTATTCCGCTATGCCGCGAAGCATTGTTGCCGCGGCGTTACAACCAGGGCTGGAAGGCGACATTGACAATATTTACGCGGAATTTCGCCGGTTAATGGAGCAATGCGATTCGTCGGACACTCTCGATCAGCTTCTGTACGCCGATATGAAGACGTACTTACTGGAGTTGCTGATGAAGCAGGACCAAATGTCGATGTCCGCGTCGATCGAGTCACGTGTACCATTTTTAGACCACGAACTTGTCGAATTTGCCTGCAAACTCCCCAGGCACTTCAAATTGCAGGGATTGCAAACCAAACGGATTCTGCGCAAGTCACTTGGGCACACCATTCCAGCCGGCATTGTCACGCGTTCAAAAAAGGGGTTCCCCACTCCAATCAAACAGTGGTTTCGCGGACCGTTTTATGCGTCCTTGGAATCCCTGCTCCTTTCGCCCGACAGCCTAATTCAGTCGTACATACAACCGGAATTTACGCGACAACTTCTCACTCGTCACAAGAACGGAACTTGGGACTTGCATGAAGCCATCTGGAGCCTGGGAAATCTGGAACTATGGTTGCGAATATTCTTAGACGGACAACATCCGGATGTGCTGTCTGAACAACTATGCGAACCACTTGCATGCAACTCCTTTGGCTAAAATCTGATTACATCGTACCTCCTGACACGGGTGGTAAGATCCGAACTTACAACTTGCTCCGCGAGCTGCGGAAGCTGTGTGATGTTACCTACGTATCGCTCAAAAGCAGCGATACGCCGAATACAGAACCCTTGATGCAGGATTGCGCCGACGAAATAGTTACCGTACACCGCACAGACGAAATCAAGCAGGGAATCGGATTCTATTCCCGCGTCGTACGCCGCATCCCGTCCACATTGCCCTATATCGTGCAAAAATACCGCTGTCCTGCGATTCGCCGCTTCCAAAAGTCCTGGCCACCCGCCAGCAAGTCTACCGAACCTGCCGTGATTGTCTGCGACTTTCTAGAGATGACACAAAACATCGACTGGTCCACCCCGTATCCGAAGGTACTGTTTCAGCACAACGTGGAATCACTAATCTGGAAGCGATATGTTGAGCACGAGTCAAACCAAATGAAGCGTGCCTATTTTTCTTTTGAAGCCAACCGGATGCGACGTTATGAATCCAAGGTGTGCAACCGTTTTGATCTTGTCTTGACTGTGTCGCAAGAAGATCGTGCCCTGCTGCAAAGTGAATTTGGCGTTAATCGCCCGATGGAGGTCATAGAAACGGGCGTCGATATCAATTTTTTTTTCCCACGGCCAGAGACCACCCCTGTCCCCGGTAAATTGGTGTTCCTGGGCAGCCTCGATTGGATGCCCAACATCGATGGTACACGCTGGTTTATTCACGAGGTCTACCCCCATGTTAAATCCCAGTTTCCTGGCGTCACGCTGGACCTCGTTGGCAGGCGCCCGACGGCAGAAATCCGGCGATTCGCCGCACTGGATAATAGCATTGGCCTAATCCCTGACGTTCCCGACGTCCGACCCTACATTGCGCAAGCTGATCTATTTATTGTTCCGCTACGAATCGGTGGTGGTTCACGAATCAAAATATACGAGGCAATGGCGATGGCCAGACCTGTCGTATCGACTCGCATCGGCGCCGAAGGGTTAGACCTGGTGCCTGGCCATCATATTGCCATTACCGATGAAGATCCCGTGGCCTATGCCAACGAATTAGTGCGTTTACTGACCAATCCATCCGCCCGAAATGCCATCGCGCAACAGGGCTTCCATTTTGTCGTGGAGAATTTCCCATGGAGCCGCATTGCTCAAAAGTTCCACCAGCTATGCCTGAACCTAGCACAGCAACCGCACAAAGAAAAATGCCACAAACCCTTCTGACTTCCGTGTCCGTTTGTGGACTTGGCTACGTTGGTGCCGTAACCGCAGCCTGCCTTGCTGAACGCGGCTTCCAGGTAATCGGCGTTGACGTTAGCCAGCACAAGGTCGATGCGATCAATGCCGGCAGGGCACCAATCATTGAAGCAGAGATTGCAGAACTCATTCAGAACAATGTGCAGCAACGTCGCCTTACCGCAACTACCGAACTCCAGCGGGCAATCCATACCACTCAAGCTACGTTGGTTTGTGTCGGTACGCCGTCTCAAAGCAACGGCGGACTCGACCTAACCTACGTCCGACGTGTAGCTGAGGAGATCGGCGAAGCACTTCGTGACAAGTCGGAATACCACACAGTGATCCTCCGCAGCACGGTTTTGCCGGGGACCACAGAATCTGTCGTGCTACCGATCTTGGAACGTGCCAGCCAAAAGAAATGTGGGGTCGATTTTGGCTTGTGCTTTAATCCCGAATTCCTGCGTGAGGGATCTTCTGTCAGGGACTTCTACGCACCACCATTTACGCTGGTCGGAGCACGCTCGGCACATGACGCATCGGCAGTGCACGCGTTGTATGGCTGGCTTGAAAGTGAATTCATCTTGGAAAGCATCCCAGCAGCAGAAATGGTCAAGTACGTCAACAATAGCTACCATGCAGTAAAAGTCGCATTTGCCAATGAGGTCGGACGACTGTGTGGTGCACTCGATATCGACTCACATCGAGTAATGAATGTGTTTTGCAAGGACACGAAGCAGAATCTTTCCAGTTATTACCTTAAACCTGGTTATGCGTTTGGGGGTTCCTGCTTACCAAAAGACCTGCGAGCAATTCTTTACTTGGCAAAGTCCCACGACGTTACCATGCAGCTTTTTCAATCCACCTTGACATCCAATCGCACGCAAGTAGAACTTGCCGTGAAGATGGTTCAAGATGCCGGCCACAAACAAATCGGCTTACTGGGACTTTCGTTCAAAGCCGGAACGGACGACCTACGAGAATCGCCGCTGGTGACGCTCGTAGAGACACTACTTGGACGAGGCTACGACCTCCGTATCTATGATGCCAACGTGTCGTTGTCGAGATTAGTCGGATCGAATAAGGCCTACATCGAACAGCAATTGCCGCATGTCGGCCAACTCCTCTGCGAGTCGCTCGATGAAGTGATCGACAAGAGCCAAACCATTGTGATCGGAAACAACGACCCTCGATTTTCTGTGGCCCTCAACCGCATTCCAGCGGGAAAAACGGTCATTGACCTGGTACGGATTGTGAAAGAACTCGACCACGTTCCGCCGGGTTATCAGGGAATTGGCTGGTAAGCCCATCTCCTTCTGCCAAAATTCCTTCAGGTATCGCGTACGAGCAACGTGCCTCCCATTCCGATCACCTACGTTGTCGCCTCGATGCAGACCTCGGAAGCGGGTACCGAAGGTCATTTGTTGCGGCTGATTCGTGGGCTCGATCGATCCAGGTTCTCGCCACGATTGATTGTTCTACAGTCAAGCCAGTGGCTTGATCGGTTTCAGGATGACCGTGTTCCCGTGGATTGCCTGGAATTTCAATCGTTCTCACGTCTTCGAGACTGGAACTGCTTGGGACGACTTTCGCGACACTTCCGTCAGTATTCCACACAAATCGTGGAACTCCATTTCACGGACGCCCATTTTTTAGGTAGCCTGGCGGCAAGACAAGCAAGGATCCCCGTCGTTATCTCGTGCCGGCGGGACCTGGGACACCAACATACCTCGAAGAGTCTGTTAATGACGCGGTTCGCCAACCCATGGATTAGCCGGTTCCTGGCTAATTCTCACCTTGTGGCGGAGCGCATGTCACAACGGGAAGGGGTTGCGCGACATCGCTTCGACGTCATTCCCAATGGCGTCGATCTTGCTGCGTTTGACTTGCATACACAACGAGAACCCTCACCAGAGTTTCTACAGGCAACACAGGGAAAGCGAATTGTTACACTCCTGGCCAACCTTCGGCCCGTCAAGAATGTCCAGGGATTCCTGGCCGCAGCACAACAGGTCGCATCGATTATTCCGGATGTTTGCTTTGTAATTCTCGGACATGGGGAACAAGCCGATGCATTGCGGGCTCAAGCTGAACAACTCGGGATTGCGCGTTCGATTTGCTGGATGGGATCGGTCACAAATCCCGCTGCCTATTTGGCTCATTCCCACGTGGGATGCCTGACTTCTCACGCGGAAGGATTTTCTAACGCTATCGTCGAATACATGGCGGCAGGAATTCCGGTAGTAGCGACACGTGTTGGGGGTGCCGAAGAGGCCATCGTCGAAGGAATCACCGGACATTTGGTCGATCCAAACGACATGCCAAGATTGGCGCAATGTATTGCGAATCTCTTGCAGGACGAGACAAGACGAAGCACAATGGGGAGGGCCAGTCGACAAAGGGTCGAAGAGTTATTCACGCATCAGATTCAACTGGCTGCATATCAGGCGTATTACGAACGCCTGCTGAAAGCGGCCGACCAACGCGAGTTGGCATAGTAGTACAGTCTTCCGCCGCGAACCTTCGGTCATCTATTGAGCCTCAGGGAATGGACGAGCCTTCTTCCACAAATACCGACGAGCGTGCATCGACTAAGTCGCGGCGTCTACTCCTTATTTCCCATCCGTTTCCGCCTCGTGTACAACCGGGTGGATTTCGCTCTCTGCGATTCCTGAGATATCTGCCAAAAATGGGATGGGATACGCAAGTCCTTACGATGAAACATACGTCGGCCGGGCGACCGATTCCAATCGACGAAAAACTGCTGCAAATGGTACCCCACTCTACCCATGTCGAACAAACCGGCGCGTGGAGGCCCTATTCCTACTTGGTGCAAGCCATCAAACGGCGAAGAAGTTCTCCCACAGCATCCCAGGATTCGCACAGTGGAACCGCCTCTGTTCACAACTCGTCACGCTGGAAACAACGATTCGACCATCTGCGGAACTTGATCCTGGCCACCCCCGATTCGGAAATCGGTTGGATTTTCCCAGCCATATCGCGTGGATTGACCATGATTCGCCGCTTCCGACCTCACGTGATGATGGTCACTACGCCTCCCCATTCGGCGCAATTGGTTGGATACTTCCTGAAACAGTTGACCGGGATTCCGCTCGTGCTGGATTTTCGCGACCCCTGGTCACGAGCGCCTTGGCAAAGTTCGGACAGCTGGGCTAGGCGATTCACAAATCGAACACTCGAGTCATTGTGCGTTCACTCGGCCAACCACATCCTGTTGAATACTACCCAGCTGCGAGATGACTTTCGAGCCTACTACTCGCGAATCCCTGGCCCGCGATTCACCACGTTAATGAATGGCTACGATCCTGATCTCAAGGACGTAATTGATGGTTTGACAGCCACTTGCCGGGAAAACAACATCGATCGGACTTGGCGCCTTGTTCACGCCGGAGGACTTTATGGCCAACGCAATCCGGATGGCCTCTTTGCGGCCATCCGTACGCTAAACGATGAAGGAATATCGGTTAGCTTTGAGCACTACGGAACGATTCCCGATGAGTCATTGGTATACGATTCGATCCGTAGGCACCAGGTAGAATCCTTCGTAACACTCTCGCGACCATTGCCTCACCGCACTATGCTTGAACGACTTGCTTTAAGCGACGGGATCTTGATCTTGCAACCGGACACACACCTACAAGTACCTTCCAAATTGTTTGAATCGATGTTGTTCAATAAGCCACTACTTGGCTTATGCGGTCCTGGTGCGACGCGTGAGATTATGGAGACTTACGGCTTGGGAGCAGTAGCCATGGCGAACAATCCGGGCGAGATAAAGTGTGCGATCCGCAGTTTGATCGAGGCGCCGTCCAACATGCCTGCAGAATCGAGACGGCAAGCCGATGCACTTCACGATTTTCATGCCAGGTCGTTAACCCAGCAATTGCATGAAGCTCTGTCCCGCTTACTGCCATCACATCCACCCCAATCGAATCTTCCCCATTCGCTGGTCCATCGACCACAAGCGTCTGCTTCGGAGGCGGATCAAAACGGCAACCGCCACGTGCGGCGGTAATGCGGAAGTAGCTTTACCCCCCGTCGGAAGGGTGGTAAATTTGATTGAATCCACGAGACTAGGGCAGCGCCAACTTCGCTAACATTGGCGAGAAGAATTTCAGAGACTTCTGTATGTGCGGTATTGTAGGGCTGTGTCTCCAACGTCGAGCAGTTCACGTTGGGGACCTCGAATCCATGAACTCTACCATCCTACACCGGGGGCCCGACGGTACCGGAGTTCATATTGATGGTTCAACGGGCATCGGCATGCGCCGCCTGTCGATCATCGACCTACACGGCGGATGGCAGCCAATCGCCAATGAAAATGGTCGCATCCATGTGTTGCAAAACGGCGAGATCTATAACTTTCGCGAGCTTCGCAAAGAGCTTGAGGCACGGGGCCATGTTTTCCGCACAGAGAGTGATACTGAGGCGATTGTGCACGCCTACGAAGAATGGGGTGGTCGCAACTTTGCGAATCATTTGCGTGGAATGTTCGCGATTGCGATCCACGATGCCGAGCGTGGTGAACTGTGGTTGGTCCGTGATCGCTTAGGCATTAAACCGTTGTATTTGGCAGAGACGCCCGCTGGCTTTGGATTTGCGTCCGAGATCAAGGCGTTACTCGCCAGTCCAATTTTGGAAGCAAAGGTAAACCCCCGTGCGGTGTCCCAATACCTCGCTTTTGGCAGCTCTGGTCACGGCACGTCGTTCTTGCAAGACGTCCAATCGCTCCCGCCTGGACATGTTGCTTGTCACAAACAGGGGCGCACGGAAATAACGGCCTATTGGGAATTTCGTATGCAGCCGCAGGAAAGTGGCTGGAAATATGAAGATGCTCGGGACGAACTCCGACATCGTCTTCATTCCGCTGTTAAGAGCCACCTAGTATCGGACGTACCTGTAGGAGCGTTTTTGTCGGGCGGAATCGACTCTTCGATTGTTGTCGGTCTTATGGCTAAAGAACTAGGTGCCTCGTTCAAGACTTTCTCAATTGGATTTCACGTCGATGAATTTAACGAACTTCCCCACGCGAAACAGATCGCTGACAAATGGGGAACCGACCATCACGTGGAAATGGTGACGCCAAACGCCGTTGATATCGTAGAGACGCTGGTGCGTCATTTTGACGAGCCCTTTGCCGACCCTTCCGCTATCCCGACTTGGTATGTCTCCCAGCTCGCGGCCCGGCATGTCAAGGTCGTTCTTTCCGGCGATGGCGGCGATGAGCTCTTTGCTGGCTATGATCGTTATACGGAAGCGAGCCGAGACCAGTGGATCGACGGAATCCCGCAATTCTTGCGGACTGCAATTGCACGCTGCGCTCGGTTCATGCCCGATGCGGCTCCTGGCCGGTACTTTCTCGACTACTTGCAATACGATCGAGGAGGCAGGTATGCGTACCAGCTTGACCTATTCCCAAGACCATTGCGTCAGCGACTCTTACGGAATTCCTGGCATCCGGACGAACTTGAAATGATCGACCCAACTCATGAGCGCGCCGCACTCTTGCGCAATTCTGGGGCTCCCGATCTCATTGGGCAATGCTCGTATTTGGATACGAAACATTACTTGCCGCTGGATATCTTGACCAAGGTGGATCGCATGACGATGGCGCACAGTATTGAGTCTCGTCCACCGTTACTCGACCATGAACTTGTCGAATTCGCGAGCCGCCTTCCAACTCGATGGAAAGTCAACGCACAAGGAGTCCAGAAACATATCCTCAAAGATTCGGCCCGGGACCTGATGCCGACGAACATCGTGAAACGCAAAAAGGCCGGTTTTGCGGTGCCGTTTCAGAAGTGGTTTGCGACCGACTTGGCAACCATGTTTAGCGACACAGTAATGGACAACGCCATGTGCCATGAATACTTCGACCCTCAAGTGATCCGCGAACTTTTCGCACAAAATCGCACAGGGCGCCGAGATCATGGCATGAAATTATGGAGCTTTCTTGTATTTGAGATCTGGCTAAGAAGTTTGCGGGATTTATCGCGGCCAACGACCACCCCCTTTGTCGTGCACTGATCTAAACTAACGCGTTCAAGGAAGACGACCTGGCGATGCGGGTACTCGTTCTAAGTCCGGTTACACTCGATACACCACGCAGCATCTCGTTCGCAACGGTTCAACTCATCCAATCGATCGCGGATCTTGGCCACCAGGTAGACGTTCTGTGTTGTCAACAAGGATCAACACTTCTCTCGCGTACATCCCCGGGCAACTTGGCCACCGACTGTGCCTATGCAATCCAAAGATGGCGTGCTCACTCCCTGCTTTTGCGGAAATGGCTTTACTACCCTGCACGGCGTCAGGTGCAATTGATCCATTCGATTGATGGCACGGTCGTCCCCGCGGCGATGTGCCAAATGCTATTTGGAATCCCTTTTGTCCATAGCATGTTTAATGCGCAATCCGATGAATACGATATATCGCGACAATCTCAATTCTATCGTGCCTCGGGTTGGGAGTTATGGGCATCTGCCCGTAGTCTAGGCGTCTTCGTGCACTGTCAATCCCTGGCTGAGTTAGCCGTCCGGCGGAATCGCAATGTACCAGTCATTCGCGCCGATTTGACGCGAGTTGATTCGACGGAATCCCATCGCACTCAATCGATTGAAAACTGGCCGACTACCGGCGAACAAGTTGTCATGTACGTCGGTGAGATCGGTCGGGACCAACGACTACTGCTCGACGCCTTTACTTATCTGGTGCACTACCGAGCGAATGTGAAACTCATATTGATTGGCGGGTCTTTGCGCGACGTTAAAAGCGGCCAAGCCCGCGCACAGACACTAGGTATCGCCAATCGTGTCAGCTTCCTGGGTCAGATTCCCGCCGATTCCATCGTCAACTATTTGCGTCAGGCAACAATCCTTGTGGCTGCGAGTGCCGGCGGACAACATGTTCCACTAAAAATCTATTCTTATCTCGCCGCTGGTCGACCGATTCTTGCCACGCGAATCCGCGCCTACACGCAACTGCTTCATTCCGGACGTGCCTGTTTCGTTGAACCAACTGCGCTAGACCTATACTTAGGCATGCGCAAACTACTTGCTGATGCGCCGCTTCGCCGCGACATGTCAGCACGCACACTTCTTGCGGCGCAAGCCACTGCACGTCTTCCTACTGAACGATTCGGCCTCGCACAGCTCTACGAAAAACTCGACGACTGTATCACTCGCGACGCCGCATCTACCTAACCTGGGGGGGGGTTTCCATCTGTTGCGCAATCGTTACAATGCAATCGTTACAATGGGACCGTCAGCTATGGCCATGCTGTTGGAACTTTTTGGGGCTGTCTTGTTCCCATTCGTGGAACGGTCTCGTCAAACCGCACTCGTCACTTGATGTAGTTAAATCGCGCGGCCGCCCATTCTTGGGGAGACAGAGTTTTCTACTTGTTTTTATATAAAGGAGTCTTCGTATGGACCTGCCAAGCCTTATATTCCTTGGTGCTCAAATTATCAGCTCGGTTACGGTGGGAAATTCCACCCCGGCGGCTGCGCCGCCAGTCGAGATGCACACGACAGAACTGCAATTGGTGGAGTGCACCAATGCCGAACGTGTGCGACACGGATTATCACCCCTAGTGCTTGATCCGGGTCTACTGCAATCGGCTCGTAGGCACGCCGCCTGGATGACGCGCAATCGAGTCCTGAGACACACGAGTGCTGCCGTGGCAGAGAATATTGCGATGGGTCAACCGACTACGGCGCACGCCATTCAAGACTGGATGCATTCGCCGGGACACCGTGCGAACATCTTGAATCGCTCTTACACACGTATCGGTGTTGCCGGCTATCGCGCACCAAATGGCACCGTGTACTGGTGTCAGCAGTTTCTGCGTTAACCGAATGCGGTAAACCAATGCGATGATCGCAGCTAAGGGGCGATGAATCTAAAGTCATCGGCCCTCGAATGCATCGAGACCCTTGTTGAAAGTTACGTCAACACGCCATGTCTTTTATCGACTGGCGTAGTCTCTTTACCGGTTGCGCTGCGCTATTTTTCGGGCCGCTATGTCCCCGTTGGTCGAGCGTCCTAAAAGAAACGGCTTCGCCAGAACAACCCCCGCGACGAACCCGCCGATGTGAGCGCCGTAGGCAACTCCGCCGCCAGTTCCCCCCTGCGCGCCCAAACTGCTTACCACCTGAAAGGCAAACCACAGCCCAACCGCTACAAAACCAGGTACCTCGGTCACAAACCGGAACAGCAAGACCGTCACCCGACGCTGCGCATGGAGCAGCAGGTACGCACCCATAACACCGGAAATCGCTCCCGACGCGCCAAGACTGGGGACCAAATAGGACGGATTTGACTCGTTGGCATTCAGCAGTACGTGACACAAAGACGCCAATATGCCCACGACTACGTAAAACGTCAAATATCGGCCACGACCAAGATCCTGCTCGATGTTGTCGCCAAAAATCCAAAGGAACCACATGTTTCCTAATAAATGCATGATCCCCCCATGCATAAACATGGACGTCAATAGCGTCAGGTAGACGGGAATTGGAGTCGGCTGCAATCCTGGCACACTTACTTGTTGTTGACCCTCCATCGAATTCACGACGACGGCACGATCTTCGGTCACCGCATCGCGGCCGGTCACAATTTCTGCCGGCACCGTGGAAAAGGCCATCGTAAATCCGTCGTTCTTGCCGATCCCTTGCAAGAACACAAATACCAAGATGTTGGCGACGATCAATGCCACCGTGACCACGGGAACCATCGTGCGGTCCGAATTATCGTCACCGAGGGGAAAAACCATGACGTACCCTATTTTTGAGGATCACATTCGTGTCAACAGCAGTATATACCATCCACGGTCCGCAACCAGGGTTTCCACGCGCCTCGATACGTTCGCGGTCCTGAATCCGACGAGAGATTGCCGCAAATCAGGTTAAATCATCGGCACCCATGCCCCTGCCAAAGCTGCATGCTTCTATTAGAATACGATCTCGATTACCGACCTACTCGGCACGCAATTCCACTCGTCATCATCAGGAGAAATTTATCGTGAGTCCAGAAGCAAAGGCCAAGTCATTAGGAATTGACTTCTCAAAACAGGAACCGGGATATTTAAACCTGTGCATTCGTACCGGCAACTTGTTAATGACATCGGGCCATGTGAGCGATACGAAAGGAATCCTGGGTGCAGGATTATCGGTTGAACAAGGTTACGCGGCCGCCAAGGAATGCGCCCTGAAAATCTTGCAGTCAGTCCACCATACCCATGGGACGCTGGACGGATTACGTGTCATCAAGCTGCTGGGATGCGTGTACTCTGCGGGTAGCTTTACCGACCAGCATCTCGTCACCAATGGTGCCTCCGACTTGATGCACGAAATCTTCGGCAAGACGGGCGACGGCTATCACGCCCGCAGTGCGCTCGGATTCGCCGCGTTGCCAACGGGTGCGGCGGTCGAAGTCGAAGCAATCTTTGAGATCAAATAGACCTCAAGCTGTCTCATGGCATGACACGAAACACCCTAGCATGGCTGCGTGGCGCGATCAACGTCGAAGCCTCTGACGTGCCGAACCTCTTTTGGAGTTTTCTCTGGTTCTTCTTCGTACTCGCAGCATTTTACACTGTCCGGCCGATGCGAGAGACGTATGCGACTCGTGTTGGCGATGTCCAGCAACTTTTTCTTGCGACCTTCATCTGCATGTTGCTTGCATCCCCTGTGTATAACGCCTTGCTTGATCGCGTCAGTCGCGCCAAACTTATTCCGATCGCGTACCGTTTCTTTTCGTTGTGGCTGATCGGATTCGCGATTGCAAGCATTGTTTTTCCCGAACCCCCTTTTGCTTTTTGCGCAATATTCTTCGTGTGGGTTAGCGTATTCAACTTGTTTGTTGTTACGATTTTTTGGAGCGTCCTCTCCGACAGGTATTCCAGCGCACAAGGCAAGAAATTTTTTGGCGCTATCGCTGCGGGCGGTTCGCTGGGAGCCCTCGCAGCCTCACTCCTCGTAAGCAACTTTGATTCCCGCTCCGGCAATTGGCTACTGCTGCTGCTGACGGTGGTACTGCTCGAACTCGCAATCTGGTGTGCTTATCGGCTCGAACAGAGTCCGACGACTTTCGAAACTGGAGACACCCCAGTTGCCCTATTGGAGCAAGACCAACCCGATCAGGTCGCCATGGAACCGGGAATTTTGTCTAGTTTCGTGAGTGTGTTCCAATCGCCCTACTTGCTGGGTATTGTCGGATTTCTCCTGCTGGGCAAATGGTGCGCGACTTCGGTCTACCTGGAACAGGTGGACATGGTAAAACAGCAGGTGTCAGACGCCGCCGAACGGCAGCAAATGTTTGCTCGTGAGAATTGGCTTGTCCAAATCGGCACACTCATCTTTCAGTTGGGTCTGACCCGCCCGCTCATTCGA
>JAQCHP010000045.1 GCA_027619595.1 Planctomycetota bacterium
GTGTCCAAGTTGCGCAGCACAGTGTCCAAGTTGCGCAGCACAGTGTCCAAGTTGCGCAGCACAGTGTCCGACCGGTGGTAAGCTCCCCGGTGCCCTTTTTCGATGGGCCAACGGACGCATGAGCTGCGGGTCTGGATGCGGCGAAGTGTACTGGAATGAATGGATGATCGACCCACCCGACCCCTGTGACCCTTGCGATGCCTGCGGTGAATGGACGGGGCAGAGGGATTGTTGCGAGCCGCGTCGCCCCGCCAGGAACATTGTTATGGGGCTCTTTGCGCGTCGTTACCGCCGCGACGATTGTGCGCCTTGCCAATCAGCCGGGGCAGTTCTGAGTTCGCCCGACGTGGCCTGGGACGGTCTCGCCATGGGATCGAATCTCACCCCCAGCTGCAGCCGGTGCGGCCACTAGTCGCCTTGCCCGCAGCGCCCCAATGTGCCACGATTTAGCAGTCGGATCGAGAAGAACGGAACCCTAGGGGCACGGGAAGGGCACAACATGTTGCTGTTTGGATATTGGCGGTATCCACGCTTAATCGCGAAAATACCTGTCTGCATGGTTGGATTGGTCTTTCTCGTAGCCTACCCAGCGGCTCCCACAGCGGCAGCGGAAGACTTGCCAGCCGCCACGCCGAAGGCATTGGAAGGTGCCGACCATCCTTTGCTGGAGTCGGCTCGCGGCAAGGCCAGTTATGGGATCGGCATGAGCATCGGACGCCAACTCAGCCAAGAAGGTGTCGCGGTCGACGACCTCGAGAGCCTCTTGCTGGGGATCCAAGACGCTCTGGAATCGCGTGACCCGCGCATCACCGAGGCCCAATTCCAGGCTGCCATGCTCGTCATGCGCCAACAACAACAAATGAAGCTTAATGATGTTGCCAAAGCCAACCAGCAGGAAGGGAAGGCATTCCTGGAAAAAAACGCCACTCGTAAAGAAGTCAAGACGCTCGCCAGTGGACTTCAGTACGAAATCCTCAAGGCGGCTGCCAAAGGAGCAAAAAGCCCCAAGGCTACTGACCGTGTAAGTACCCACTATAAGGGGACTCTGTTGTCGGGCACGGAATTCGACAGTTCCTATAAGCGCAATGAACCTGCCGAGTTTGGAGTCGGTGAAGTTATTGCGGGATGGACGGAAGCCCTCCAACTCATGAAGGTTGGCGAACACTGGAAAATCTATATTCCGTCCGAACTTGCCTACAAGGAGGCAGGCAGCCCACCCGTTATTGGCCCAAATGCCACGTTAATCTTTGAACTCGAGCTATTGAGCATCAAATAACGTCGTCCAGTAAGTAACCCGGCAAGTAATGCTGTCCAGCTCAGGGCAGTACGACAGCGTGTTTGCATCTAGCGGGTTACAAGAGTGCGGATCGATCCCGCTCGGAGGCGGTCGGTTTACCGTACATCACGGGGTGAACACGAAACGCTCGAAGCGGGTCGACTGGCGGCTCCGTGGTTAGACATTGACCACCCTCTTTTTTCTTGAATTGAATTCAAGATTTGCCCCCGATCTGCCGTGCGCGTAGAATCCTCTGAACCGCTTACTGCTTGGCTTAGGGATGAGGCCACGAACGAAGTCGGCAAGCCGAAGTGCTTGCCAGACTTACTCTTGCGTGCGATCTGCAGGTGTGGTCGCCCTAATAGTTCACAGGTCCCTTACGATCGGACCTCGCCGCGAAAAATGTAGGGGTGACGACAGTCACGCCAGCACAATTTTTGTGGTGCTTTTTGACCTCACCCTATCTGTGGAATATGTTTGCGAGGCACTGAAGCCGCTCGTACGAATCTTCCCGCCACAACGGTATCACCTGAGACCGTACTTGGCAGAACGATCGTTGCGAGCCCACCGACTGGGACATTTTGCTGGGACGGGATCGCGTATGCTTGCTTGGACGCTCTCTATCAAGAATCCGAAACTGGCTGGTTCGGCGACAAGGCCGACAGCGGTGACCCGACGCGGTCTGCTCGGATGGTTCCTCTGTGCAGGATGGCTTGCCCTGCTCGCTGCAAACGCGTCCCGCGCCGCGGATCGATCGACGCTCCCACAAGATTTTCGCCATTCTTCAGCACAGTTTGTGGCGGAGATTCTCCATCAAGCGGTTGACCTGGAAGATAGCCAGCGATGGGGAGAAGCCCTTTCGCTGTACGAAGATGCCATCCGTCACCAGCCCGAGTCCCCGCAACTCAAGCAGAGACTGCAGGTGGCACGATTTCACTACGATGTTCGTCGCCGATACGCCGACAGCACTTTTTTGCAATCGGTGGCCGAGATGACCGACCAACAAGCACTCGATTTGTACCAAGAGGTATTGCACAAAATCGATGCGAACTACGTAGAATCCCCCGACTGGTCCCAGATTCTTCAGCGTGGGGCAGAAGATCTCGTCATCGCACTCCAGGAAACCTCTTTCCGGGCGCACCGGGTCAGTGTTTCGGACGCACAGATGGATGCGTTTGCCGCACGGCTGGCGAGTGCCGTACCGTCCCTCAGCGCGACAAATCGCCGGGGCGCCGTGGAAGAAGCGGAGCGTGTGGCATTATGGGCGGCCCAAGAAATCCGCTTGCCGGTCGCTCGCACGCTGCTCGAGTTCCTGTGCGGTGCATCGGCAAGTCTTGACACCTATTCTACGTTCCTTACTTCATCGCAATTAAATGAGGTCTACCAACAAATCGAGGGAAACTTCGTCGGTTTGGGCGTGGAGCTCAAGCCTCGGGATCACGACTTGCTGATTGTAGACGTGATCGCCGGTGGACCGGCGGCACTCCGCGGATTTCGTCCCGGAGATCGGATTGTAGGTGTCGATCAATCCTACACCCAAAATGTTCCCCCGAATCAAGTGGCTGACTTGCTACGGGGCCCCGAGGGGAGCACCGTAGAGGTCCATTTGATACATGCCGACGGACAACCCCAAAGCATTACCGTACAGCGCAAGCGAGTCGAGGTTCCTAGCGTTGACCAGGTCCAGATCGTCGACCGTTCCCACGGCATCGGCTACTTGCGAATCAACAGTTTTCAGAAGACGACGAGCCGCGACATTGATTCGGCCCTGTGGAAGCTGCATCGACAAGGAATGCGTGGATTGATCATCGACGTGCGTAAGAATCCCGGCGGCTTACTGGAAGAGTCGGTCGAGGTCGCCGATCGGTTTGTCGACAAAGGTATGATTGTCTCGACCCGCGGTAGAAGCGCGCGTGAAAACCGTCAATACACTGCGAATCGCACCGGGACATGGCAAGTCCCCTTGGTGGTGTTGATCGACGGCGATTCAGCCAGTGCAAGTGAGATTTTTGCGGCGGCGATGCGCGATCATGGCCGCGCAATCGTCGTCGGTGCACAAAGCTATGGCAAGGGTTCCGTACAGGGTATCTTCCGGCTCGCGGGGGCCGACTCGGGCTTGCGGCTCACCACAGCGAAATTCTACGCCCCTTCGGGACAACGCATCAGCGGAGAAGGGGTCCGACCCGACGTGCTCATACCAGCCACTCACTTGAAACCGGCCATCCCGGAAGCGGCAGACACAACCTCAACTGCCCAGATTGACGTTGGAATGTGGACTGCCATCGAAGTGGCCCGCAAGCAAATCGAAAAGGTAGAGATCGCTCAGAAGCAGACTGCGACCCGGGCATCCTGAGCCAGCTTGGATCGGCGGCCAACTATCGATATGATAAGGTCCGTCATTGGACCCGATTCAATTCCTGATGTCGCTCTTCAGACATGTTTCTTCGCCTGGGCCAGTTTGTCGCCCGATTTTGGTGGGCTGTCATCGGCGGTTGGATGCTCCTGGCATTCCTCTCGTTGTGGCTCGCTCCCCGTTGGGAAGATGTGACGTACGATGGCGATTTGGCGTATCTGCCAGCCGACACATCGACCGCACAAGCCGAACTGCTGCTCGACCAGGCTTTCCCGGACTCCCGCGTACGTAGCCAAATCGTTTTCGTTTTGGCCCGCGACGGGGAGTCGCTCACAAGCGACGACCGATCGTATGCGGACCGTTTGGCAAGACACTGCCTCAACATGGCCGGCGTCGCCCGGTGGAACCAGTCTCTGGAATTCCAAGCATTGGCGGAGAAATCCGCGACATCGACCGCAGATGTCGCGACGACCCAGCGGTGGGCACGTCGCGCCGAGCTTTCACGCGAGGATGCATTAGAAGCGTTTGATAACGCAATCGCTTTGGATAGCTCGTTTGCAGCAGCTTTGCATAACCGTGCCATCGTGTGCGCGGCGGTCGGCGATACGGCTGAGGCGGAGGCAGATCGAGTACGGGCATGGGAATTGTCGCCAGACCTGGAAAAATTGGAAAACCAACTGGTGCCGGAGGCCACCGACCTTCGACCACTGCGGCAGGTCTGGTCGTATGACACGCCAGTGATTGGCAAGAAGATGGACAGTCGAGACGGCCAAGCCACGCTTGTCATGCTCCAGCTATCGAGCGAATTCATGGCCACGGAAAACATCGCGCTGTTGCAAAGACTCGCTGCGATGCTCAAGGAATCTCCCGATTTGCAACAGCGCCCGGCAGGGCTGCAACTGGCGATGACCGGATCCGCATCGGTCGGCGGAGACATGCTTCAGTCGGCCGCGGAGAGCATCAAGCACACGGAGTTGTATACCGTCGTGATTATTTTGGTGATACTTCTGTTCGTTTACCGTGCACCTCTTTTGATCGCGGTACCGCTTGTTACGATTTTCGTCTCGCTAATCATCGCCACTCGCTTGCTCGCAGCCCTTACGCAAGTCCATCTCCTTCCTGGCATGGAATGGTGGGACTTCAAAGTATTTACGACCACGAAGATTTTTATCGTGGTCATCCTGTTCGGTGCAGGCACCGATTTTTGCCTGTTTATCATTGCACGGTATCGAGAGGAACTGGAAACCGAAAAGGATCGCCTTCAAGCGCTCATTCGAGCTTCGGCGGCGGTGGGGGATGCCTTGACCGCCAGTGCCTTCACAACGATCCTGGGGCTGGGCACGATGTTCTTCGCCGAGTTCGGCAAGTTCCGTAATAGCGGTCCCGCGATCGGTTTCTGTTTATTGGTAACACTCCTTGCGTGCCTAACTTTCGCTCCGGCCATGTTAGTGGCCGTGCGCAACATCGTCTTTTGGCCGCAAACAGTGGCAAAACAAGCTCAAGCATTGCCGTCACGAACCATGAGATTTTGGGAGCAGGCCGCCGACTGGATCATGTGCTATCCCGGTCGGATCTTGGCCTGTTCGATCCTGGCCATGCTCCCCCTGGCCTGGGTTGGACTGCATGTGGACGTAACGTATGACTTTCTCAGTGAACTCGAACCGAACCGCCCAAGCAAGATCGGTTCCGATCTATTGAGACGGCATTTTCCGATTGGCGAAAGCGGCCCTGTAATCGTATTGGCACAAAAAGCCTCCGGGGGATTTGACTCGCACGACGGCGAAAAGGCGATCACCGATTTGACGCGACTACTGCGTGAGCAAAGCGGCGTGGCAATCGTCCGGAGTCTGAGCCAGCCGATGGGTGTGGAACCAACGCGTGCGTCGGTGATGAATTCTGCTCGCATTGTGACCAAGAACCACCCACTCGTACGTGCCATCTATTTGAGCGACGTCCCGGCACTGGAAGGTCACGTCACCCGTTTCGAATTAGTTTGCGACGCCGATCCTTTTTCGGTCGCAGCGATCGACATGGTCGACAACATCGAACACGTCCTACAAGACGTATCACAGAACAAGAAATCCTTTTGGGCGGATACAAAGTTCTTGGTCGCCGGAACCACCGCGGGAATCCGCGACCTTCGACTCGTCACAGAAGCTGACCAAGTTCGCATTCAAGTGCTGGTTGTCTTAGCTGTTTTTGCTGTGCTAATCGTGATCTTAAGGCGCCCCATGGTGTGCCTGTATATGACCGTCAGCGTACTCTTCAGCTACCTGGTGACGATTGGCGCCACCGAGATCTTTTTTCAGCACCTCTACGGCGATACCTTTCAAGGACTCGACTGGAAAGTACCCCTATTTCTGTTTGTCATTTTGGTTGCGATTGGCCAAGACTATAATGTCTATCTAGCGACACGCGTCTTCGAAGAACAGGCCAAGTTAGGCCCGATGAAAGGACTTCGCGAAGCGATCAGTCGCACGGGCGGTATCATTACCAGCTGTGGTGTGATCATGGCCGGTACGTTCGTCTCGATGATGAGTGGTAGTTTGCGGGGCATCGCAGAACTTGGATTTGCCCTGTCATTGGGCGTGATACTCGATGCATTTGTGGTCCGGCCCATATTAATGCCAGCCTTTTTGACCATCTTGTTCCGTCGACAGGAGCGGATCGAACACCGCAAGTCACGAGTCCCCAACCTACATTTCCCCCCACGTTCCGGCGAAGAGACTACTTTATCTACTCAAGTCGATTCGGTCGGCCGTTAGCCGCCGACCCAAGTGGTACCCAACGACATGCGGTCAGCCCAATACCTCGATTTCGTTTAGGAGAACTAGTGACCCCACGAGAAGTCTTGGCGTTTTGTCGCGAGAAAGATGTAAAGGCAGTTGATATCCGCTTCACCGACTTTCCGGGAGCTTGGAAACACTTCACGATTCCCGTCGGTAAACTCGAAGAAATCACCTTCGAAGACGGATTGGGATTCGACGGGTCGAGCGTTCGAGGTTGGCAATCGATCAATGAAAGCGACATGGTCGTGGTGCCACAGCCCGACACGGCCTTCCTCGATCCCTTCGCGGACCTTCCAACTCTCGCCATGATCGGAAACGTGCAGGATCCTATCACCCGTGAAGACTACTCCAGAGATCCTCGCAATATTGCGCGCAAATCGGTCAATTACCTGCTGAGCACCGGCATCGCGGACACTGCGTGTTTCGGACCCGAAGCCGAGTTCTTTATATTTGACGAAGCCCGCTTCGACCAAAGAACCAACGAAGGCTTTTACCATTTGGATAGTATCGAGGCGGAATGGAACCGCGGTCGACAGGAAAACCCCAACCTGGGTTACAAACTTCGTCAGAAGGAAGGATACTTTCCCGTCCCACCGTCGGATCAAATGCAAAATCTTCGTAACGAAATGATGCAGTGTATGATCAACTGCGGGCTCGATGTGGAATGCCACCATCACGAAGTTGCCACGGCCGGACAGTGCGAAATCGACTTGCAATTCGGCCAGCTTGTCGACATGGCCGACAAGCTGATGATCTACAAATATGTCGCAAAGAATGTGGCGCATCGCCACGGGAAGACCGTGACGTTCATGCCCAAGCCACTCTTCGGAGATAATGGCTCTGGTATGCACATACACATTTCATTGTGGAAAGCGGGCGAACCGTTGTTTGCGGGGAGTGGCTACGCCGGCCTGAGCGATATGGCATTGCACGCTATCGGAGGTATTCTTCGACACGCGCCTGCACTCTTGGCCATTACCAATCCGACCACCAATAGCTACAAACGGCTCGTCCCTGGCTACGAAGCCCCCGTTCACCTTGCGTATTCGCAACGTAATCGGTCGGCCGCTTGCCGCATCCCTATGTACAGTCCTAGCCCAAAATCCAAACGAATCGAGTTTCGCTGTCCAGACCCCAGCAGCAATCCGTACCTCGCGTTCTCGGCCATACTCTTGGCCGTAATCGATGGCATCCAAAACAAACTAAGTCCCGGCGAACCGCTTGATAAGGACAACTATGACTTACCACCCGAAGTGACTTCCACTGTCCCCAAAACGCCTGCCACCTTGGACGAATCACTGCGATCTCTGGAAGACGATCACGAATTCCTGTTGCGTGGCGATGTCTTTACATCGGACGTGATTGAAACCTGGATATCCTATAAGCGTGAACATGAGGTGGACGCGCTGCGACTCCGACCCCATCCATTCGAATTCTGCCTGTACTACGACGTCTGACCGCGACGCGGCACAACTTGTGTCTGGCACTAGGCTTCCGCCAAACGCGACTGACGGCAGAGCGACTTTTCCGACGGAAACGACTTTGCCGTGCTTGACTCGTTTTTCCGTCCAGCAGTAGAATTGCCTGAGCAACCGGCTGGACGTCCCTTTGGCTGTCGGGGCGCTCGTCCCGAAATATCACGGTTGTGCGACAATTGGGCACTCATAGATCATCGATGCGACCGGCTGCACGTACATAAGTTCCGAAACGAAGTCGCCACTCATCGACCAAAAAATGGATGAGACGGCGTGAATGACCTTTTCCGCAATGCTTCGGCGTCCGGTACCGGGAAGCCCCATCAGGGCCGGACAAGCATTTCATGTCTAGGGAAGCGGGGAGTTGTTTCTTTCAGCGATCTTGGCAACGGGGATTTTGGGGCCGGCAAATTCGGCACCTGGGAAGCTTGGACGCCCGCTAAAATTAACTTGTTCCTGGAGATACTTGGGCGGCGGTCGGATGGTTACCACGAGCTGGAAACCGTCATGGCGGCGGTAGCGATCTACGATAGTTTGCAGTTTAGAGTACAGACGGAGCCCACAATTGCACTCCACACGACCTGGACATTCGGAATTCGCAGTAAATTCCAAGCAGTTCCCCATGTCGTAGGAGACATCCCAAGCCCTGCCACCAACATTGTCACACGAGCCCTAACACTTTTCCGCGAACGAGCCGAAGTGAGATTAGGTGCTACCGTGCAGCTTCGGAAGCGGATCCCTTCCGCAGCGGGGTTGGGCGGTGCGTCAAGCGACGCGGCGGCAGCGTTGGCCGTGGCAAACTTGGCTTGGAATGTAAATTGGGCACCCGAACGACTTGAGTCGCTGGCAAGTGAACTGGGAAGTGATGTCCCATTTTTCTTGTCGGGGGCCCCAGCGGCGGTTTGCCGTGGCCGAGGTGAACAGATTTCGCCGTTGGAATGGAAGTGGCGGCCGGCCGTGGTGCTGGTGCGGCCACCGGAAGGCTTGTCGACACCCGAAGTTTATCGGCGATTGATTCCGCCGTTGAACCCGCTCGACTGCCAACCGTTGGTCCAGGCAATTGGTCGCGGAAATCAACGTGTGTGGAAAAACCTATTGGCCAATCGACTGCAGGAACCCGCGGGGCAACTGACCTGCTGGCTGCAACGATTGAAACATGAGTTTTCACGACGAGGCGTCTTGGCGCATCAGATGAGTGGAAGCGGAACCTGTTATTTCGGATTGTGTCGCAATTTCAGGGAAGCGCAACGAATTGCCAACTGTTTGCATGCCGCCAACATCGGCCATGTGATCGTGGCTACAACAACTCGTGCCTATCCAACCATGCGTTGGACGCGCGAAGGAGCCGAACCGTGGAAATCACCGAAGTCCGCATCAAGCTAATGGAAAACAGTGACGATCGCCTCCAAGGGTTTTGTTCCATTACTTTCGATAATTGCTTCGTCATTCGTGACCTCAAGATCATTGAGGGCACGAACGGACCGTTCGTCGCGATGCCCAGCCGTAAGCTGACTTCGCATTGCACGACTTGCAACTATAAGAACCACCTTCGGGCACAATTTTGCAACCAATGCGGTACCCGTCAATCCGAAGAGATCCCGATCAAGGAAGAAGACGGGCGTACGAAATTGTATGCAGATATCGCACACCCCATCAATTCGGAATGCCGAGAAATGATCCAGCGCCGCGTTATTGAAGAATTCCATGCGGAAAGGATCCGAGCAAAGGAACCGGGGTACGTTTCACGCTACGATCTTGAAGACCACTATCCCGAACCTCACGCAGCATCGCATGGCTCGCACGTCCATCGTGTACACAGCGGTGAAGAGCGTCACAACCCCAGCCAACGGCACTCGAAACGCATTCAATCGCCGTCTGCGGAGCCCCGTGCTCCCCACCAGGCGACCGCACGTGAAGCATCCCAACGTTCTCACACGACCGATCGCAAAGACGATTTTGGCGCCGGCATCCTCTAACGAGCTGATTTCGTATGGCGGATCCGAACGGCATATTTGCAGGACGCTTTCCGAGTACTCGCTTACGCCGCAGTAGGCGGTACGAGTGGTCGCGCAACCTCGCGCAAGAACACCGACTCTCAAAGCATGATCTGATCTGGCCGCTGTTTGTGCACGATCAATCGACGGCTGAACCGATCGCTTCCATGCCAGGAATATTTCGGTGGCCCATTGCGGACGTCGTCCGGCAAGCACAGGAGGCCTGTTCGCTCGGCATTCCAGCCATCGCCATTTTTCCTGCCACCCCTCCGTCGCACAAGACAGACGACGCGAGGGAAGCACTCAACCCCGAAAATCTCGTCTGCCGGTGTGTACGTGCTGTTAAGAAGGCAGTCGGAGATCAACTAGGTGTCATCTGCGATGTGGCCCTCGATCCCTACTCCAGTCATGGGCACGATGGACTGGTGCGCAACGGAGATGTTGCCAACGATGAAACTGTAGTTGTCCTATGTCAGCAAGCAGTCGTACAGGCAACCGCCGGCTGCGATATCATTGCTCCCTCCGACATGATGGATGGTCGAGTCGGAGCTATTCGCCAAGCGCTTGATGCACACGGCTTTCAGCACGTAATGATTCTTGCGTATGCGGCCAAATACGCCTCGGCATTCTATGGTCCATTTCGGGACGCCGTCGGATCGGCCCATTCGCTTGGCTCTGCCAACAAAAATTCCTATCAAATGAATCCAGCGAATGGGCTGGAGTCGCTCCGCGAGGTAATACTCGATATCGATGAAGGGGCAGACTGGGTGATGGTCAAACCGGGCCTCCCGTACCTCGATATCGTCTATCGAGTCAAGGCGTCCTTGGGTGTCCCAACTTTTGTCTACCAGGTAAGCGGGGAGTACTCGATGGTTGCGTTTGCTGCGCAACATGGATTGATCGACCGTCGCCGCGGTGCCCTCGAAAGCCTACTGGCCATGAAACGGGCCGGCGCGGACGGGATCTTAACCTACTTCGCTCCAGAAGTTGCAAACTGGCTCGCGGAAGCATAGGCATCGCTTGCCAGAATTTGCGAGTTATTGGGCAACGCTGTGAAACCGATAAACGATTCGAATTTGGTCCAGATCGCGAAACAAAGAGCCGCCGGCACCTATTGCCATCGATTCAACCGATGCATCGCCGTCGCTATTCTGTCGGTGACGGTACTCAACGTGCACGGAAGTTCAGCGGAAGAGGCGCAACTGTTTGTCCTTCAAGCCGATGGCACAAAACTTCGCCCTCTTACCTTCGAACCTGAAACAAGCTACCGCTCTCCCAATTGGTCAAGCGACGGCAAGTGGCTGGCGTATGAGCGACATCGCCTCATCAATGGCCAGCGCCAAGGCCACATTTGCTTGTCGAATTCGGACGGAACGGAGGTACGTGATATTGGGCCCGGTGAGTTGCCATGCTGGTCACCGGACAATCAGCATATCGCCTTTGCGTCCGTGGTCGATGGCCAACCCACAACAGATGTGGCAATCATGACAACCGATGGACGTAACCGTACACTGTTGGCATCCGCGGCCACCAATCCACGCTGGTCCCCTGACGGACAGCATTTGGCTCTGATCGATTTCCAGGTCAAGAACATTTCCTTACTTGATGTCGTGACCATGGAACGTCAATCGTGTCTTCCCGACGGCTGGCAACCAGACCGAGGACTGAGCTGGTCCAAAGATGGCCGTCGCGTCTGTTTTCGACTGCCAGGCTACCGGGACGAACCGTCGTCTCTCGTTCTTTGTGATATTCGCGAGCGGGTGCCTCAAGTTCTTTTGCGAGGCAACTTCGGAATTTCCACAGCCTGGTCCAGCGATGGCCAGTCGATTCTCGTCTCCCTGCGTAAGAACGAAGCATCTCCTTACCAAATGATGCTCGTACCTGTCGATGGCAGCAGACCTCCAACAGCCGTCCCAGGGCAACCCGTCGACCGACACAACACCGATCTGGATTGGAGTGCGGATGGTGCGCAGATTGTATTTTCTAGCCAAGCTTTACAATCCGGTCCCACGAAGTAACACGTGCCCTGTGGCTCAGGCGAACGGAGTGACCTTCATCCCAAACGTCTTGGCTACGGCGGAATTGACAACACCGCCCTGATAGATATTCAGCGCTGCACGAAGCTCAGCAGAAGCACTGAGGGACTCGTAAATTCCGTGTTCAGCGAGTTGCTGTACCCACGGTAACGTCACATTGCAAAGTGCGTAGGTGCTGGTACGCCCCACCGCACCGGGCATATTGGTGACGCAGTAGTGCACAACGTCTTCCTCGACGTAGGTCGGATGGCTATGGCTGGTCGGCTTGCTGGTCTCCATGCACCCTCCCTGATCAATGGCCACGTCGATGATGACGGAACCTGGCTTCATCAACTTGAGATCACTGCGGTCCACCAATCGTGGCGCAAGGGCGCCGGGAATGAGCACGGCTCCAATCACCAGATCGGCGAGTTTCAGTTGTTCACGAATCGTATGGCGATCGCTAAACAGTACGTTGACGTTGGCCGGCATAATGTCGTCGAGATACCTTAGTCGGTCCAGATTGACGTCCAGAATCGCCACGTCGGCTTGAAATCCCGCCGCGATGCGTGCGGCGTTGGCACCGACAATTCCACCTCCGAGAATCGTAATATGTGCAGGCGCGACCCCGGGCACCCCTCCCAACAAGATACCGCGTCCCATTTGCGGCTTCTCCAAGTACTTCGCACCCTCTTGGATACTCATCCGCCCAGCTACTTCGCTCATCGGTGTCAGCAACGGAAGCCGTCCATGACTATCACGGAGCGTTTCGTAGGCCAAGCACGTCACGCCGCAGGCAAGCATCGCCTCCGTCAACTCTTGACTGGCGGCAAAATGAAAGTAAGTGAAAAGCGTCTGTTCCGACCGCAATAGAGCGTATTCAGCTCGTTGAGGCTCTTTGACTTTGACGATGAGTTCTGCTTCGGCGAAAATTTCAGCAGCGCTCTCCACCAGGCGAGCCCCGCAGGCGTGGTAAGCATGGTCCGGCAGTCCGGAACCTTGTCCAGCGCCGCATTGAACGAGGACTTGATGACCGCGCCGGGTGAGCTCTTCCACTCCAACGGGCAACATGGCCACGCGGTACTCGTCTTTCTTTATCTCTTGGGGTACACCAATGATCATTGCGATACGACCTTTCGTCGAGCAAAACGTTAGGGTGAGTAAGCCGACAACCTGGCGTGGCATCCGTGAATCAGAATTACACGGCGAGCAGACGTAACTCTACGGCTCGCCAATCCTTCGTAGGTATTCGGCGGAACGCGCTTGTAGGTCGACCAAGTCTTGCCACACTTTTGTTGGCACCTGGATTAGATCTTCTTCATCGGAACGGGCTTGAGCTAGAATCCGGCGGATGCGAATATGAAAGAATTCGATAAGTTCGGAGAGCTGTGCAGCCTGGCCGGGCGAAAGTCTTTCCGGCACATCGGGAGGGGTCAGCAGGTGAAGCGTCTGCGGTAGTTCATTGTCATGGCTGTCGCTCCAATTTAATTCTTCCGCCAGTCGATCCCTCAATTCCGCGAAATCGACCCGCTCGGCAGTGCCAAAATCGTCATCACGGTGCGTCTTAGCGACATCGCTTCCACGCAGGTCGGCCAGTCGATCGGCGATTTCGTCACGGGAACCCACGAGCAGAACGGAGCGTCCAACACTGATCAAGTCGCCGTGTCGCAGGATTCGGAGCTGAATATCTTCGCCGTTGACGCGCGTGCCGTTGGTACTTTCCAAATCGGTGAGCACCAATTTTTCGTGGTCTTCCTGGATTTTCAGGTGATATCGGCTGACGCGGTCGTCGTTGACTTGGATTGTATTCCCTTCCTCACGACCGATGGTAACGGGCGGAATAAGGTCATCAAAGTTTTTGCCGCGTCCTGCACCGTCGAGAATTCGAATCGTGACCCGTACCATATCGAAATCGCTCTTGAACTCAATGTATGCCAGTTTGTAAGGTTATCGGACCCGACGAGCTCACGGCAATGCCGGTGAATTCCCTGCCCATTCCCGGAAAGCTAGTAATTGGCTTTGCCGACGAACCGCTGGTGATCCGACGCCGAGTTGTTTGCGTCCAATTCCTGCTCCGTCGGGAGAAATCCGAAACCGAGCGAGAAAACGCAACGCCCCACGGCTTATAGCACCCACAGGAGAAGGGGGTCAAGTCTCTGTGGTCCACGGGTTGCCGAAGTGGGGTACGTGGAGTTAAAGTGTGGCCTGCCGCGCCCGTGGCGCAACTGGATAGCGCATCGGTCTTCGGAACCGAGGGTTACAGGTTCGAATCCTGTCGGGCGTACTATACGGCGTAAGGACTTACAACAAATCGCATCAATCCAAAACCGCCTCTGTACGAGAAGTTGTCCGAGAAGTAAGTTGTGAGATGAAAACGGCCCCGGTTGGCGCCAACCAACCGGGACCGCGAAGCGAGCCTTTCGGTCGCCTCTGTCAGTTCCTTTGAACTCGATTGGAGGGCTCGTACGATGCCGCACTTTCCCAAGCCGTTTTTCAAGAAGTCCCGTGGTCTGTGGTACGTCCAGATCAACGGCAAGCAAGTCAATCTCGGACCAAACTCGGACGAGGCGCACCACAGATACCACCAGCTCATGCTGGAACCGCGCACTCAGACTGTCTCGGACGACGCGCTGGTGCAGATCGTCGACGTCTTTCTCGACTGGGTGCAGAAGCACCGCTCCCCCGATACCTTCGAGTGGTATCGCTATCGCCTGCAGCGCCTTTGCGACCGCTACCCCGAAATGCGAGTGAGAAACCTCCGCCCCTTCCATGTCCAGGAGTGGGTCGATAGCTATCCCAAATTCACCCGCACTTCGAAGCGCAACTACGTGCGGACCATCAAACGTTGCCTGAAATGGGCGACGCAGCAGGGCTATATCGATAAGAACCCAATTACACAGCTGGAAGTCCCCGGCGCCGATCGCCGGGAAACCACGATCTCGGCGGAGGAGTACACCGCGCTCTTGAGCCACATCCGAGATCCCGACTTTCGCGATTTGGTCATCGTTACCTGGGAAAGCGGTTGTCGGCCCCAGGAGTCGCTGCGTGTCGAAGCCCGACATGTGGAGCTCACCAAGCAGCGTTGGATCTTTCCGATCTCCGAAGCAAAGGGGAAACGCAACCCACGCGTCGTCTACCTGACCGATGTCTCGCTCGAAATCACACGGCGACGCATGCAACTGTACCCCACGGGTGCGCTGTTTCGAAACTCTCGCGGTCAGCCTTGGAAGACGGGAGCTGTGAAATGTGCGTTTGACCGACTGCGTATTCGCATGTACCACGCTCAAGCCAAATCGAGCGGCGAAACACTCGACGAAAAGGAAGTGAAGCGCATCATGCACCGACTTCGCACGACCAAAAGGGTGAAAGGAACATCGATGCAACGCACCGAAGCCGAAATTCGTCAAGATGCTCGCCGAATTCTGATTTGGCAGCGGGCAAGTGCCACGACCGCACGATACTCCCTCTACGCCATTCGCCATTCGTGGGCCACGCGAGCCTTGCAATCGGGGCTCGATGGTTTGACCGTGGCAATCTTGATGGGACACTCCGATCCCAGCACGTTGGCTCGCGTCTATCAGCATCTTGCGCATCAGCCCGAACATTTGCTGTCGCAAGCCAAGAAAGCCGTGGGTGGGGAGACAAGGTCCGCTCACGGCTCATGACCGCCGAATGTGTTTTAGTGCAAAACGCAGCGCCGGTCGCACTTGCGGCGCTGCGTTTCGGACTTGCTGCTTGCGGTCAGAGATGAACCGATCGATGTCCTCGCGATCAATGCGGTAACCCTTTCTGCGGCCAACGCGCACATAGGGCAACTCTCCCGAACGAATCAGCCCATATACATTGGCCTGACCACATCCCAAGTAGCTGGCTGCCTCCGAGATGCTGAGTAGACGCGGCTCAGAGCGATTGTCATCGGCCATGGTGAACTCAAGTCGCCTTGAAAACGGACAACAGACAGAAATTCCGAATGAACCCATCATGGATCGGATGGGCACTGACTTCCGACCGAATGTGACGCGATTTTGGGGCGGCGCTATCGTGCCCGTATTCGTGGTCGAAATGCGAACCTTCGGCGCTCGATTGAAAGCCAGAGCCAAATCGCATAGATTGGCGGTTTCCTTTCCTGGGGAAGTTCCGTGACGCCACGAATTCGAGGATCGCATGAATCAGCCGGAAATGACCCCCGAGCGCCGACCCGACTGGAGGCCCCCCGTCACTACCCGAGCTTGCCTCGGTAGGACGATGTTCACAACCAGAACGCGCACCGTGAATTCCCCCCGTCACTACCCGAGCTTGTCTCGGTAGGAACGATGTTCACAACCAGAACGCGTGTGAATCGAACGGCGCAAAGAAAGAGAGAGTAGAAAGTAGACCGAGCAGAAAAGAGAGCGCCATATCGCGGGCGAAGCGTTCAATACTAGAAAATCGCTCGGCCCGCAGCGCACTACTTTCTACTTTCTCTTTTCTACTCTCTATTTGGGCCAGTGGCCCAAATGGAGGCGGCGGGAATCGAACCCGCGTCCCGAGACATTTCCGGGTAAGCTTCTACGTGTGTAGCCGACTCATTGATTTTCGCTCACCCCACCCCTGTCGACCGGGTTGTGGGTGAACTAGCCAAGAACGCTGTTTAGCAAAGGGCATACCCGGCAGTGACCCATCGCGATTCGGATTTGGCGACCGACTTTTGGACCTCTCCGAAAAAGATCCTCAATCGGGGCTACCGTACTTTACTAGGCAGCCAGTGCAAAGTTGCCTTTGGCACATAAATTTTTTGATCAGCTTTTTACGTGGACCGCCAATCAACCACGACACGCCACTCACACTTCATCTATCCGGTCGAATCCAGTTCGCCCCCGTATTTGCCCGCCGCGTACCCAACGCCAACGACGTCCGTCACGCTCGCGCAACACGTGATTATATCGCCCGTAAGTCGATCAGCCAATCCACAAACGCCATTTTTGTCGCGGCATCGCCGCCCCCCCGACGATTCCCGTCGTTTCGCGGCCAGGGCGCGCCTCCGTCGCGGTTTCCCCCGATTTTTGGCTTGCCGATCCCGCGTCCCAGGTCCGACACAGCCCCCAACCGGCAATTCCCTGGTTTCGAAGCCCACTTGGAGCCATTCCTTGTGTCTGCCATACTACGTGGCTTCACGCAATCCAGTCCACAGGCGAGGTGGATGCGATACCAATCTCGGGGAGTTGCCGGTGTTTCGAAATCTCAATAATCAGTGCCTGCGTGTTTCTGGGCGACAAAGCGAACTCATTGAACTTGCTCTGACGTACCGATTTAAAGGACTTGACATCGATGTGGCTCAGTTCCACAAACATGCCATTGCCCGCGGGTTCGATCATGCTTACCGGTTCTTGCAGAGCGCTGAAATGCGTGTGGGCAGTTTCGCATTGCCCGTCCGTTGGGAAACCAATGAGTTTTACCAGGACGACCTCAAGGCCCTCCCAGGGATCGCCGAAACAGCTCAAAAAATAGGGGCTCCTGTATGTGTCGCACATGTGCTCAAGACCGGAGCCGGTAAGCCCTATCATGAAAATTTTGAATTCCAAAGGTCGCGATTGTCGGAGATTGCCGATCAACTCGCGCCACACGGAATTCAACTCGGCATTAGCTTTACCTACGCCTCCCATAATGCGGACCCATCGCTCATCAATTCCGTGGACGCCCTAACAACCCTCGTGAAAACGATTGTTGCTAAGAACGTCGGTGTCGTCGTTGATCTGTTCGAATGGCATTTTGGCGGTGGCAAGGCGTCGCATCTGACGGACCTCGGTGCCGAGCGAGTAGCCTTAGTCCGAGTCAACGATGCTGGCACCGACGCCACGACGAGCAATGCCTCGGCCGAAAAACACCGGAAGTTGGGCATGTCGACGGGAGTCATTGATGCTACCCAATGGGCAGATGCGCTGCGACAAATCGGTTACGATGGGCCGCTCACTCCTTTTCCGCATCCCGCTCAACTGCGTGGAATGACTCGCGATCGGATCGTCAAGGCCGCCAGCGAGTCGCTCGACAAGATGCTGCGTGAATCGCTCGTCGTTGAACCGATCGAAACGGTCCCAGCCAACGGTCATCTTGACGACGATATTGATGAAGATGCAATCGCAGCCTTCGGTACCGAAGTGGTAGAGTAAGAACACTTCGTCGCCAGACCGTACACCAACGATTCGCCACAGAAGATGTGCTGCAACGTCTTTTTGTGCCTAACGCTTTTTAATTTGCGATTGCGTAGCGGCCCGACCGGCAACGCGATGCGATGCTTGTGAAGAGCTGCTTAGATACGCCACCAGTTCGTAGACCTCTTGCACGGTCAGCGAGTCCAGAAGTCCGCTTGGCATGACTGACGTCGTGCTGGGAACGATCTCTTCGACTTCTTCCCGCGGAATCCGTACCTTTGTGCCGTCTGACTTGAGCACCACGTAGTCACGACGGCCACCTGAGCCAACGATCCCCGTATGTGACTTGCCAGACGCGTCTACCAAGGTCTTGGACACGTACTGATCGGAGATGGCACGGGAGGGCTCTAGAATCGACACGAGAAGATCGCGTTGCGTAAATCGCTGGGCGACTTGACTGAGATCGGGCCCCATCGACTCACCGCGGCTACCAAATCGGTGGCACTTGCCGCATTGCGCCTTTTCGAAAACGGCTGCGCCATGCTGTACATCCGCCGGCGTGGCAGGTGGATGACTATTCAAATACGACAGCAACGAATCCAACGTGTGGTGTTGCGACGGAGTTGCCGTCGCCAGCGATGCCAACTGCGGGCCGCGTGGGTATTGTTGCACGTACCACTGTCGCCATTTTGCTACGGCCTGCGGCAGTGACACGTCGGTGCCGCGGGGGGGAATGCTCTGCCATTTCTCCAGCAGCGCAATGGCCGCCTCAGCAGTTTCACCCGTATACTTCCCTACGACATCCACCACGTCGTGGTAATAACCAACTGAAGCCGCATCATTCGCCGCTGGTTTCTGCGCGACGGAGGAAAGCTGCTGCAGAACCTCGCGGCAAGTCGCTTCGTCCAGAACAGGCAAACTCCGCAACAGATAGGCCCAATTGGGCCCCTTGGCATTCTGAGCCAGCCCGATCGCGATCGTCGGGCGACGTTCTACATCCCGATCATACGCATAACGTAGATATTCCATGGCACGATCGTCGGCACCTCGTGCTAGTACCGCCACAATTCCAGCTCGTAGTCGGTCCGCTGAAGGCCCTGGTACGTTGATCAATCGCCGATCGAGCACTTGCAGCTCTTGAATCTGTTCCAGTGACAGATCCGCCGGTAGCTCGTACAAGACCGCCAATGCGGCTTCAGGATAAATCGAACCACCTGCCAAAATGACTCGGTGCTCATCCGGGCTCAACAAAGAGGCCAGATCACGCCCAATATTCTGAATGTACGGCGGCAACGACTGTTCTTCGTCATCGTCGCGATGGATCGCCCGCAGTAATTTAACTTTGTCTTCCGTGTTCCATGCGTCTCCTAACAGACGAAGATGTGCTACCACATGCAACCGGTCGGCAGGCGATAGGTCACTGTCTAAGTATTTCAAGTACCGATTCTTAATCGACGCCTCGCGAAGGTACGACAGAATTCGAATCAATTCCCGATTCATGTTCGGATTGTCCGCGGGAAATTCTTCCGCAATAATTTCACCCAAACGTGGCATGTCCTCTGCGGTTACGTTACCGCGAATCATTGCCACTTGGACCAACCTCATCATGTCCGTGAAATCTCGGTCACTTACGTATTCGTTCAGGAGTTCCGTCACGCGCGCAATGGCCTCAACTGAAAACTCTTTGTCGGGATCGACAATGAGCCGCGCCAGAGCCAATTGCAGGAATTCCCGGGGTACGTCGGTCTTGAGAATAAGCGGATACCAAGAATCCGCGGGCAGGGTCTCTAGTTGGCGTCTCGCGCTCCAAGACTCGAACCGATCGACCGTCGAGAGTGATCGGATTAAGCCGTTGGTAGCAATCTTGTAGTTACCACGGCGCAGAGACTCCAACGCGCGACGACGAACATGTGCGTCTCCGTCCGCGACGAGTTCTACCAAGCGGTCCGCGATTGCATCGTCCGACTCCAATTGTCCCAAGTGCGTGCAGGCAGCCGCTCGAACCGCTGGCTGCTTGTCGACGGACAATTCCAACAAGAACTCCTTCGAAAGCGGAGGTCCGTACCAACCCATGGTGCGCAGGGCAGAAACACGATCTGCTTCCGTGGCTTTCGTGTCCCGCACGAGCAACGGTAGTTCGGCGTTCCATTTGCCCCCGACCTGTTGTTTGATCGCAGCGACCCGCTGCCGTGACCAAGCGCTCGACGGTTGCGGCTGCCGAATGGCCGACAACAGGGGCGTAACGTTGACCGGTTTCGTTTGCGGTCCAATCCCCGCATAGCGCACACGATAGAGAAGCGTCTTAGTACCACGTCCTCCAGTAAACATGTACAGCCCACCATCGGGACCCACTTCGATATCCGTGGCATTCAGCGGCTTGCCCTTTAAAAACACCTCACTGGACGCTCGGTACGATGCGCCGTCAGGTTGCATCTTGATCGCCCATATGCGACCTTCCGACCAATCGCAGGAGAACATCACATTTTGATATTCCACCGGAAAATGATCGTGCTCGTAAAAGACTAAGCCTGCGGGTGACCCGCGATCGGTGTCGCAAATTCCTGGAACGCTATCGACATAATAGTCGGGCCATTTCGCCCATCCACTACGCCAGCCGAATTCAGCGCCCGGGATGACGTGATTTACGCGAGTTGGTCGATACCATGTTGTACCGATATCGGATTCCATGTCGGCATCGTGCGTGAAAAGATCCCCTTTAGCGTTGAAAGCGAGATCGTACGGATTACGCAACCCTCCGGCAAACAGTTCAACTTTCTTTCCTTCCGTGTCGGTCCGCACGACCATCCCGCCCGGTGCACGAACCCCCATTGCATGGCCGCTCGGGTCCTCGTAACGGGGCTGCACGAGGTCACCCTCGTAGTAGTTTTTATGAGGACTTGAGTCCGCATACCCAGCGGCGACACGGCAATGGTTGCCGAGCATGATATACAACAGACCATCGTGCCCGAGCACCAAACCATGTGCCCCATGCTCCAGCTTTTCTTGTTCAAATTTCACCAAACATTGCGCAACTTCCGCTGATCCATCTCGATCTAGGTCTTGCAGGCGATAAAGACCTGCTCCTTGTTCGCCGATGGCCACTGCGAACACATCTCCGCTCAAGCAGAGCAACCCCTGGCAATTCTTGACTTTGTCACTATAGGTTCTCACGGAGTCTACGACGCTGTCGCCATCTGCATCGTGAATCAGCAACAAAGGCCCTTCTTCTTGTGAGGCCACGATGTCACCAAACTCATTGAACGTCAGAGCGATAATCGAACCGGTCTGTGCATGGCAATCGATTTGTTCAACGATAAAGTCACGTGGCCGTTCGATGGCCGATTCAGGTACCGGGACAAAAGGACTTAACTTAAGCACGGCGGCAGGGGGCGCAGTAACGCGACTGGTAGCTGAAGGTGTTGCGGACTGTGATGCATCTTGCGGTGCATCGCTTGCCTTGGTGACATCGTTCGCCGCGACCGACTCAGTTGCATCACTCGATTCGTCGGCTTCGTCATTCCCATCGTCGGGGGAACCGCCCGCAGTATCGTCACCCATGACGCGCGCCCGCGGCCAACGAAAGTCGTTGAACTGGGCGACTTGCCAGAGCGGCAACGGGCTCACGGAAGTACGCCAGGTGTGGTCGGTTCGTACCAAGCCATCTTTGGTGCCTTGCCGCACAACGATTTGTGCAGCCAACCCTGCGTAGGCATTTTCGCGGTTTGTGACGCGCACAGCCACAACATTGCGACCCGGTACAAGCCATGTAGAAATATCATGGCGGTCAAACCGTCGCCAAGCGTCACCGGTGGCCACCTTTTTTCCATTAATATACAGTTCATAGAAGTCGTCGGCTGCAATATCGATGTGCCCCGAGCCTGGCGTCGATGCCGTGAACGTCTTGCGAAAATAGACCGATCCCTTAGGGACGCGGCCTTGTTCGTGCTGCGGCGTCCAGATCCAAGTCGGAGAATCATCTGCGGCATACGATTCGGAGCTGCCGAACGATCCTAAGATACTGACCCAGGCGAACAAAACTCGAATACCCAACCTGCGCACCCGCCATCCAACTGTGCCTTGCATGCCGGGAGATGCTAACGCTGTCAACATAATTGCGACCTTTAGTTGGCTTTCCTGTTCGACAACCGGTGTACATGCAACTCAGCACACAACACACCCAATTTGGTTGGATGCGAGCACCATTTCGTCGACCGAATAGACTTGCGCGAGAGAGTACCGGCAAGTCGACCGCCCAATCAAGAGAGGTTTTCGGCAACGCCAGCTGATGGACAGCACGTCATCTGATAGCAAGTACTGGCGACTTACGCTCGCCTAGTGCTTTTCGCGGATAAATTGGGACGCGTAGCTGCGTACCTTCTTTCCGTTCAGGACGTGTACCGTCTTAAGTCGTTCAATGGTCGACTCACTAAATTGGGATAGGGGCACATGCACCCATTTCTTGCCAAATCGGCGGGCCAACGCTCGCCAGCCGGCACCCGGCGGCAGCGACGACAGTAGGGCGATATTCTTGCTGGCGCTGTGCATGCAAGCGGCAGCAAGCAATCTCTCTTCCAAGGTCTCCGTAAAATCTAGGCGAGGGTCGAACCAAATGTCTGGCACCAGTATTGGCGGGAACAAGAACATAGCACCGCCGTAATTCGCCATACCGATGCCGGGCCCGATCATCTCTGCACGGTAGTTGGTCGCGAAAAAGGATAGCGTGGACTCATTTTGATGTTCTGCATACCAGGTCGACCGCCACGGATAATCGCGCGGATCGGCCGGCGAATCGAACAACATGACGACGGCATTCAGGTGGCCGCGACTCGGCGGCATTACCTTGACGTAGATATCACCTGTGTGCCAATTGCGCAGCGTGTCACGAATATCAATGCCGTCTTTCACACTGGTGGTGAACTTTTCCGTCCGAGCAAGATCAGTCCCCAAGATCGCTTTGGCACGATCGGCTACGTGCGTGCGAAAATTTTCGATCAACTTGTCTTCGGGTGGCCAACTGCATTGTGACTGTGGATTCCAGCTGACTTGCCATCGTTTCTGGTCGTCTCGCGGCGGTCGCCGCTGGAGTGTACTGCGTCGCCATTCTACTGGTGGACCTGGCAGTCGATTTACAAGACGCGCAACACTACCGTCGGCGAATCTGCCTTTTCGCACACCTAGCTCCATCGCTGGAATGTCTAAGGGAATGGCTAGTGGGTATTCGCGTGCTGTTTCAGCGACCGACAGCGCAAACCCGTCACCGACGACCTGCCGGGCCGCAGTAATGAGGGTATACAGATCGGGACTCATTCGTCGTTCGATCAGACTTAGATTCCGCGCGTAGCGTAAGCAAGACGAAAGCCTCATCGGTGTCACAGACAAAGCGCGTCGCCGGTATTCTCTCTTATAGTCGGCTCTGGCCGCAATCAACAATTCTTTGACGCCGTCAATTGTCAGATTCTCGT
The DNA here is from genome assembly GCA_027619595.1 of Planctomycetota bacterium. Lineage (GTDB taxonomy): Bacteria > Planctomycetota > Planctomycetia > Pirellulales > Pirellulaceae > JAQCHP01. Next base: position 23,493 of record JAQCHP010000045.1, read on the forward strand.
CGCATGATAGATCTGCCCGAGCTTGTTCATACAGTGACGTTACGAAGGGGAACTCCCCCAACAGAAAGTACAAGGACGCCAGTGTCGGTTGATGCAATTCCGGAGATTCGACCGAATCGGCTACGGGCAGAGTGACTTTCGGCAGTGTGGACGAATTCAGCATCTGGTACGCTTCGCGCACGTAGGGCCATTCACACATCGAACAGACAAACAGGATGCTCCGATACCTTTGTTGCAGCTCGCTCAACTCGTTAGCCATGTGCAGAACTCGCATCCGAGTTTGTTCCAACTGCGGCCGCCGCATGCTCGGCAGAATCGCGGCCGCAAAGCGAGCTAATGAAGTTGCCTTGAGCGCATAAGGATCGGGAGAAACAAACTCTTCGGGTCGAAACTGATCGGTTTCCAAATCGACGAAACGAATAGGCAAACGTTCGCCCAAAGCGGTGCGGATCGCCGCAATCACACTTTGGCAGGGGTCGATCGGAACAAAGCTGGCTTCGGCCGCAGGTCCAAACTCGTCCTGGCCGGCGAACTCGCCCACACTTGCCCACCGAGTGCGTTGTACAACAATTGTGGGCGTCGGTAAAAGACCGATGGCTTCGGTGACCAACGGCTGGAAGGAAGCAGGAAGTGCCACCGCCAAGCAATCAAAGCGGTGGGAGAGCATAAGATGCCGAACTGCCAGCGAGCAATCGCCACTACCGTGAACGATCGGCGCCGCGATGATATGTGGCCCGATGCGAAGAATTTCGAGATCCGATTCCGACATACGTTACCATTCCGCTCTAGTGGCGACCACTGTCGTCGAATTCATCCTCGTCCTCATCCCAGTCCCCTTCGATATCATCGTCGTCGATATCCTCGTCGCCGGCAAAATCGGGATGCAACGGGTCATTGGTGTCGTAGAACAAATCGCCTAGTCCCAATGGTACCGATTCACCGCCCAGGGTTCTTTGACGACGTTCGGCCTGCGACTGCAGATCCAGCGCTTCAGGACCTAGACAAGCACATAAGGCTTCCTGCCACGTTGCATCATTGTTGACAGGATGATCGGGAAATTGGCGCAAGCGTTTCATGGCGTAGCGCAAAATGTGGATTCCATCACGAGGTGAGTAATCCAACTTCAGTGAATGTGCTCGCTGTAGAAAATCTACAGTCAACGACAACATATCAAGTTCAGCGAACGGCAAATGGTACTTGAGGATCTCCATTTCTTCGTGCTTTTGCGGGAAGCCAACCGTCAGAGTCGGCTGTAAGCGACTCATGATGTAGTCGGGAATCTCGTAGGTCGACTCGTCTTGATTCATCGTCACGGCACAACGGAAATTGGCGTGAGCCGGAATGGAGATCCCGGCGACGATCGATTCGACATAACGTCGATGGTCGAGCAGTGGCGCCAAGCTGGCCCAAGACTTTTCGTTCATACGATTGCCTTCGTCCAGGAGACAAATACCACCGCGAATCATGGCAGTTACAAGGGGCGACGCGTGATAAGCAATTCGTCCATTCTCCGCCAAGACGGGGGTCACCAACAAATCTTCGGGCCGCGTATCCGCCGTGCACTGGTAAATATAAATCGACTGCCCCAAAGCGCGCGCAGCGGCCATACCCAGCGCCGTCTTGCCGATTCCAGGTGGACCTACCAGCCTTGGAGCGAGTGGCAGATCACTCTTGTCTACCACCAGCCAACAAGCCAACAATTGCTGCAGTACTTCCTGTTGTCCTATCCATTCACCCGGTACTTCGTGAGGGTTCGCGAGCCGCAGACACACGCCATCGATGATCTTCATATGGCCGGCAGCGGCGGTCGCGTCCGTATCGGCGTTCTCTGGATTGCCTGTCATGTGGCCCTGCTTTACGTCGCCAATAGAAACGGTCCGAAAGGGCTAACTTTAGCACATTTCCGCTCTGTCTGGGCAAACCTCCGACCTACGGCAGATGTACTGATCGAACGGATAACGGCGAATGATTCGCCTGAGTGGTCCCCCGGGCACGCGTCGGTTCGCCCCGGCGCAATCATCCTTCTCCTTAAATTTAACGCGAGTTGCGGCAAGTTCCTGGTGAATATCCGGCAAAATCGGTCCTAGCCCTGAATTGCAAGCCAGAATTGCAATGGAAGGATCCGCCCCCCTTTTTCAATACCATCAGACCGCTGGGTATACGCCGATGACCGCAGAAAGTTTGGCCATGAAGTGGACAGCCGTTCCTGAATCGCCGGGCGTTCCCGACCCAACAACAACGAATGCAAGCCAAGAAATCGTTACTGCACGTTGTATTGAGGAACGATGTATTGAGGAACGATTCAAAGAACTCGAACTCTTGACTGCGGAACTTAATCGCTTAGATGGCTACGAAGTGGATGAAAAACTGCCATTTGCCGTCCCGACCGATTTTTGTCTATCGATTGTCATACCGGTATTCAATGAGTCGACAACGATTCAGCGAATTTTGGCTCGAGTGCGTTCCCTTCCTCTGCGCAAGGAAATCATTGTTGTTGACGACGGCAGCCAAGATGGAACACGCGATTTACTCAAGACGTTCGCGGATCTTCCCGACTTGCGGGTCCTCTTGCAGCCGAAGAATCAAGGAAAAGGGGCCGCTGTCCGCACTGGATTGCAGGCAGCGCGCGGGAATATTGTCGTCGTTCAGGACGCCGACTTGGAATATGACCCGCGCGACATCCTCACCTTGCTCGAGCCAATTCTACTGGGCGATGTGGATGTGGTTTACGGATCACGATTCTTGAACGATACGTTCTACAAGAATTCCTCACCAGTCCATCGGTGGGGAAATCGCATGCTGACGGTACTCTCGAATTGTTGTACCGGACTTCGACTCACCGACATGGAAACCTGCTATAAGGTAATCCGCCGTGATAAATTGGACGGAATCGCACTACGGCAGGACCGTTTCGGATTCGAACCGGAGATTACGGCGAAACTCGCACGAAAAGGTTGCCGCATTGCCGAACTGCCGGTCCATTATGAAGCGCGGGATTGGTCGGATGGAAAAAAAATCGGGGTCTGGGACGGCATCAAAGCCGTCTATTGCATCCTGCGCTATGCAATGTGCGACTAGGTGCAGGAAAGATTTTCCCAACCCGTGCGAAAACCTTTCGCACCATGAAGGCCTTCGAATCGGCTGAACCCTCTCGAAATGGCGGTATTTGCTAGCTCTTCGTGCCATGACAGCGTAATGGCATGATACTTGCTTGCTTACGACAGCAATCAAGTCCCTGGGAGCAAGTAATGAGCCTGATCGCATTCACCCCTCCATCCATGGGGCCGTCATCCTACGACGCGACCGAGGCGTCTGGTCGTCAATCCGACCGTGGTGCCGACGGCCCGTTTGGTGCAACACTCGATCAATTCGACCATCAAACTGCTCGATACAACGCTTCCGAGGAAACGCCAGCCCGCGAATCGACTCCACAACGCCCCGACAATGATGATCGCTTCTTGAAGAGGATCAACCACGACCGAAATCGGGAAATCTCCGACTCCTCCTCGTCCGAAAAAACGCGTGAGGCGGAGGAGGTGGACGGCGAATTGATAACGCCGGAGGGACAACAATCCAGCACCACCGAGGTCGAATCGCTTCTCGAACCGATGAGCGGACCGCTCGTCGAACCGCTCATCGAATCGCGAAAGCAGGATCTGGAAGGCGACCCAACGTATGTATCTGTTGTTTCTGGATCCCTAGATCCTCTCACGCAACTGGCCACCTTATCACCGGTTGCAACGTCAAATGGGAATTACCCAACTCCGTCTACGCAGTCTGAAATTACCCCATCGGCACTCAGCGATGACAAACGACTGTTGGCAGAGTCGCCCTTGCATTCAAAACCACTCTCCGCGCCAGGTACGAACGACCCCCACGTAGGGCCACCCCAAAAACTCGACGGTCCAATCGACCGTATTGCGGGCCCTTCACCGAATGCCACCGGAAATCCACCGGCAAGCGGTACACCGTCGTCTACAAACAGTCCAACTCGGCAACCCGCAAATGATTTGGAGCTTGTCGCTGAACCGGCCACACCAACGACTACGATCGAAGACACACCCAAGTCAGCGGCCCCCAGCAATAAACTTGCCCCTACGACCTTCTCCGCGATCACTGAGTTGTCACAACCCGATTCAGACGCATCCACCGCCCAAGATACGAAAACTTTGTCTACTTCAGCCGAGTCCGTGGAAGCAGGAATTGCTGATCCGGTGACCGGTGTTCCACTTCCCGCCGCAAGAACGGGTGTGCCAAGTGGCGGATCCGGGGATCAAGATCACGATCAATCCTCGGGAATGGGGGACAGCGATTCGCACGTCTCTACCGTCACAACATTCGCGCACAGTGCACAGTCCAAATCGCAAATTGATCCCACAACATTGCCACCGTCCCGTGCAACGCACCAAATTACCGACCTGACGAGAACGGCAATCGTGCTGCGTGATCGCGGTCAAGGGCCGCGCTTGGAGGCGACCCTTTCACCGCCCGACCTCGGCCGAATTCGTATCGAACTGCAAGGGAATGGCGACTCACTAACTGTCCGCATCCAAGTCGCGGAATCCCAGACATTGCAAATGCTTCAGAACAGTCTGTCCGATTTGCGACAACAGCTACAGTCGTTAGGCCTGGACTCCGGTTCAATCGCAATTACGGGTTGGACCGAACATACGACCGCTGGCCAACCAGATTCTCGCGACAACACCGCAGATCGCTTCACTCGAGAAGAATCACATCCGATGTTCAAATCGAGATCGATGTCGATTCCGCTACGGAAGTCTACACAGATAGTAGACGTAATTTTGTAATGAATCCGATTGGGCGAAACCGACCGATGTTTGTTCAGATAAAGATGCTTACCCCGCGTTTTGCCGTGTTTCACATATAAGGAGATGGAACTATGGATGGAATATCTTCTCTTACAACAGGCGGTGAATTGCGGAACGATTTCTTACTGCTCCTCACGGAACAAATCCGAAATCAGGACCCACTTTCTCCGGCAGACTCGAATGAATTTATTGGCCAGTTGTCACAATTCACCCAGCTTGAGCGAATGGAATCACTCAACGGAAAAATGGACAAATTGGTAGACCTGTCACAGAAGCAGCTGGACCAAGGCAAGCCGACCGACAAAGCCACGCCAGCCGACCTCACACAATCTGCGTTATTGCTCGGAAAACAACTTGACTACCTCTACCAGCCGACGTCAGCGGATCCGAAAGCACCGCCCCTAGCAAGTCTATCCAAGACAGGGACAGTAGAATCGGTGACACTCAAGAACAATAGTGTCTACATGATCATGAACAACGGTGACCAGATACAGTTAAAAGATGTTAAATCGATTACAACGCCATCACCCACCGGAACGCTGTCAGAAACTACGCCGTTACTTGCGGCTTAAAGTTGCCATCTGGCATCCTAGGGAGAATCCAATGCCCAATGCACTGTATACCGGAGTCACCGGACTCGTCGCACACCAACGATTACTTGATGTAACGGCTAACAACATCGCTAACGTCAACACGGTTTCTTATAAATCGGAACGGATGCTATTCGATGATTTGATTTATGAGACGCTCCGTCCCGCGACAAGTGCCAGTAGCGATGACATTGGTGGTGTTAATCCCAACCAAGTGGGAAGTGGCGTCAAGATGGGACAGATCGATCGTCGTTTTACTGGCGGGCCGTTGGAACTTACCGGCGAACAGTTCGATTTTGCGGTTCAGGGCGAGGGATTTTTTGTCGCATCCGACGGGAATAGACAACTTTACACACGAGCCGGTGCATTCACGCTGGACGCGAACGGCTATCTCATCGATGCCACAACGGGCTACTATGTCCAACGATTTGGGGAATTTGGCGAACCCGACGGCGTCAGTCCTGCATTTCAGGTCGAGGGGGACAACCGGATACGCATACCGCTAGGTGCGGCAGTCCCCGGTGCTCAAACTACCGAGATTCTACTGGAGGGGAACCTGAGTTCCTCACTAAATCCCGACACCGCGGAAGAACTCATGACCAGAAATTCCTTCCGCGATGCTGCGGGAAATCCTGCCGTAGCGGGAACGCTGCTGAACAACTTGCAAACGAACTCCATCGACTACGTCACGGGCGATATCGTTCGTATCACTCTTAAGAATCCCGATGGCAGTTCGCCGCCAACTCCTGTGGAGGTGAATGTTGACGGAACGACTACGTTGGGCGACTTGCTTACCGCAATCAACGCCAACCTGACCGGCGCTACGGCAACGATCGACAATGGGAAAATCAAGATTACGTCGGCCACGGTTGGCCCCGCGACTTTGGCTCTTGGATTTAACGACATCGTGGCATCTGGGTCCTCCAAGACCGATTGGGCACTCCATACGGGTACCATCACGAAGAACGGTCAGCTAGCGGACACGATCGTGAAGACGTTCGATGTCTACGACGTACAAGGAAACGCACGCCGTATTACGCTAACTCTAACGAAAGAAACGACGAACGAATGGTCCGGGGAAGTGTCGATACAGCCAGAGGACGGAGCCGTCCTAGACGGAACCATTGCGCAAATTCGATTTGACAGTAGTGGTAAATTTCAGAGTTTCGGCGACAACTCGATTTCACTCGTTTTTGCCGGTATGGACGCGCCGCAAGCGATCGATCTCTCTTTCACAGATGCGAGTGGCATCGGGCTCACCCATCTCGGATCGGACACATCGTTAGTTCCAGCACAGGATGGTTTTGGCCCCGGTGCGCTAACGAGCGTCCTCGTGAATCCCGACGGCACATTGACGGGCGTTGGTTCCAACGGCACGGCATTGAAGTTGGCGCAGTTGGCGTTGGCTGGATTTACGAACAGTCGCGGGCTCAAGGCGATTGGCGACAACATGTATGAAGCGACTCTCAACAGTGGTGCGGCCCAAATAGGGGCAGCCGCCAGCAGCGGTCGGGGTGCCGTCCTCAATAGCCAACTGGAAGGTTCCAACGTTGATCTCGCGCTAGAATTTACGCGGCTGGTAGTAGCACAGCGTGGATTCTCGGCCAACGCGAGAACCATTACCATCGCCGACCAGATGCTCGAAGAGCTGACCAACGTGATCCGATAGTCGAGCGGAGTGACTTAGGGCACGCAGACGCTTTCGTAGAACCAACTTAGTTCAAGTTACGCGTTTAGGATCTACAAAACTGCGATTCTTGGACCGGCTGGTAGCGAACCTCCAAGTGAGGCGTTTCAAGACGTTTGTGGCCTTGAAACGCCGACTCCATGCCCGCGGCTGTCATTCCCGTTGTTAATAACGTGCGTTCGATGGGATAGGGTGAACGCCCTGTCTTGAAGAGCGTTTCGATATGATGCACTTGCGGACTAAAAAAGTTTCGTAGCGTCGCAGGTGGCAAGAAGAACAACAGAGAGAAAATTTCATCGTCTTTCAGTCGTACCGCCACATTCACGTCGCCCACCATGCCCGGACCGTCACCCGTAAATTGAATGATCGTGGCCTTCAACCCATCCTGGTATTCGAATCGATAGGCGTAGGAATCGGGTGCCAGTCTTTTCATGTCGTCGTAAGTGGGAAAGACATGATTGTAGGTATCATGTGCCGGGCTTAACTTATGACTGCGGGCTAATGCCGAGTTGAGCAGTTCAGGATCCCATCCGCCAGCGTCCCAAGATCCGGCCTCCATCGCGGTCCAGAAGCGATCACCCCGCAGTGCTTCGACCGACCGCACGCCCGTTTCGCCACCGCGGCGTCGTTCCACCAGCGCCTGCATGGCCTCGATCACGTGAATGTCACCGCCGTCCGGCGAGTTACCCCAAATGCCAAGAGCTTCTTTGATTTCAGTCCCCCAGGGCAGGTCGACCGAAGGTTGACGCCAAGTAACTGGCAGCGACGATCCCGCCATGAATCCAAAATTCATGGCGCGAGACGTTTCGACCATCTCCAACGCGTAGTCCCAGTTCCATGACAAGTGCTTATCATTGAATACCGGAGCCGTCCGTCCGCTCTTGCGGTAGACGTCCACGATCTGTTGAAAATATTCATAGCGAGGATACAGTGTCTGTCCCTTCTCGTTGCTCGGATAGGCACCCTGTTCGCCAATCAACAATACGCCATCGACGTCCAGCTCACTACCACCTTGCGTGAGGGCCTCAGCGATCGTGGGATAGATCTTCATTCCGGCATGGCGACTGGCACGCTCGCGACTCAGATCCCCTTCGCGCACTTGTTCGACGTACAGCGATACGACATCCATCTCGGGACGATGGTGACGACCTTCCCAACCGTACCCCTCGAGAAATCGGTCGACGATGTGCTGCGCGTGAGAGTCCTTGTAATAAATCGTCGCCAGTGCCGCTATCCGCGGACGTCGCTCGGCCGCTCGTAGCGGCGTGCAAAGCATCGCGGGCCCCAGTGTTACGGCCGATGCCACTCCTCCCAGGAAATCTCGTCGCGTGCAATTCATCGAATTCCCTGAGTTGAAGAGGTCCAGTACGGAATCGGTCGCCACAATGTCCGGGCCGAAGCGCCGATCGGGGACGTCGGAGGCCTCCGACGCGAACCCAATTATGGTTCGATCCGGTGGCGCGTCAACCCGAAGTATCAGCACTTCATCAGAGATACGATCGATCGGAGCTAGACGATGCATTGAACACCGATGCGACACACGGTACGTTAACAATACCCGTCGCGCCCGAGCGACAATGGTGTCAAGTCACAGGTGTGTCATTTTCATTGCCGCCGGCTTCGAATCCAAATGGTCGTAACCCCGAAGGAGATCTTTAGTGATACGCTCAAACTATTTCTGTCTCTTTGCGGCCGCCATATTGCTACTGAGCACTTTATCGCTCTGCCAGGCCGACGCGCCGCCCCGGGGGCGCCGAGTACTCTATAACTTCGACGGTGATTCGTGCATGTACACCCGTGCCCATAGCAAAGGGCCGGTTGCCACAACAGCCGACGATGTGCGGCATTTGATCGAAGAAGTCGCCTATGACGGCAGCCAAGTGGATACCGTCTTGGTTTGTATCAATGCTCAGGTGATGTATTATCCGACAAAGATTGGCACGATGCGAGGCGCCCTGTCGACCGCCAAGGAGCGCGACAATTGGCCAGCTTCGGAAAAACAGCGATTCAAGAATCTGCAGAATTTTTTGGAAAAGGGTGACGACCCCTACGCGATGATGTTGACGGAAGCAAAACGGCGTGGACGCGAGGCGCTACTTACCTTTCGCATGAATGATGATCACGGCAACGACTTTCTCCGCACGCAATTTCTCGCCGATCATCCCGATTGGCGATTAGGGACCGAACCACACCGTGGCCTGGGGGCAATGGACTTTAGCCGAGACGAAGTACGCAACTACACATTTCAGCTCATTGAGGAAGCCGTGCGGCGTTATGACTGCGACGGAATCGAATTGGACTTCAATCGCTTTCCAGCATTCTTCAAGCATGGAACAACCAAGGAGCGTGTCTCGCAAATGAATTCGCTCGTCGCACGTATTCGCAAGATGCTCGATCAGGTAGGAGACCAACGTGGGCGGCGATTAGTGCTCGCGGTGCGAGTGCCGTCGAATTATGGAGAAACTCCACCGACCCCCGACACGGCTCGAGAACGTGGCTGCGATGTTCCCGCTTGGACACATAACGGATGGGTCGATTTTGTGACCGTCAGCGAGTTCCTCAATGAGCGGGGTGATCTGCCCATCGACCTGTGGAAGCAGGCCATTACGACCGTACCCGTCTACGGAGGAATTGAATGTACGCGGGGAAGTGGCCAGAAAAACCTCACGGCCGACGAGTATCGCACCGCGGCCGAAGGGCTGGCGAAGTCGGGCGCGGATGGCGTCTATCTCTTCAACTTCTTTACTTCGCGCGAAGAGGGAGAGTCGGCCTATGAACCTCCCTTCGAAGTGTTTCAAAATCTGATGTCAGCGGATACCGGCTTGCACAATCAGCATCGGCTTGCGCGTCCGGACGTCGAATTCAGAATCTTTCAATTCCCCGCCGATCGAATCCCCCGGATTGATGGCAACTCCGAAGACTGGTCCCTTGTACCGGAATCATACGCGATTGGTGTCGACGAACTGCAAGAGACCGTCATCGGGACGAGCGATCACCCTGATCGGGCCAACTTGGATGTGCAGGTAAAAGTTGGATGGGTGAACGGCCAGAACCATCTTTACTTTTTGTACGAGGCGAGCGACAACTATTGGGACTTTGCGCGTCGCGACCTGCACAACGATATCTTCGAAGTTGTGATCGACGGCGACCTTTCGGGCGGGCCGCTGATCCGTCAGATGCATCCTGACCACGATCTACGCAACAAGATGAGCACCCACTTCCTCTTTCATGGTGTCCACGCGCAAAACTACCACATTTTTACCCCCGCTGAAGGAAAAGACTGGGCCATGGCATGGGGGTGCCAACCATGGATCAAAGACTTGCCATTTGCCAATGCGGCGTACAAATACAGTTTTAGACCGGGCGAAAGCGGCAAACTCGTGTTGGAGTTTTTTATCACCCCCTTCGACTACGCACCAGCCACGCGTGCTGACGCGGTACAGACACCGCTCGCCGAAAACAAAGTGATCGGAATGTCGTGGGCGGTCCTCGACTACGACGACAAAGATGCAGAGCAATATGTCGGCTTCTGGAATCTCTCGCACAAGACCACCATGTACGGGAACGCCTCCGATCTCGTCGCGTTTCGTCTCATGCCGATCGAAAAGGAATTACGTCCAGCGGTCGAAGCGAACTGGACTTTTCAAGTGGTCAGTCAGGAGGACCGCGTGGTGGCGTTTCGCGACCTTTCCTACGGCAATATCAACTCGTGGCATTGGGACTTCGGTGACGGTACGACGTCGGCCGAACGTCATCCTACGCATCGCTACAATAAGGCGGGGGAATTTATCGTAACGCTCCGCGCAGAGGGTCCCGCAGGGCAATCCGAACGCACGAAGGTGTGGGACGTAACGCTGCCGTAACGGAAGTCATGAGCCCACTTCAATAACGCTTCGTTCCGCCAGGGAAAATCCACCGAAGGATGGTCACAGCATCCATACTTTCTTGTCTGTATTGCGGTGGAACACCGGAAATTTGAGGCCCGTAAAGTGCGGCATTCGAACACGCTCGAGCTTCTTTCCCGATAACTTCATAGCCGAACGGCTGCCCACGTACGGCATTCCAATCATCCGATGAAAATTCAATACGTATTAGACAATTCAAATTTGCAGGCCAGTGTCCGAATTGCTGCTGGTACAGTTTGGTTCCAACCGTCGTGCTGGCGAAGCGTCGCGCATCTTCTGCTACGAAATAGGCGGCGGCAAGGGACTGAAAATCAGGAAAGACGAGATTGTCTATTGTGCGCCACGGAAGCGAGCAACCCGAGTGCGGGTACTTGCGTCGCTGGTATCGTCATGTTGGCTTCGCGTAGCCGACACTTTACACGCCGACGTAATCGCAG
>JAQCHP010000046.1 GCA_027619595.1 Planctomycetota bacterium
CACCCCACTGGACGTCATCCGCCGGACCGAACTAGACTGCGTTCCCGTTGAGGTGTAGAGTCGATCTTGAAGATTCAACTGGGAACTAGCTGCGCGACCGTCTGCCGACCGCGTTGCTATTCTACGCAGGGATACACGCTGCCGAAGTGCCATAGATGGCGCATTAGACCACGGAAGGAAGAACAAGGCCCCCTAAGATGTCAAGCCAATTATTCGTAACGGCTCCTGAAAGAGCTCAGTCCGCACTATCCAACAGCCCGGTTTTTGATCTGCGCGAATTGCGGGTCGAAGAACGCGGCGACTCGCTGCTGATCAGCGGGAACGTGAGTTCGTATTACCATAAGCAACTGGCTCAAGAGGCCGTACGTAGTGCTATCGGCTCCAGTTGCCTGGACAATCGCGTCCTCGTATCGGCAAGAGAGAACGAACGGTATCTGTGATAGGCTCAAGCCGCTTGACGTTGTGAATCGTTGAGTCTCTGGTATTGGCTACAACGTGCCATCAACTCTTGATGGGTTCCCAGATCGCATACTATTCCACGGTCCATCACAAGAATTCGATCGGCCAGTCGCAAGCTCGATAAACGGTGCGTCACTAAGATTACTGTTCGGTTACGCGAAAATTCGGCCAGCGACTCATGGATCAACGTCTCACTTTCCAAATCGATTTGGCTTGTCGCTTCGTCCAGGATTAGCAATTCCGGATCGCGTGCCAGGGCGCGTGCCAAAGCAATTCGCTGCCGCTGTCCCCCTGACAGGCGCTGCCCCGATACACCGACCGATGTTTCGTATCCAGACTCCAGTTCGATCGCAAAGTCATGCACCCGCGCCCGCCGCGCCACCGACTCCAGCTCAAATTGCGACATCGTCATTTTGGCAGCGCGGATATTGTTTTTGACGCTGTCGTCGAACAACAAGGGCTGCTGCGCTACGAACCCAATCCTGCCGCGTAGTTCGCGCAGCTTGATTTGTCGTAGATCAACACCGTTCCAGGTAATTTGCCCATGATCCGGATCCAAGAATCGAGGTAGCATATTGATTAGCGTCGACTTACCACAACCGTTTGCACCTACGATCGCTAGAGTTTCGCCCGGCCGCACCTGAAGGCTGATCGACCTGAGAACCATTTGGTCCGTTCGATAACCAAACGAGACGTTGTGAAACTCCAAAGCGGTTAACCCGGCTGGTAGAGCGACGCACGGGCGTGGAGACTGAATGGCGACTGGCGCATCCAACCAAGCGAAGAGGCGATCGGCCGCCGCCGACGCTCCTTGTATGGCATGAAATACCTCCGTCAACTTACGCGCTGGTTCGGTGGCACCGATCAAAAATCCGAAGAACACCAACAGTGACGTTTGATCTAACGGTCGCTCTGACATGCGAATTCCGAATAGATGCGTTTCTTGATTGAGGACCAGATGGGCTCCTGCCAAGAGCGCAATACAAATCACGGCAATCCCCAGCACCTCGGTTACGGGCTTCGTCAAGGAATTGTAATAGGCAATACGCATACTCTTACGCAGACAATCACGCGACACCTGACGAAATCTCCGCCGAACCTGCGGCTCAAGGTTGTTCCCCTGCACCGTTTGTATGCCATCCAAGGTCTCCTTCACCACGCCAAAGAGCGCCGCCACATCTTCCATCGCACGACGGCTCGCCCGCTTGATCGATCCGGCGAGCAACTTCACCAACCAGGCAGTGATCGGTGTCAGCACGAGTGACAAAAAGAGTAGTTTCCAACTAATAAGTGCCGCACCAATCAAGCAGGACACGATTTTTAGTGGCTCGCGGATGGCATGTCCGAATAGCCGGTCCATCCCCGTCGACAGGTAACCGATATCGGTGTGAAACCGGCTCATGAATTGGCTGGTTCCTTCCTTACCCCGCGAAACGAGATCACTCTGCAACGCGTGTCGAAATAAGTCGCGACGTAAATCGTAAGTCATCCGCTGCACTAATCGCGCCAGCCACATCGCATTGAGGAAAAGGAACACCCCTTTCAGCGCCGTGGAAACGACCAACGCCACCGTGATCATCACGACGGTCGCGAATGCCGAGGCAGGAAACAACCGTTCGACCCATGGTTGCGCCGTCAGCAACAGCTGCAAATGGCGATCACGGGCGACCTGATTCACTTTCCCTTCTGCCTGATTCACTGTCCCGTCCGGTTGTACGGATGTCGCAGCATCGATTTCCGGTTCTGTCGCCCGGAGGTCGCGTATCTCTTCCGCTATCCACGACTGGAGCGAGTCGCCTCGCAACGCCACGCGAATCACAGGGTAGAGCGCGCCAATATTGCCCCCCCAGAGGACCGCGACGCCTAAGGCGGAAATAAGAATACCGGCCAACGTACCGGGGTAACGGAAACATTGCCTTAGAGCACGCTTTAAATTCGCCATGGATTTCATAGTATTTAAGTCACGTTTCTCTTGCGCGGTTCTAGGGACGCGCGGTTCTAACAAAGCCGCCCACCGCGGAGCAAGGCCATTCGCCATTTCTCAAGGGAGCCAAGTACTTGTGGGACGACCCGAACGGATCAATGCCCCTGGCAGCCAGACAACCGAAGCGATCACGGCCGCGCAGACCCTCAATTGGAGCCAACGCGTTCGCGCCGAGTAGCGATCGTTTTCAATCAGCCACGCTAAGTGCTTATGGCAAGCACGCATGTTTCTGCTGCGGAGCGCGGCACGAACCCAAGCCTCTCGTTGCCGCCTCTCTGTCACGAGGGCTGCTGTGCCTACTGCCTGACCACGGTACGGCGCCAGTTTGCGACGAAGGCGGGCATCTTGTACCGCTCGCCAAAGGAACAACTCTTGTTCATTGCGATGAACCGACCCAGCACTCCTCACGTGTTCACGATAATGCAGCAATACTTCACTTAGATTCGCCAATTGCCCCACTTCTCCCAAACGCAGCCACAGGTCCTTGTCTTGAGCATAAACAAACTCTTCACGGTAACCGCCGATCTGATGCAGGCTAGCAGCGCGTATCATCGCCCCAGGATGAGGGAGCCCCCCTTCCCCACCTAGCAATCGTCGGTCGATTTCCGCGTGCTCACGCGGCCAGCGTCCGACGGCAATGGCATCGCCATCGGCGTCCATTCTCATCACCCAGCACCCCACGGCCACCGTTGTAGGATGCGTGCGGAGGTAGTCACGCTGACGTTCCAATCGATGGGGCACACAAATATCGTCGGCGTCCAATCGAGCGATAAATTCACCCCGACAACTCTGCAGCCCCAAGTTGAGTGCAGCTGTGACTCCGATCCGATGAGGGCTCGAAACAAGCCGAATACGCGAGTCGGCCCTGGCGTATGCTTGTATCTCCTCGGTTGACCCGTCGTCCGAAGCATCGTCCACCAGCACGAGTTCCCAATTAGAGATCGACTGGCGTAGGACACTATCGACACATGGCTCAAGGTACGGCTTGCCATTGTGCACGGGCAGCAACACCGAAACCGTCGGGACTTCCCCTGAAATTGTCATCACAGTCTCTTTGTTCTTCCCACAGTTCTTCCAAGACACGATATTCCAGCGATGCGACGTGTTCTAAAGAAAACTGTCGCTCAATAAGTTCACGACCATGGATTCGCAAATGCTCTTGAAGCGTTCGATCTGCCAGTACCGTGTTGATAGCTCGGTGCAAGTCCAACGCATCAAGGCGGCACAAAAAGGCGGTCTGGCGGTGTTGCACTAACTCTTGAATTCCCGACACACGAGTGGCCACGACGGGTACACCGCAGGCAAGGGCTTCCAGAATCACTTTTGGATGTCCCTCTCCCGACGACGGCAACACGAGTATGCGTGCCCGGGTCAGGTAGTTAGGCAATTCTTCATGCGGAACGGAAGGAATCCATTGGATGTTTGGCCCACAAGAATCCATGCGACCGGCCCAGCCGGCCTGGTCATCCGCGGTCCCGATCAACAAGACTCGCCACTGCGATTGACTGGCAATTTGCAGCAAGAGATCCACGTTTTTTTCCGTAGACATTCTACCAACGTACACAATGTCCCACTCGTAAGGCCTTCCCACTTGCGGGCGAAAGAGATGGGTGTCGACGAAGTTGGGCACAACACGAATACGATGAGCCGTCCCCTGCGCCACACGTACCGCCAGTGTATCGTGCATCACTTTTGTTGTAACGACGATCCTTGCGGCATGTTCATAAAGCTGTGCTTCTTCGCGTTGAGCCTGCTTTGCTTCGATGCTCTCAGTCCCATGTCGCCGGGCCTCGGTATCGGACCACAAGTAACCACTTCGAGCAATCAACGGTCGTCGGAAGGACCGTGCCACCGAAACCGCCGCCGCGCCCCCCGCCGATTGATTGGTCTTGAACCAAGTCGAGCGCCGAAACACGTCGGCGTGCAATCTCGGCATCCAATGTTCATAGATCCAGCGAGGTAGTTTCCATCGGTTGTGGCAAACAATTAGCCAGGGAAATTCGCGTATGAATGGCAACTCTTCTGTTCCACCATAGCTAACAAGTGCGACATTGACGCCCTTCTGATGCAATTTTTCGTAGACCGCCAATTCACGACGGAGAACTCCAATCCGTGACCATTTTGCCAGAGACATGCGACGGGTCATGAAAACGGTCAGCAGCCGTCTCGTTGTCGTTTCCATCCCTTCCGTCATATGAAGTTGGCCGACTTGCATGGAACTTAAGCGACCCTCCTATGTTCTGAGGCAGCGGACACATCCCGGAGCAGTTCCAAATAGGCCTCCACCGCGACATCAAGTCGCGGGGGTCGCACCAATCGTCGGAAGGTAGGCAGATCGGCTGCCAACCGTTCGAGTTGCGAAATCACGTCATGTTCACCCTCGAATGGCAACCCCCCCGTACCCACAAGTTCGGGGTGTCCTCCGTCATTTCGATAGAGGGCCGGTAGTCCGCAACTGAGCGCTTCGATGAGCGCGTTGGAGCAGGGATCGTTCGCGCTGGCGGTGATATAGATGTCGTGTTGACGCACGATGTTGGCTAACTCCTCGGATGGCACCGGCTCCATCACGGTAGAGAGCTCCAACGGTACCGACGTGCGGCCGACAAACGTAAATTCGTACCGCTCACGATCAATATGTTGCTCCAACCATCGGTACAATTCACCTCCCTTATTGGCATTGTCCGACCAACTGGTCGCAATGAGTCGAATTTTCTCCGATGGCGACCGTTCTACGTGACTTGCCTGGGGATAGAAAATCTCTGGATCGACGCCGTTGTGCACGATGACCGGCGAAACGGGTTCGTAGCCATACGCGGCAATCTGTCGATAGGTCCAACTTGATTGGAGGACCGTAACTGCTGCGAAGCGTCGGTTGAGCGCGTAACAGAGATCGTCTTGCTCACGATTTCGTCCGCGAATCAAATGAATTGGTCCGTCGATGCGATGCACGATGGGGACCGTTTGCCTCTCTGCCAGGCGAGTAAATCGATCCACATCAAAATGAACGGAATTGAGCACATAGGCGTCGATACGGGGATCGATACAATTTTCCAAAACAGTCACGCCACGTTGTTGCAGTCCTTTACGAAGTGCGATCATGAACTGATTGCCGCCACCGTAGGGTGGTTTCACATACTTGTGCCAGAGCCCCACGGTAAGGCTCGTCTTGGGCGTGGGGCGTAACAAACGATGCCACCAATTTCGCCGTGGTCTTGATCGTGCGTGGGGGGGAACATGGGGTACCTGCACGTGCCGCTTGACAGCAAAGCGATCTGCGTAGAGTTGCTGAATCCGGGGCCGAGCGTGAGAAATCGTGTGTTGCGACTCAACGCGACGGGAATGCGCTGCCACGTGTTGCGCGAGAACTCGCTCATGAAAATCTGCTTCAACCAACCGAATTGCATCCGCGGTCGTTGCATAAAGGCACCGCGATTGCAGAACTTCGGGTGCCAAACCGACGGGAGTACTCAAGATAGGACATTGAGCTGCGGCGGCTTCCAATAGCCCGCGTGGCCCTCCTTCCGATCGGCTTGTTACCAAATATAAATCCAATAGATTGTACAACTCGTTGATTTGTTCCGGCGAACACGCATTGGCGGGAAAATCGTCGTTGTCTTGTACTTTGCCAATTTGCGTGAACGGAATGCCAAGTGAACTGAGTTGCGCACGCAGCCAATGCCGGCGCGGACCGGCAAGAACACAATGAATAGGTATTTCTTTCGCGTGCAGCCCCCGCACTATCTCCAAGAATACATCTGGCCCCTTAACGAGCTTAGGTAGCAGCAGGTTCTTCCCTTCGCTGTCACGTTGAAAGGACCCAATCAAATACGAATCGGCAGGTAGATTCCATCGCGCGCGGGCTGCAGTTCGGTCGAGCCGCGCAGCAGCGAGAGGCCTGAAGGCACTTGTGTCTACCGCATACGGTATGAGACTAAATGGAAATCCGATGCTGTTGAGCTGTCGGGCAGCCTGCTCGGACTGAGCAATCCAGCGTCCGATTCGCGGAACCACGTGACGAAAACGAGGCAGCCCTAAATAACGAAACGGTTCACCCGATAGCTGGCAAACAATTCGCTTCCCCAACAGCCTTTCAGCCGGCATATCCACCAACGGCTCCCACCAAACCGCATGAACGATCTCCGCGTCTTCCACGCGATCGACGACCTCGGCCCACCCACGTAAACCGGCCAAGAGGATACGACGGTCGGTCTCGAGCGCCCAAGCATGGGACTCTGTGGCAGTGAGCCACACACGCGGTCTTCGGTCACTTGCCGTCGACGTGAATCCTCGCATCAATGTCACTCTCCTTCAAACTCGGACCAATCAAAAATCACCAACTCGCCAGGATTCGATCTTTACCCCGGTTTGGCAGCAGTTATCCCGAACCCCGTCGTAAATCCCGCCATCGCACAATCCGGCGGAAGCGGAGCAGAATCCCAGCGTACGGCCGTCGATTTAGCCCACGACAGACCTCGGTGCACAATCGCGGCTAAAAGCTTCATCCGACTCCGCCGGGATTGATCCCAGCGGTTTGTAACGTGTCGAATCATGTCGACCAACACCGACCAGAAACGTCCCTGCGACTCCGTCTGTATGTCGACAAAACCCAATTTCTCTAACACCATCTGCCAGTATCGATCGGTATAACGCCCGTAATCGTCTGGATCTGCGTGAATGTGGTAGAGAAAAGGTGAGCAGGCGATCAACCGTCCACCCGGCTTCAGAATTCGCAGCGCTTCCTGCAAAACGTCGACCGGTGACCGAACATGCTCCAACAGTTCCGAACAAACGACAACGTCGAAGCTCGCGTCCGCGCACGGAATATCGGCGGCATCGGCGATAATATCTGCGCCATGGTCGGGTGTTATGTTTACACAGATAACCTCGCCCTGGTAGGACCGGATATCGAATGAGCCTCGTTTCTTGTCCCGATGGCCTCCCAAATCTGCGATCCGAGCATTTGCCGGAATCTCCTCGAATTGCTGCCGATGAAATTCGTCAACGTAGTGGCGCCGCAACGATACATCGAGGCGTGATGAAGGAGGTTGTGTGGAGATTCTGTGGCATTCGTTAACGGCAATTCGGCCCGTGTCCACCCAGGAGGAACTAAACATGGGCCGCCTCGCGATGAACTCTGTTAGACAAGTGCTGGTCGAGGCCCAGCGTGCAACGCGATACTCGATCGTCCCGCATAAGATATCTTACGTTGGCACCGTCCCGCCAACGCCCAGGAACGGACGGACTCGGCGGGTGCCACATATGGTACGTACAGGTCCAACGAGCGATAGATCGTATCGCCACACCTACTGCGCGCAAACGCAAGCGCAAGTCATCGTCTTCACAACCCCAGCCATGAAATTGCTCGTCGTATCCGTTGACTCGTTCATAGTCCGCCCGCCAAATACCTACATTGCCTCCAAATAATTTGGGCTTATGGGGATGTCGAATAAGTTCATACCACATGCCTTGCCAAGACAGATATTGAAGACGCCGGCGTTCTTGTGGCGTCACAAACCTCCGAAACTCGCCTTGCACAATATCCGACAAGTCGATGGCAGCGGTGCAACTGCGGTCCAATCGCAGACAATACCCGGCCATCGCCGTTTTTTCTTGTCGTCGACGCAGATGCTCCGCGACGTGACCCGCAGGAATGAGACAGTCGCCGTCTAAGAAAATCAGATAGGGTGCGGAACTCGCCGCAACACCTTCGTTCCGACAGCGAGCAAGGTGAAACCCATTGTGTTCATGTGTTGTGTATTTCACGCGGAACGGTGCAACGGAGGCAAATTCTGCCACGACGTCGGCCGTCTCGTCCCGCGATCCGTCGTCGCTCACCACCACTTCCATCCCACCATCGACCCTTTGTTGGCAGGCAATCGATGCTAGCACGCGCCGCAGATGGTGGGGACGCTCGAAAGTGGAGACCAGAACGGCAACTTGTGGGGCAGGCATGATCGCGATCCATCGCTTCGAGAAACCCGGCTGGCACCACGTTACCTTAGAGCGGTGTAAGGCGTCAACGCCAGCAAAACGACTGGCCAAACCAGGCGTGCAATATTCGTCTCAAGGAGACTCTCTCAAGGTCCGTCGACGATGATTGTCGTCTACAACACTTCTCCACTTTGTTGTCTCATCTTGACGGATCGATCAAGCCGCCCGCCGAACCGGGTTCAACAATTCGCAAAATCGCTCGTAGTATCGATAGACCCGTTCGGGAGTGAGATCTACCATGCATCGATGATGACCAAGTGGACAAACGCGTTTTCCGCAGGGCGAACAGTCCATCGCTTCCTGAACGTGTATCGACTGAGGGTGGCGCGTCTCACTCCACTGCGGATCAGTCGGCCCAAAGATTGTCAGTACAGGGACTTGGAATGGGTGAGAAAAATGCCGTGGGCCACTGTCGGTTGTGATCATTCGTTGAGCACGCCGCACGACGGCTTTGGTGAGCCCAATGCTCGACGGAAATGCTGCCAGACTTCGGACTCGGGGATGTGCCGCCTGCTGTTCGATAAGGGTCGCTTGCTGACGCTCCGCCGGTCCGCACAAGATAATCACCCACTCTTCTCGTTCCACTGCAATTCGCGACGCAAGATGCGAAAAGTAGGAACTCGGCCAGTGTTTTGCTTGACCATACGCGCCACCCGTATTTAACACAACCACCGAAGCGCCCGCCGGGATCCCAAACGACTTCCAAACATGTCGAGCCGCATCGTCATCCGCTGGCAAAGTGTTGAGCACAGGAATTCCGGAGTCCTGGCCTGCGCCCAGCGCATAGGATAATTGTAGATAGTAGTCGACTGCCGAAATCGGTTTCCAGCCACCAGCAACACGCGGAGCCGTTAGAGCCTGTGTCAGTAACCAACGACGACCACCGCGCGCGTACCCAATTCTTTGCTGCGCACCTGACAACCACGCCAAAGCCGCCGACCGCACGGAATTCGTCAACAGCACCATCACTTCCACGTTCATGCGACGAAGCTGCCTGCCTACCGACCAAGTATGGTGGCTTCGGTCACTCGATCGTGGGTCAAAAAGTACTTCTTGTTCCAACAGGTTCGATCCGGCGAGCACATCCCGTACGTACGGCCGCATCACGCCGATAAGTCTCACATCGTGGCCAAAATGTCGCTTCAGGTTGCGTAAGGTGGGCGTTGCCATGACAACGTCCCCAATCCAGTTCGGCAATACAACACCAACATTCACGCGTACAATTCTCCCCAGAATGTTTGTTTCATTCCTTAGCCGCCAGTAACGCCACTGGAATCGAGACCGTGCGGGGCTGGAGGATACCCGATCGGCAGCCCGGCGTGAACTTCACTTTTTTCCGCTTGGGAAGAATTCGTGAATCTTTTTTTTCGGCAAGGGCGTGACATTTCGGAATTGACCTCCCCTGCTATTCGCGCGTATAAGTTCCCACTCGTGTCGTCGGTCATAGGTGACGATGTCGGCCAGAGACAAGGTGTTTGCCGGAGAATCGAGAAATGATTGCCGTTGCTGCACACGCCCCAACCAGACATTGGCGACACATTTCCCCCGCCACACGTACCCTCCGTATCGCCTTGGTGTCGACGCAACGGAGTTGGAGCGGTGGGGAGGCACAGGCTCACTTGCTAGCAAAGGGCCTACGTTCCCGTGGGCACGAAGTCAACGCATTCTCGCGCCAGTCAAGTCACTTTGCGGACCAAATGGCCACCGATGGGTTTCGAGTCCACTCATTCTTTGGACGTGGGCGCAATCCGTGGGGGGCTTGGCAACTTCGCCATTCGTTAGGTCTCTTTCAGCCGGACATCATTCATATCAACGATTCGCATGCGCTCACGTCGGTAGGAATTGCGCTGACTGGGCAGCGCAGACCAGCTTGTGTTGTTTCGCGCCGCGTCGATTTTCCAGTGCGATTGGCCCATCGCTATCGCTTGTGGTGTGATCGTGTGCTGTGCGTGTCCCATGCCGTGGCACGAGTCTGCGCTAATTCGGGACTCCCCTCGAATCGCTTACAAATTGTGCCCGATGGATGCGATCCGAAACGGTTAGAACACGGAGACCGACGGCGCGGTCGAGAGGCAATGCAAGTTGCCCCTCACGAGAAAGTGCTTCTGACGGTGGCACGGCTAAGCGACCATAAGGGTCATTCGTATCTCTTGGATGCCATGCCCGAAGTCATTGCCCGCTACCCTCAAACTGTATTGGCACTGGCGGGAGAGGGCGAACAACGCCGGCCGTTAGAACGACAGACACGGACCCTTCGGCTGGAAAAACATGTCCGATTCCTCGGCCACCGTAGGGACATCGCTGACGTCTTGCACGGCTCCGATATCTTTGTGATGCCGTCCCACTTGGAAGGACTGTGTTCCTCGGTCATCGACGCCATGCTAGCGGGACTACCCACCGTCGCGACAACCGCTGGTGGCATCCCTGACCTACTTGGCGCCTATCCGAACAGCCAAGCCGTTGGAACGCTTGTGCCTCCACGCGATAGCAGCGCATTGGCCCGGGGGCTCATTGACGTGCTCAGTCGACCCGACCATTTCGTGCAACTCGCGCGACGAGCACAATCCCGAGCGAGGCAATTATTCACCGTCGACTGTATGGTCGAAGAAACCATTCGCGCCTACCAAGATCTGCTCGCCGAGAAGGCGCCCGTACTCGCTTTTTGCTAAATGAGTCACTCAATCCAACTCTAAGGCTGCTCTGCTGAACGATAGAAGAACCCATAGTTGGTGTTCCGTGATCGAACGTCTTGCGCGGGTCGCCATAGAATTTGTACATCTTGATCTTCCGCATCATCAACATCTCGGAGAACAGCATTGAGTTGAAAGCCACTCCACTCAGCGCCCTGCGGCTTTGTGATCAGGCTAATAGGTACGCCAATTTCGAAACGGTATCCTGTACGAGTCATAGCAACGGCGAATTCCGCTCCATTAACTGCCCCGGACGTGTCGCGCCGCGACTCCAACTTCAATTTGCCGTACGGCGGCTTGTCGGTCGGAATCAGTTCAATGGCGTAACAATTGTCTCCCAGACGCGGATCCTTCTGTCGATCCGAAAGTAGTCTTGCGTCAAGTCCAAACACCAGCGAGTCACGGTCCGGAACAACTCGGTCGTCAAAAACTTCACCGGCCAAGTAGAGCCGTTCCCCGCCAAAAGCGACGCGAAAGCGTAGGGATGCGTCCTGTTTCCCCTGCCACTGGTTCGCTGCGCCAAAAATGGGTGGTTGGTCAAGATACACTAACTCCGTAGCTGTCCACTCACTCAGATCGCCATCCAGAGTTACCGCGACTTGTGGGCATGGATAATTTCGATCCACTACGACCGGCAGCGTTAACTCCGCAGCCAGCGGAACATCTTCGACACTCCGAATGGTGGCCGTAACCGCCATCTGCCGGAACAGTTCCAGGTCGAGCGGACTCTCAAGTCGAAACCGAACCGTCGTGAGGGTGTGACCATGGGGCGGAATCTCGATCGCAAATCGCTCCGGTTCCATCGTGAGTCCTTGCAGCGGGATGCCCTGTACTCGACCCTCGACCGATACCGGGCGATCAAACTGATTTGACAAGTCCACCAAAATTTCAGCCGACTGCACTTCCTTGCTGGCCTCGACCAAAATCGGCGCAACAGCAACGTGCACATCGCCTAGGAACCGCCGGAATCGGCCGATGCTCGCTTCCGTCACAACATCTGGCGCCAAGATGCCGTCCAAAAGCAAATTGGCGATATGCGGCCCGTCGGGCTCCATTGTAACCCACGTGACGTGATCAAATTCTCCGTACTTTTGACCTCGCAAACCAGATGCCCCACCGGTTGTTGCGAGTTGATAGTACTGCCTACCATTCCGTTCAAATTGCACATACTGATGGGCATGCCCGGCGAACACGGTATGGGGTCGATTTCCTAACCAGGACTCGATTCGTTTCCAATGGGTCGTATCGGAATTTCCAGCGGCCAACTCGGTTTCGGCATAGACCCATAACGGTTTGTGCACGAACAGAAATGTCCAGCGAGCATCTTTATGTTCGGCCAAGTCCTGTTCGACCCAGGCTAATTGCTGGGAGCCAAGCGTTGATTCGGGATCCTCGGAACAAAGACAAACGAAGTGGACACCCTGGTAGTCGAATGAATACCACTCAGGTCCAAAATGCTTGCGCCAAATTTGGTGCATAAGCGGATTAGTAAGATCATGGTTTCCAGCAACGAAGAAGAACTTCATCTGTAGTTGATCAATGAATCCGAGAAACTCTTGCCATTCGTTTTCAACCTGAGCTTCGTCTTCGGAATATCCCTCGATCAAGTCGCCCACCGAGACGACAAACTCGGGGCGCAACAGATTGAGGTTCCGCACGGCATGCATCCAAACACCCGGCCGATGGCCCCCCGTATTGTCGCTCATCACGGCAAAGTGGAACCGCTGCGGGTCATTGAGAACAGGCTTGTCCGACCACGGCTTTCCGGGGCCGGTCAGTCGTGGCAGGAGGATGGCCGGCGACTGGTGCAGCGGATGAGTCGATGTTGCATGCCTGCCTTCCTCGTCAGGCGGATGCGCGACGGCCGTCTCCGTCGACAGAAAAACGCCGAAAATCGCCCACACGAACAACCGACCGACCAATCCCATACCGACCTCTCCGTCTGCACCTCTTGTGAATTCTGCCTGCCCTTTGTGCAAAATCATGGCACAAATCACGACCGATTCAATGGGATGCCACGCGCTGGGCCAACCATAACGCGACCAGTGAACAACTACCGCGTTGGATTGCCGTACAACGATCAGAAGGACGCGCGGCGGCGGGATCGCGTTAAGGAATGGGAAGCCGACTTCCGAGCAACACGGTTGCGGGAGACTGTCCGCAAGGCGTCGATCGACTTACCAAAGCCCCAGAAGAGTGCCGAAACTGTCAGGGGAAATAGCGACAGAAAGAACATGCCGCGTGAAATGCCACCACAAAACGACGCGCCGGCACTCCATCCCAAGAGTCCCAGAACTGCCGATAGCACTCCGCCAACAATGGCCCAACTTACCAAGATGGCAAAAATCCAGAACCAGCCCAGCATCAGACCGCCCCTCCACGAAGTGGATCCGTCTTTCCCCACCCCAGATGTTTGTCCGGGGTGTACCGCCAGTGACTAGTGAATTATCACGATCTTGGTCCGCGTGACTAGGGCAGTCTTCGCAGGCCTGCCGGTGAAGGGACCGTTTCTCGCCGTTGAAAATCGGATTCTAACTGTTGCGCGAGTTCTCCGCCCAAGTCCCCTGAAGCTTTCCCGAAAAAAAACGGCGTTCATCGTTCGTGAGCCATCACGTATAATCGCCCCGAGACAACATTGGATTCAATAAGCATTGGATTGACGACACCGTACGCAAGGCAAACTCGTCTATGACGCAGCAACAAACTCTCCCACTCCGAAGCAAAATTACTGCCGAACCACTGTCCGCCAAAGACCCGTCGAAGACCTTCGATCGATCGGGCCATGAGGAGTTACCCACTATCTATTGGAGTTCGACTTGGCGTACAGCAATCGTGCTCGTTATTTTGGGTGTGGCAGCACTATGGGTTGATCTCCCATTGGCTCGGTATTGTATGGCAAAAAATCTGCCTGGGGTCGTCCGCGAGTTCTTCGAGCGAGGCGAATCGTATGGACACGCCTGCGGCGTGATCCTGATCTCGTTTACGGTTCTCTTTGTGACGAAATACGGATGGCGACAAGCATGGCAGCTATCCGCAATTGCACTCGCTGCCGGCATCGCTGCCGATGTGGTTAAAATATTGTTCTTTCGAATACGTCCTTGTCGCATGGACCCAGCGATCGTTTCGATCCGCGACACTTTCCTTGGATTCCTGCCGTGGCGAAACGGAATGGAGCAATCCTATTCCCTCTTGGAGACCAGCTATCATTCGCTACCGTCGGCACATGTCGCCACGGCTGTCGCATTGTCGTGTTGCCTAACGACACTCTTTCCGCGCGGTCGATGGTGGTTTTTGGCCCTGGCCGCCCTTACCGCCGGAAATCGAATCGATGGGGGCGCACATTTTCTTAGCGACACTCTATGGGGAGCCGCCCTTGGTTGGATCGTTGGCCAATACGGTGTTCACCTTTCGCATAGACTATCAACCAGCCAACAAACATCATGGCACCCAACGGATGAATTAGCAGAAGTGGCGAGCAATTAGGCACCCATGAGACAGTGAGCCTGCGCAGCACCAGTATCAAAACCGCCGCAGTCATAATAAGAATGCGACCCGTTAGGGGCGCAGGTTGGACGAGGCCCCAAGCAAGCGATGGAACGAGGAAAATATACGTTGGCGGTTCAACCGCCGGTCCGAACAGGACAATCCAGGCCGCTCCGCTGCCAAGTGCAATTAGCGCTAAGGTGTCGTGCTCTTCGCCGCGTCGCTGCCGGACTAAACACCAAGTGAGTGCGGCGACCGCGGCTGAGACTTGGATGAGTCGATAACGTGGCGAATGTACGGGCGCTTTTAAATCGATCGGTCCTCCCGTGCGGTACGCATTCACCACCAAGTGAATCGTCCACGCATCACGAAACGCGGACCATCGCTTGCTCGATGTTGACTGGCATTGCTGCACCATGTCTCGGTACTGCATAAGTACTCGCTCCGGCGGCTTCGTCAAGAAGGGTATTGCTAACCCCAACCCAAGCATACACGCCAGTCGAGGCAGCAAGTGGCGAGGCCAGAGAGCCGCCAATAACAGGACGATCGGAATTGGAGTCAACTTAACCAAAATGGAACTGGCTAACCAAAACGATGATCGCCAATAAGCGCCGCGTACGAGCGCGGCAACGCCTAGCATCAACAGACCGACGGCAAGTAGATTCGATTGACCATTCCACAGATTGGAAATCACCCCAATCGTCACCGTCCAGAGAAACAGGGACTGACGCTGCAGATGCCATGATTTCGGCACCGCGTCGCGCACAAAATGCCAAGCTCCCCAACCCGCAACGACTAGACAGAACCAGTGCCACAAGATGCCACCTGCCCGCAGTCCAAGTTTTTCGAACGGCGTGACCACCAGAGCAAAAAGGGGCGGATAACGAAACAAGTCTAACGGGGGGTAACTCGCGTAAATTGGCTGATCGTTCCACCAATGTACCGAACCGTTGGCATACACCGGGAAATTCGTGTGGCTGGCCGGCCTAAGGTAGGTCCGTACGCTGACGGCAATTCCGAGCACCAACCAAAAATTCAAAACATGACGTAATGGTCGAGGTATCTCAGAAAATAACGTTACCACGCCAAACCTCCTGTAGACCGACCGTAACTCGAACGACTCGAATACCGGCCACGTCAACGTCATGCCAACACATCATCCAGCGACGCGTCCCACGATCATACGTAGTCCAAATACATCCGCAAGAAGAGATGTCCCCTAAGACAAAGTTTCCCAGCCTCACGCATTCGGGTTACGTGAACGAGGGAAGACAGGCGATCAGGGCCGGGGTGGGCCGAAGAGAGTTTGCCAAGTCGCCTTTCTTCAAGAGGTGTACTTAATACAGAGTAAGACTATTCGCCGACCGCCCTCAACCAGGTATGCGCCATCAAAGACGCTCCATCGGCACTTGGATGAACTCCGTCCTTCGCCCAAACTTCTGGAAGCGCGACCTGCGAAGCGCGTTGAATCATCGCGTGAAATGGCACCCAGGTTGCATGAAATTCTTCGGCAAGTTTATGTGCAACTTCTGAAAACTCCTGAAACGTCGGCAGCCACGTCGCATCGACATTGCCGCACACGGCCAGAAACGGCTCGCAAAGTACCAATTTCACGTCGGGCAACTCCTTGTGAGTCCGTTCCAACAGCTTGCGGTAGTCAGTCGCGTACGTCTCAATCGTACCCTTATAATCCCCAACCTTATTGTGCCAATAATCGTTGACGCCGATCAAGATACTCAACACGTCGGGTTGAAGATCGACACAGTCTACCTTCCACCGTTCATTTAACTGAAAGACCTTATTGCCACTAATGCCCCGGTTATAGATCTTCAGATTCGCCGCTGGATAGTCAACCAACAACGAAGATGCCGCCAGCCATGCGTAGCCGGACCCCATTTGAGCTTGGGCATTCTCTTGATTCTGAGCATCGCGCGACCGCGATGCATCGGTGATCGAATCCCCCTGAAACAGGATGGTGTCGCCTGGACGGATAAGCGACTTTTCAGGCAGACTCCGCGTCTCCGCCGTCAAACCCTTGTCGGCCGCCTCAGCCTTGGTGGCGGGAAGCAGTGCCACGGTGCTTCCCACTGTAGCACCCCCTACGAAAATTCCGGTCGTGCGACGGATAAACTCTCTGCGTCCGGACAAATCATTTTCAGCATCACAATTATCAGGCATCGGGTCACTCCTTCTAAGGGACGGTCGGGGTCACATCATTGGGTCCCAATTTAGCCCGTCCCAGTTGCGATTTCAAGCACTTGCAACCACCCCCACCGCACGAAGGGAGATTCTTCCCCGCCACCCGCCGACATACCGCCCGCACCGCTCAACCGCAATCGCCGAGACTTTCTCTTAACTAAGCCTTCGACTACGATGGGAGCGGCTTCCGATGTCTCTACTTGATCGACCATTGCATCTCACAAGAACCGACTTCGTCTTCTGAACAACCACGTCTTCTGAACAACCACAATAATTTACACGATAGGATCCACGAGGATGAACACGCTTTACCTCGATATTTTCAGCGGAATTAGCGGCGATATGTTCTTAGGGGCGATGATCGACTTGGGCGTCGAGTTCACGCAGTTAAAACAAGAACTCGCGAAGCTTAACCTGCCCGGTTATCACATACATGCGAAAAAGGATCAACGTTCAGGCATCGTCGGAGTCAAGTTCGACGTTCACTTGGACAAGAAGCCGTCGCATTCTCACCAGCACAGTCAGGATCACGCTGCGCACGACCATGAGCATCCGCACACGCACGAGCACCCTCATTCGCACACACACGAACACTCACACGAACACTCACACGAACACTCACACGAACACTCACACGAACACTCACACGAACACTCACACGAAGCCACTGGACATAGCCACGGCGAGAGTCGTGACTTCGCGCAGATCAAGCAAATGATTCGCAGTAGTAGTCTTTCGCCGTGGGTGCAGGATCGGTCGGTCGCCGTATTCCATCGCGTGGCCGTGGCCGAAGGAAAAATTCATGGCCAAGATCCCGAGAAGGTTCATTTCCATGAAGTGGGAGCGATCGACTCCATCGTGGACATTGTCGGAGCCTGTATCGCGTTGGAATTACTGCAGAAGCCACGCGTGCTAGCCGCCCCGGTCGTTGAGGGGACCGGTTGGGTTGACTGTGCACATGGGCGGTTTCCAGTACCAACCGCAGCCACGCTCGAAATCTTGGGAGCACGAGGGATTGGCGTTTCGCAATGTGAAGAGCCCCACGAACTTGTTACTCCGACCGGCGCAGCCCTACTGGCGGAGTTTGCCGAGAGTTTTCAGCCGATGCAGGCGTTGGTCGCACGTCAAATCGGTTATGGCATCGGCACACGGCACAATAAGACTCGGCCCAACGTACTGCGTGCGATCCTCGGTGAGGTACAGGGATAGCGGCACTTAGTACATGCCGTGGTTGCTTAACTCTTGGTAACGTGCTTCATTGCCGCTCGGCAAACGATCACGATTCGTCTGCTACTCGTCGACCAAACTGCGTATCTCTGCCAAGATGGCGTCGGCTGACGGCACCACCGCTTGCTCCAAGGAAGGACTGTACGGTGTCGGGGTGAAGACACCCGTTAAACATCGGATCGGCGCATCCAAATCGTCAAATCCACCGTGCGTCACTTGAGCGGCCACCGAATGGGCAAAGCCACACGAAGCGGGTGGCTCGTCAACGACGAGTAACCGACCGGTTTTCGCCACAGACTGCAAAATGGTTTCCACATCAAGCGGTGAAATTGTTCGGGGGTCAACCACTTCCACGGAAATTCCCTCCTGTTCAAGTTGTTCACACACCGACAGCGTCAGATGCGCCATCCTTGCTAATGCGACCACCGTAACATCAGTCCCTTCACGCAGAACGTTCGCACGGCCAAACTCAATTTCATAGTCTTCGCTCGGGACATGGCATTTTGCTGTGAGGATTTCACGGTGTTCCAAGAACATCACTGGGTCGTCACATCGCAAGGCTCGCTTGAGGAGCCCTTTCGCATCGTAGGCATTGGAAGGCACAACGACTCGCAAGCCGGGAACTTGCGCGTACATACCGTAGTAACTCCCGGAATGATGAGTAGCCGCCGAATGGCCGATACCGATACAGCCTCGCAATAGCACAGGCATCTTGAGCCGTCCGCTGGACATGTACTGCATTTTCGCAATCTGATTGACGATCTCACCCACCGCATCAAGTACGAAATCAGCGAACATAAAATCGACGACGGGGCGCGTGCCTGTCATGGCAGCGCCGCCAGCCAATCCCACGAACCCACGTTCAGAAATAGGAGTATCACAAAGCCGGTCGGTCCCATACTTGTCGTAGAGACCGGCTGTTGTCATAAAGTTCCCGCCACGTTTACCGATGCCTTCACCCATGACAAAGATCAGTGGGTTGACAGCCATTTCTTCGGCGAGCGCTTCGTGGGTCGCTTGCGTATAGGTGATCAGACGCGGTTGCGCGGCCTCGCGCGCCGGAGGCGTACGGCTCATCGGGGCAGGTTTAGGAACGGAATACACGTGCATGCTGGCCGTCGAAGCGTCGGGCATGGGGCTTTTTTCAGCAAGCTCACGCGACTGGGCCACCAAGGCCGCCACCTCGGCCTCAATCTGCTGCAATTGCGCCTCTTCAATTTGAAATTCCGCCAACATCCGCTGACGCAACCGGGCAATCGGACAGCGTCCTTTCCATTGCTCGACCTCTTCCCGCGTCCTGTACGAGAAATCACCCATCCCTTCGGCATGCGCGCGTGTCCGATAGGTCTTGCACTCGATCAGTGTCGCACCACCCCCAGCGCGTGCACGCGCTACTGCTTCGCCCGCCACTTCGGCCACGGCCAATGCGTCATTGCCATCGACCTCAAAGCCGGGGAGACCGTAATTGGCAGCCCGCCGCCCGACGTCCGGGATGCCGCTGGAGTATTGAAATGGGACCTCGGTAGCAAATTGATTGTTCTCACAAATGAACAAGACCGGTAGCTTCCAGATACTGGCCATGTTGAGCCCCTCATGGAACGCTCCGTTATTGACGGCACCATCACCAAAAAATGCAGCGGCAACGTGTCCAGATTTCATGATCTTCGAACTGTACCCACCTCCGCAGGCCTGTAGAATGCAAGGGCCCACGATGCCGCTCGTCCCCATCATGCCAATCTCGGGCGAAAAGAGATGCATCGAACCGCCACGCCCCTGCGAACAACCCGTTGACCGTCCGAACAACTCCGCAATCAGTTCACCGGGCGGCATCCCTTTGGCCAAAGCGTGTCCGTGTCCGCGATGTGTACTGAACACTGCATCGTGATGGGTCAAGTGAAAACACACGCCACTTGCAATCGCTTCTTGTCCAACATAGGTATGGCACGCGCCAAAAATCAAACCACGCTGGTGGCATCGAGCGAGTTCCTCTTCGGTGGACCGAATCACCAACATTGTACGAAAAAGGCGGAGAAGATCTTTTTTTTCCATGAACCTATCTATTCATTGCTAGTCGTTTGTTCTTGCGATATCTTAGCGATGACGCATCGACGCCCCGGCATTCGCAGCCAAATTGCCGCCATCCATCGGAATATTTGCTCCGGTAATCCACGATGACGCGTCGGAAGCGAGCAGAACGATCAGACCCTGAATATCAGTGGGCCGACCAAGCCGTCCGCTGGGAATACCACTTAACCACTGCTCTTGAATGTGTGGATCGGCAGCAATACGTTTCTCCAAGGAAGGATTCATGACCTGTGCCGGCAGGATGGAATTGACTCGCACACCGTGCCCCGACCACTCCGTACTCAACTCTCGAGTCATCTGCACGACGGCACCCATCGCCATACTATAGGCGATATGCCCACGCCCCATCGCCGTAATACTCGCCAAGGAACCAATATTAACAATACTCCCCTTCCCCACCTTGAGCATCCTGCGGCCAGCCTCTTGGCACATACAGAATCTGCCGAATACCAAGTTTTGAAATACCTCTTGCACTTGCTGCAGCGAAATCTCTTCTGGTTTCGCCAGGAATCCCTCGCCCGCAATATTGGCCAAAAAATCGATCCGCCCATACTCCCGATCTAATTGAGAAAAGAGTCGACCGATGGCCGCCGGATCCGATACATTGCATACCAACGCCGATGCTCGCCGACCCATTTTTGCAATTTCGTCCGCCGTTTTTTGCAATCCATCTTGGTTCAAATCGGCGAGCAGTAAGTCGGCACCCTGTTGAGCCAACGCCAGTGCCGAGGCACGCCCCATCCCGCTGGCAGCACCGGAAACGACCGCGACTCGGTCTGACAAATCGAACAACGGCATTACAACAGTTCCTTCACGAGCATTTTCAAATTTGGAACACCCAAGTTACGATCACTGGGTAAATCACATAACGAAAAACGAGCAGGGCCAAACCAAGATAAAATATTCCACAGGCTACAAGACCTAGGGAATGATACCATTTGGGACGCACTTCTCGTGGCAATAAGACATTATTGATCCACAATAATTGAAAGGCAGTGATCCCTAGTGCCAGATTGTTAAAGTTGGCGATGAAATCGGTCATGAGTTTCGGACGTTTGCTAAAAAAGTAGGCGCACACGAAAGACCAAAGCACATAACTGCCCAAAATCGCATAGTAAATGTACTTCACCTGATGCGACTGCATCGATGATCGTACGCGACTGTTGGCAGTCCAAATCGCATCGGTCCACCGGCGACTGAAATCGTCTACAACGGACATCTGGCTGGGGAGCATAACCATCATGCCAGTGAAAAGGGCCACGATCCACAGTAGTTTCGCTACCAGCGGAGTAAACATCGCATGGCGAATTCCGTCGGCAGTCACAACGGCCTGCGCTACCCGTAACTGATCTTCGGATGTGACCGTCGAGTACTGCGTGAACTGCATGGAAATTAGGGCAGGTAGCGCCATTCCCATAAAACAGCCTGGTGCCCAGATAAGTACTTGATCGGTCCATACGTATTGCCACCAACCCCGCCAACGACGCAAGTTTTCTGGGTTGAGCTCAAACACCTTTCCCACATGGCTGAGTGTGACGCTGCGGCCACCAACGGCACTGGGGATCGCACCAACTTGCCCCCCCATTCCCCAGCCCTTATCGCGTACAAAATTGCTGTACGTCGAATTGGCCAAGCCGCCCCCTCCGGCATATCCAGCAAAGGCCCCCAACATGACAATGCTCGCTACCGAAACGATGGGCCATTCCCCCTGCTCCCAATAGTGAAGCACCGCATTGGTTACCTTTTCCCCTTGCGCACCGTCACTGACCGGGACGTTGCCAAACTTCACAAACCCACTGAAGACATTCCACCAGTTCTCGCGACTCACACACGTCACACCGATCAACAAACAAAATCCTAATACAATAGCCACTTTCGCCGTCATGACCGCCTGCAGTACGTCATAAACTTTTCCCCCCAACAGGATCGGAAACGCAACACCAAAAAGGCACGCATAGGCAAGCCACGAGACCAGTCCGCTATCGGCTGTCGTCGGTGGTCGGTCCAAGATCAAGGAAGCGATCAAGGCGGCGCCATGCGTTGATAGCCCGGGCACGAGCGCTGACATGTTGAGCATCAACATCAAGCCCACCCAGAACATGGGACCTGGTCGCATCCGCATGAAACCGGTAAACACCGGCTCACCGCAGTAGAGCGCATACCGACCACATTCCAGGTTGTAGAACACCTGTAAGACAATCGCGATCGTCGCGATCCACATGAGCCCACCACCGAACCGAGCGGTAACTGCCGGGCCGAGCAACCATTCGCCTCCGCCGATCTGGATCCCCATCATCACGATTCCAGGTCCCACAAAGCTCTTCCAATTCCGCCATGACAACGGCCGCGGTGGCGGAAGCTCCGCCGTTTCCCAGGGAGGTATAGAACCGTCGGCATCTGACATGGCATGTGACATGGAACAATGATCGATTTCTACTCAAGAGTGGATCGGGTTCGTCTGGCTAGCGACAGCCTTAGGGTAGGCTCTTCAGCACGATGGCGCGTCCCGGGCCGCCATGGCAATCACGAATTTTGAGCGCCGCAAACAGGAAATAGTCGCCAGACTTGACTTGAGCGACATTGGCTAGGAATTCGACCCCCACCATTTCGCGGGACCCAAGTGCCCAATAGGTCATCGCGGCTCGCCGTGGATCGACGCCTCCCAAATCGGGAGCGTCCGTGGCTACACATCGAATCCCTTTGCTCTTAAGGTAGACAATGGTGTCGGGTCCCGGGGCAGGCCAACCTTCACTCTTACCTGTCAGTGGATCTGACCAGACCCCCAAGTGGTTCGGTTGCGCCCGAAAATACTTGTCGATATGTCCCGTGTAAAACAGGACCACGTCGCCCATCTTGAGAACACCATACTTCTTTTCGAACGACTGGATATGTTCTGGTGTAATCGCCGGCGAGAAGGGCCAGTCTTTTGCCGACGTACTCCCCACCAGGGAATGAACGTCGATCACGCGCACCGTACCACACGTCCAATCCAACGGAACTTTATCGGCGGTCATGGAACTCGTACCGCGCCGACCGTACTCCTTTTCAAATTCAGCCAGCCAAACACGCACCTCTTCCGCATATTGTGGATTGGCACCTTCTGGTGGCAATGCAAATGCTGGTGGTACAAGATGGGTACCGGCCATCGCATCCATCCAATGCGTGTGATGCCACATATCAAGATAATCGGAATACAAGAAATCGACCTTGACGTACGCCTGACGATGCTCACCGGCACGACTCCCCGGGGATGTCACAGGAAAATCAGGCGCAAGGGTCGGTGAAAGATCAACAGCGAGCTTTTGTTTCGCGGCTTCGATCAGTCGTCGAGGCAAATCGCCCCCCACGATCGAAAACGCTCGACATTCTCCGTACGGCCCCCCCTGATGCTTAGGACCAAGCATGCAATAATACGCCCCGGTCGCTGGTAACGTACTGAGGTTCGTCGCGCTCTCCGTCCAAATCATCCCATACTTCAAGCCCGCGTAATGGGTAGGCTCTCCTAGATCGGGGAGCGGCCCCATACTGGCACTGTCGGTACCCAAGGCCATCACGCCACGTTTCCCCAGCAACTCCATGCAATCGGGGTGAGGGTCGGGAAAACCGGGCGTCTCGCGTTCTAATGGATCGGCCACATAACGGCTACCCTCAGGAAAGGGCCGATAGTATTTATCCGAATAGCCGCTGCGGAACAGCACCACATCGCCGAACCGCAACTTTCGGTTCACCTTCTCGAATCGTTCGACATGCTCCGGCTGAACTAAAGGACTCACGCCATTGGGCGCCTGATCCAACAACTCGCGAACATCGACCACGCAGGCCTCTCCCCCAAACTGCCAAGGCTCAATCGTATCCGTATACGAGAGACCGAATGGCCCCGATTTTTCTCGGTGCAGATCGGGCCGGGCGACGGAGTGGGGTGGGACGTCCAATTGTGTGCCCGTATTTCCGTCGATCAACAGCGTATCAACATTGTACACCGACGATCGACCGATGGTCCTGGAGTGCACGATTTGAAATCGTGGAAATGGGTACGAGGGCCATGTGCAAGGGTAATCAGGTGCTACCAATAACGAATGGTCAATAAACTGCGCCGTCCCGTCACCCGCCAGAACCACAAATGGACTCATGGTGACCGTCAACAGCAACACCATAACTACCAAGTGCGGAATGGCAAATTGGCGAAAAAATCCCCCATCTCGACAGTCCATGATCCATTCCCCCAAGATTACGATGCTCGCCGACACTGGCAACAAGAACTAAACAGTTTCTTCAATCACAGGATTCGTTAGCGATCCAATGCTGCCGATTTCGATGGTAACTTTATCTCCCGGCTGCAAGAAAACGGGGGGCTTTCTCGCGCTACCGACTCCATGCGGCGTTCCGGTCAAAATGACCGTCCCGGCAAGTAGCCGCGTACTGCCACTCAGAAATTCAATCAACGTAGGGACATCGAAGATCATGTCGTTTGTGTTCCAATCCTGCATGGTTTGGCCATTGAGCACCGTCTTAATGGGCAAGGAATTGGGATTGGCAATTTCGTCAGCTGTAACGATCCACGGCCCCAACGGACAGAAAGTCGCAAACGTTTTTCCGCGACACCATTGGCTCCCCCCTTTTTGGATCTGCCAATCTCGCGCACTCACATCGTTAGCGCACGTATAACCCAATACATACTTTAGCGCATCCGACTTTTTGACGTTGTAGCATTCACGTCCGATTACAACTGCCAGCTCACATTCGTAGTCGACGGCATCGCTCCGAAGTTGACGCGGCAGGATGATTGGATCTTCTGGATTCTGTAGTGCGCCAACATTCTTCATGAATACGACGGGAAACTCGGGAATAGCTTGGTTCCCTTCAGCGGCGTGCTTGCGATAATT
This sequence comes from Planctomycetota bacterium, assembly GCA_027619595.1. Lineage (GTDB taxonomy): Bacteria > Planctomycetota > Planctomycetia > Pirellulales > Pirellulaceae > JAQCHP01. The sequence continues at coordinate 25,002 of JAQCHP010000046.1, forward strand.
CAGTCCGATACAAATGATGTCTCGCGGCTCGATCGGTGCCAGGAGTTTCTTGACGTCAGCCGTCTCATTGGTATCGGTCCACGACTCGAGTGGATTCCCCGTGATCCGCGTCACACGCCCATCATCATGACGGCGACCATAACTCACTGTACCGGAACCGGTCTCATAACGCACAAGTTTCATCGTTGAACCATCTCTACTTTCAAGAAAAATCTTTTCGAACCAGGAACTAAGAAATTGCGATGTGGATACGCCAGTGTAAAGTACGCCAGCGGGATTGACCTAACCGAAGGCGGGAAGTCCAACACAAGCGGCAGCCTGTGATAGTTTTTCTACGACATCGGGCGGCAGGTCAATCCCCTCCGATTGTACTCGATGAAAATTCCGCCATTCCCGTTCCCCCGGCAACAAAATTCCTTCCACACCTTCCGCAGTCGGAGCCGCATGGATTTCATCGATTAACGCCTGCAATCGCCGCTCAAATTGATCGCGGGGCACCATCGCCCCCACATCCATCGCGATAAAAGAAGCGTTGTGCCAAGAAGGCCGAGCCGGATCGTCAAAAATCCAGCTGCCAACCTGCCACGTCATGTTACCCCCGGGCAAAATCGCTGAAAGAATCTCACACCATAAGCCGAACCCATACCCCTTGTGTCCAGCCATGGGTGCCAGGGCCGCAGACTGCGGGTAGAGACTGCCATCGGTCGTTGGTTTACCGTCCGGACCGATCAGCCAATTTGAGGGAATCGACTCGCCCCTTTGATGAGCGGCATAAACTTTACCTCCTGCCACGGCCGCTGTCGCAATGTCCAAGAGGATCGGATCCCCTTGGCCAACCGGAACACCGAAAGCAATGGGATTGCTGCCTAAGACAGCCCCAAGTGAACCGGGAGCTGCAACGCTTGGAATATCGTTTCCGGTTACCATTCCGATGCACCCTTCTCGAGCAGCTAAAGCGGCATAATAACCGGCCGCGCCAATGTGACCCGCGTTACGCAGTCCCACGTACGCGATCCCCACATTTCGTGCCTTGGCAATCGCCGTCTGCATGGCAAACGCACTACCTATTTGCCCCAAGGCCGACCCGCCATCAACGATCGCCCAGCCGAGTCCCTCTCGCTCGATTCGTGGCACCGCAGTAGCTTGGTACCCACCCCCTTGCAACTTTTTGAGATACCCGGACAACAATTTCGTACCATGCGTGAATACACCCATTGCGTCGGTGGTGACGAGCGCCAAAGACACGATTTTCGCATCACGTAGCGAGACATCTGCTTGCGTCAGGACGCGAATACAGAAGTCGTTGAGCGATTCAAACGAGATATTCATCGGGTGATGTCACCAATTCTTGAGTCGGTTGCTCGCGAACGTCATCGCCTGCTATCGACAGTTTTCGTGGCCGTCTATTGTTTGACGATAAAAGTCAACCGTGCGTCGAACACCCTCTTCCAACGTCGTGCTTCGCCAGTTGGGAAAGAGCCCCGTGATGTAATTCGGTTGCGGAGGAATATTCGCCGGTATCGCAGGTCCGTCGACTGTCAGACGTGCGCCGGCACCCGGTACGACCCGGTCAATTACTCGCACAAATTCTTCGGTTGTCGCCACCTGACCAGGAAGATCGACAACATGGGATCCGGGGGGAGTCTCCAGCACCGATTGCACAAACGCTCTGGCTACATCTTCCACGTAGTCGTACCCAACCTTACCGGTGTAATTGATCGTATAAGGTTCGCTAAGTGCTGCCGCTCGAGCTGCCTGCGATGGCCCTGCGGTGAGGCCAACGACGCGTTCCGGCCCATACACAACATGGGGCCGAATCCCAACCGAAGCGATACCAAAGTGCCGCCAATATTGTTCGGCGATGAGATCCACCGCCATCTTGAAAGCTCCATAGAAGGATGGCGGTCGGTTGTCCGCCAACTTCAATCCCAGTGAACTGTCATCCACTTCGGGACCGTAAACTGCAAACGAGCTGGCGTAGGCAAATCCTCCTATTGGTCGGGCACTCGTGCGAGCCAACTCGAACAGGGCCATACTCCCTAGCACGTTCACCTCGCAGCCCGCATAAGGGTCCTGTTGGCAATTGGGAGTGAGCAGTGCCGCTAGGTGCACAATGTGGGTCACTTGATGGTCATCTGCCGTTTTCTGGAGCAACCGTCGATCCAATAAGTCCCCTGCGACGAAACTGACTTTTGCTTCATCGGCGCCCAATACTCGGCGCCATCGATCGGAGTTCCGCTGCATGTCGTAAACAACCGGTCGCATCCCGCGCGCGACGAGTTCTCGAAGCACCCACGTGCCAATAAAGCCGCCACCCCCCGTTACCAAAACTGAACCGCTCATGCTGCCTCATAAGTCCGCCAGACGCCCGTCAAAATACCGAAATACGGTATCCAATTATGGTCATATTGTGGTGTGCGTGGTGCGATTGCCGCAACCCCACGTAACCCATAGTAGAGCAGCTGTCCCCAGCTGCTTCGCGTACCAAACGACGTCACAACACATCCGAACCCCAGAAACTAAATCTCGCAGCTTCATTGTAGAGCAGCTGTCCCCAGCTGCTTTGCGTACCAAACGACGCCGCTATACATCCAAGACCCAGAAAAAAATCTGGTAAACCTCTCGCGAAACGCAAAAACAGTTGAGGACAACTGTTCTACAATGTAAACTATCTGTCCCCAGCTGCTTGGCACTCCGAGCATCCGACGGTACAAGAACGCAACTCGAAAAGGAATCAATTTATGAAGCGACCTTCAAATACATCCGTGCGGCTGCTACGTAGTCTCCTGCTAATTGGGAGCCTAGCGGCAACGTCATCCGTTTTCGCCGTGGAGACATTCAAATACGAACCTCAGCTCGACTTCTTCAAACTCCCCACGTCGATTCAACTGGCCGGCTGTTCTGCCGCCGCCGTGGACAGCCAAGGCAACTATTTCTTGCTGCACCGCGGTCAACATCCCGTCATCTGCTGCGACAAGCGGGGCCAATTCGTGCGCACGTGGGGTGACGGCGTATTTGCCAAACCGCATGGAATGCGCATCGACCATGACGACAACATTTGGATCACCGATATCCAACAGCACGTAGTTCGCAAATTTACTCCGACGGGCGAACTTCTGCTTACGCTCGGCACTTTAAATAGTCCCGGAGCCGCCGAAAATCAGTTCAACAAGCCAACCGATATCGCTTTCGGCGCCCACGGTATCGTTTATATCTCTGACGGATATATCAATACCCGCGTCATGACATTTGCACCGGACGGCAAACTAATCAGGACTTGGGGCAAGCCAGGCAGCGGACGCGGTGAGTTGAGCGTCCCGCACTCGATCGCTATCGATTCCAAGGGACAAATTGTCATCGGCGATAGTGGCAACAAACGCATCCAGGTGTTCGACAAGGAGGGAAACGTCTTGGAAGTATGGGATGGAATGACCGCCTTAGGACTCGCCTACGACCCGCAGGGCAACTTATTCGTATCGTGTGGCCCGGAAAACCGAATCTTGCAGCTAAGTGATCAAGGCAAAGTGGTTGCCACGTGGGGCCAGGAAGGGATTCTTCCGGGTGAGTTCCGTATTCCGCACATGTTGGCCGCCGACGCCGAGGGGAACCTCATTGCCTGCGAGGTGAACGGGATGCGATTTCAAAGGCTGGTCCGAAAGTAAAATGTTAATAAAGTGTGGGAAGGACCACAGCAAATTCTCTTGACGATCGGCACATGGGAGTCATCGAGAGAAGTAGCGAAACAACCAAGCACACGCGGTCAAGACTAGGCTCAGCAGAACACAAGTCACAACGGGAAAATAGAAGCGAAAGTTTTCCCGTTCGATCGCGATATCCCCCGGCAGCCGCCCCAGCCAGGGAATTCGAGCCGAAAATGCCCAGGCCACACCACACGCCGTGATTAAGATCCCCAAGCCTGCCACCAACCATCCCGGATGCTGATTCACTTCACCACTCCCTTTCCATTCACTCACTGACTATCAAGGCGCATTCGTGAATCTCAGTCCTAATTTGTCTGTCAGGCGGTTCTCTCGAAAACAACGGAGCAAAGAGCGTCCGCTCAAGACGCATCATGCTTTTCGTTCAAAGGGACATCGCGAAACTTTTCGTGGCACGCGTTACAGTTTTTTGTGATACGTTGGATCAAGCTACCCAATTGTTCCGTGCCTCGATCCTTTCGACTGACTTCCTGGCCGAAGTCTCGTAGCACCTGTTCCATCTCTTCAGCCGCCAACTCGGAATCACGAATTAGCTTGCCAAACTCATCTGGCTGCTTCTGGACATTTTCGATGCGCAACAGCTCCGTGAATTGTTCACGCAACAACAATGCTTCGTGAGATGGCTCCAAGCCACGCTGATCGTGTGACGCCTGCCATCCGGCCGCAGCAAACGCATTGAGGTGATCGAGAATACGCTCCAAAGCGACCATCGCATCGGCGATCGGCGGGACATCGACCTGACTCCGAAAATCGACGACCAACCGATCAAGGTCCGAGCCGTCCACCGGCGTCGCATCCTTGACCGACTGGTAGAGTCCACGATAGCCACGATTTGTCCCGGCGATTTCGAGCACTTCGATCGCTTCAGCCGGTAGCAACAATCCAGCCGTAACACATGCCACTGCGGCCGCTGCTGGGCTTCGGTGCATGCCGTGGTGGCAGTGCAAATAAATGGGCCCCTCAAAGTCACGCACTCCCTTGGCCAGTTCCTTCGCGCGAGCCGCCGAAATACCGTCGTAGCCATGGGGCAGGTGCACATATCGTAGACCGTACTTTGCGGCAGTTTCGACATCGGGAACAGCCCCGTCGACACTGATAACGGTTTTGATGCCGAACGCCTGTAGCTCCTGATATCCCAATTCACCGTCCGGTTGGCCGCCCGAAAATACCTTCTCGTTAACCCGTATGCAATTCGGCAAATGATCTGTAGACACTTTGGTCGGCAATCGCTGACTTGAGACAGTGGCCGGACCGGCCTTTCTTGCTAACTCGTCGTCGGCGAGCACGGACGGAATCCCAGCCCCCACCAATAGGAACACGATGACCGGTCTGAGCACGAACCACTTCCGGTACATAACACACTGCCTATTTTCTTCGCCGGGAAGGTCAAATGATTTGGGGTGACGCAATGGTAAGCACTACGATCCGACCTCGATTTTCAGGCTCGCACGACCGTTACCGCCGCCATGACCGCAACGACCGCCAGTCCAAAATACCGCCGTTGGCCGTCGTCAAGCAGATCCCTCACCCGATTTACACGCCCATTCCTTGGCGTGATCTAGACTTTCGCACGGCCGATTTCCCGAGTCATTCTACGAACTATTGCCAACCCGTCGCATGATTCAACTATCTTCTATTCTACGCAACGACACAATTCGGCCACTTTTTGTTGGCGTAGTAGCCTTCTGCGTCGCCATGGCCATTTCGCTGACCCGTTGGCCAACGCCGATCATCCACGATGACTTTGGCTACCTTCTAATCTCCGATACTTTGTGTCACGGGCGTTTGGCCAATCCAACACCCCAGGAGTGGACTGCCTTTCAATCAGTGTACACAATCTTTGAGCCGTCGTATGCATCCAAGTATCCGATTGGAACTGGATTGCTGCTGGCTTTTGGAACGATCTCGGTGGGAACGGAGGTGGCTGGCCTTTGGATGTGCGCAGGACTTGCTTCGGCGTGTCTCACCTGGGCTCTCCGCGGCCACTTTCCGCGTCGTTGGACTTTGTGCTTGGGGCTCTTGGTGGCGTTGCATCCCGTATGGCAAATGTATTGGTCACAAAGGTTCACCAACGGATGGGTCGCGATGGCAGGAGCGTCCCTCGTATTGGGCGGACTCCTGAGATGCCGACGTCTTAAGCACCACACGACATGGAAACAATCCAGGATGGTTCAAGCGGTCTTGGCGCTCGGCGCTGGTGCAGTCTTGCTTGCGTTTTCCAGACCGGACTCTTCTGCCTCATGGCGGGCGGCTACCTGCTCTACCTAACGGTGCAGAATAGATGGTGGTCGCAATCAAGATGCTACGTCGCGGCGATACCTGGATTGTTGGTCCTAGCGGCTGGCATGACACTGCAAGTCATGCACAACCATTCCGCCACAGGAAGATGGACGGAGTTGCCCTACCAATTTCACGAAAAGCAATATGCGATTGCCCCCAATTTCATGTGGGCGACCCCTAACACTCCGACGCAGCCTTACCATTACGATTCGATTCGCCAAGTCTATGAGACACTAGCGATGGACAACTATCGCGAAGCGCACACCGTGTTGGGGTACGTTGAGCGTTGGGGGAGACGAATCCTCCACATCGTGCCTGGCTGGAGCATCTTCGGCATCCTGCCATTTTTCTGCCTTTGGATTCAGCCACGCCCGCGCCTGTACATTGTTCTAGGACTCATGTTTGGAATTCAATTCGTTCTCCATAGTTTCGTGCCCGCTGTGATGTCGCATTACGTCGCCCCCTTAGTGCCGATCGCTGTGATATTCACCGGTGTCGCGCTACGATGGCTGAAGAATCAAATCGATCAAGCGCGTGGTGCTCACGCTACCCATACGTTGGGACACGGCAGTGGATTCGTCCTAGCATTAGTCGCCTTGCAGACGATTGCACTCGCCGTCACGTGGTCGCCGCATTTCGTTAACCCCATCCATTGGTCCCAACGTCGCACTCAAATGCTGTCGCAGTTACAACAAGATTCACGCCCCAGTATTGTGTTCGTAAAATACAATCCGGAGCACAATGCCGAAGTTGAATGGATCTATAACGGCGCCGACCTCGCAACGTCGAAGGTACTTTGGGCGCACGACCGAGGACCGGAATTAAACGCCAAGGTGTCAAAGTGCTACCCAGGGCGACAGGCTTGGCTCCTGCAACCGGATGAGCCTGACTCTCCCTTAGTCGCCTATCCCGGCCTCGAAGGTTAGATCCCACGTCGTCACCGTAAGCTCCGCGAAACCCTCTTACCGCGAGCTGTGTTACGTAGGCTAATCAATCGCCATTATCGCCTGTCGTCTTAGCTCCTTCCTGAATTCCCGCCCAGGGAAGTGGCTGGATGTCCTGTTGCTGTAAGCGGCGGAACCCAGCCAGTGTCGCGGCATATCGAAAGTAGTTGGGGGGTTCAGCGATAGACGCGTCCCACATCCCCGCAGCCCGCGCCTCATCCCCTTGTGATGCCAGGATCTCTCCCAGAATCGCCCCTTGATCGCGCACTTCGTCCAGGATTGTTTGCACGAGAGCATCTTCGACTACTCGGTCATTGATTCGATCGATTATGGCTCGCGTAATCCGGGAATAGACTCCAGAACCTCCCGCCGCATCGTCCACTTGCGCGAGCAGATTTGTTAGTTCATCGAGCGTACTCTGACGAACTTCTGTATCGTCAGAGCGCAGCGCCAACAATGCCAAATGCGCGAGATACCACGACTCGTGCCGTTTTTCGAATTCCGACCGCATGATTTCCGCAGCGCGGCCGGTCGAACCGTCCATCATTTCGACCAACGCAACATCGATCGCGTGATTTGACTTGTCGTCCCTTTGCACTTCGTCAGCATACTTCCGAGCCATTTGAAGGGCAGCTGCTACATCTCCATGTCCGGTACGACGACAAAAGAGATACCATTCGAATCGCGATTCTCCGCCATAGAATTCGCTGAGACGTTGCCACCAAAGGTGCGCCTCGTCGTATTCTTTGCGGGCTTCGTAACAGACGGCAGCGACCTGAAGGCCCATCGCTGAATAGGGCTTCGCAGCTTCTAGCCCATGCTTGAGAGCCTCGTCCAATCGATTGAGCCAAATGAGGCCATAAGCTAGTTCCGTGTGGGCATCGACGTGCTCCAAGCCCATAGGCGGTGTTTCGAGAAAGCGATTCCAAGTTAACTCCCATTTCTCCACCTCGTTCTGTCGCCAATAAATGTCAGCCAATTGTTTAAAAGCTGTTTCCTCTTGTCGGAGTGCCAAAGCACGCTCCAAGCAGCGAATCGCGTCCGGAACCAGGGCTTTGGAAAGATAGTGTTGCGAAAGTGCATGCATCGCTTGAAAATTGTTTTCCGCTTCCACTTCCCATTTCTTCAGTTGAACTGAGTCGGCGTCGGAACTGGTAGAAATTGTATATTGAAGCGCATAAGGGGAATGCGGCGAGACAGCTCGTAGTTCTTTGGCGATCTTCTCTTGCGTCTTTGTCGACGTCGTGTAATTAGAAAACGCATACTCCAAGTCATGCGCGAAATGCTCTCGCGTCATCAAATCTGTGAAACCCTTCGAAACATCGGGACTACTATGGTAAAACACAGCACTCCGAAAGGACTCCATATGCCAGCGAGTATAGCCCGGTTTCAATCGATCAAGCGTCGAACGACGGGCGGCCTGTTCCGTGGATTTATTGAACGCAAATGATTCTACGTAGGGCGCATAGCGGTGCCCCTTCACCAGTGGCAAGAGGGCTTCCACTTGGTCCCGCAAGTCGGACTCGACCGCGTTGGACGCATTTTCGAGCTGCCCCACGACCATCAAGAACAGTTCTTCATCCACCAGAAAAGCGATGTTTCGCCAGGGAAGGCCATGGATCGCAGTTGTCGTGTCGGCCTCGCGGAGTAGTTCAGAAATTCTCCGTACGGAATAAATGAGACCAGACCCGACATCTAGCAACTGGGCGGAATCGTTCGCCGCGTCCCCAACTACGTCGACATATTTTCCTGCCAATTCTTTGATGGCATCAGGTATTCCCGCTCGCGCTGAGCAGACGAACAAGAATGTGTTGGCAATTGCCAGCGGAGTTGCCCGCGCGGACCATCGCTGCATCCTTAACGCCGAGGCGGATCCTAAACGATAATAGACTCCTAGGTCGCCAGGAGCGTATTCTAAGGTATCCATACCCACCGCCTGAGACAATTGGATATCGCCTTGAGCGTTTGCCGCGTCGAACGATAAAACATGCGCCGCCTGTTCGATCGATGGCTCCTCTCCGGCAAGGGAGTGCAGCGAATCCAAATCGTATTTGCAAACTGGGGCGATCAATCGACACCACGGAGCAGGAACGTCGTTTCCCGACCCTTCGGGCTGCTGTGCGATCCAGTCGAGATCTTCTAATGCAAAAGCATGACACCCTGACAATGCTGCCGCATAGGCGCGATGCCATCGACCGATCGTCGCATCACGATTGCGGGCCACGAGTCGTTCCGCATAGAGTAAGGCCCGAGCGGAAAATACTTCGCTCGTGTAACCCCAGTAATGTCGCGTGAGAACACATAGGTGGGCATAACCGCGCACAATCGCTCCCAAACTTTCTGGCGATTCTCCCTCTTCCCGCATAAGCCGGTGCAAATCGCGCACTGCCAGTGACTGGGCAACCAAGTCCATCTCCTGCAAATTCGCTTCGATTGCTTCAGGCAATGTGCCTGTATCGATCCATCGATTAGGGGAACCTGTGAAATTGCACACCTGCGCAACTTCTAAGATCTCTTTGTGGGATGCGGCCTCGAGTTGTGGAAGGATCGTTGGAATGAGTTTCTCGGGCTCCAGGCTAATGGGGAACGAAAAAAACCAAAGTGGCTCGCTCAATTCGCCCAGCCGATTCTCGTCGTCCGGGTGAATAGCGAACTTGCGGAGTTGTAAACTGAGTTTGCTATCCGTGTATGGCCACGCTTCAAGTAGGTATGCATCTTCTTCGCTGCCCACCGCCATGCGTTCTTCGAACGAGCCATCGGCTAGATCAATCTGAAGCTCCCTTTGTGTCAATGACCCTGAGACAGTTTCCTCCCCAATAATTAGACTCTAGGGCGAGGAGAAAATC
>JAQCHP010000214.1 GCA_027619595.1 Planctomycetota bacterium
TTAATCGGCCGAAGCTTCAAAAAACAAGATCGCGCTCGACTTGCATGCCTAATCCACGCCGCCAACGTTCATTCTGAGCCAGGATCAAACCCTTCAATTAATGGATGCTTAACCTAACCACCCAAAGGTGGCCAGGATTGGCTAGCCAAATTAAAATGCTTGACAATAAATACCTGCACTGAGGTCGCCCCAAATGCAAGTACCTATATCGCAAAGTCTCATTCAAGCTTCGATCCTAAAATCGAAGTCTCAGAGGAAATAACTATCAAATTGTCAAAGATCTGTCACTCTCCGACGGGTTTCCCCCTCGGCGAGTTTTCCCATCTTAGTGAGTACGTTCTGGCTGTCAACGCCTGCGTTTCAATTTATTTGTGTTTTTTAAAGATTTCTTCAAAAAGCATTTAAGCGAACACCGCGATGACGACTCAAACCTATACATCACAAGAGTTTATGTTTCGTCATTCCAAACGACACAACTTGCGGATTGTTCTCAAAAATCCAGCCGCGACAGGCGGCCGACCCAGCGCAAATACAGCTCGCTGACCCGATCGACGAACCGACCGTCGATGAATCGAGACCACTAGTGACCCATCTACGTTCCCTACGGGCGCGACTCTTTGGACGCCGTGGCATAGCCGGTCTGGGACGCTCCCGCTTTTCTTAGATTCACCACGAGCTGATTCTTGGTGATGAGGTCGCGCAATATGATGGGATGCAGAGGATCGTCGGCTGAGTAGATCGCCAACAGGGGTACCGAGATACTGCCCAATTCTTTCAACGCCTCCTTGATCTCAGCGTTGTTTTCGTCCTTCCAATCAGCTAACAACGGCACGACTTGGTTCTCTTGCAATAAATTGCGCACCGACTCCGTTTCGATCGCCCACAAGAGGTTCGACTTGCAGGTCAGACACCAACTCGCAGTGAACTCGACCATCACCGTCTTCCCCGCGGCGGATGCCTCCTGCCGTAACTGTTTCGAATAGTTTCGCCATAAAATTTTCCCGTCCTTAACCGCTACGAAAGGTTTGCCACGCACAAATACGTCCGATTCAACCACTTGGCTATAATTGCCCAAAACTTGAAACGAAAAATAACCTAAGAACACGACGGACGCTGCCGCTACAAGCCAACTTCGTGCGCGCTGATCGGCTGAAGCCGTACTGGGAATTCGACCTACCAGCCAGCATCCAAACCACAACGAAAATAAAAGCCCCAAGGTGGGGACCAGTAAATGCGGGTTGGATATCGTGGAAAACAAATAGACAACCGCCCCCAGCATGACAAATCCCAGAAATTGCTTAAATGTTTCCATCCACACGCCGGGACGAGGCAAACTGCGGACCAATTCCGGCCGGGCTCCAATAATCAAATAGGGGAGCGACATCCCCAAGCCGATGCTCCCGAATACCAAGTACGCAACGTAGGGAGGTTTTCCGAACGCATATGCCAAAACCAGCCCCAAGTAAGGACCACTGCAGGGTGTGGCCAGAATTGTGGTAATGACCCCTTTGACAAACGCCCCCTGAAAACCCTCTTGCGATGCAATTTTACTACTTCCACCAGAAAATCCAGGGATTGGAATTTCCCAAACCCCTAAGAAACTGAGCGCCATCACGAACACCAATCCCGCCATTCCAATTACGAAACTAGGATTGTTATACTGTTCGCCCCAATTGAACTTGGCAAATGCCACCAACGTCGCCAGTACCAGAAAAACCGCGATGATCCCAGCGGAATAGACGATGTTAAGCACAAAAATTCGCCACCTGTTTTGTCCTGCTTGCTCTACAAAGGACAGGACCTTAAGCCCTATCACCGGCAGAACACAGGGCATTAGGTTCAATATCAGTCCGCCGAATAAGCCGATACCGATGTTCTTAAGCAACTCCCATAGCCCCACATTCGCTTGAGCCAACGATCCCGTGCCAGGACCGGAATTCGCTCCACCCTTGGATTTTATCCAACTTGTCGTGCGAGCCAGCTTGATCGCAGCACCGTAGCTAGAATCAGAGAATTCCACAGCACCCCCGTCAGACAGCGACCCGTCCGACAAGAAGCTCCCCAACGACATACTTCCCTCCGGTTGGCTACCCACCGGTATCGTCACACGCCAATCGAGTCCCGCAGGTGGGTCACAACTTTGGGATGTGCATGTTTGATAGCCGAGGGAACCGCGCAGTTCCTGCGCACCAGCCGATATCGATTCCGGTACCTGCACACAAAAAGACCAAACCACGGGACCTTCGTAATACCGCTGGAGCTGACCCAATAACTCTTTTTCAATTGGCGGATTGTCAGGCTCCATCTCGGTGGAAGGCCAGGCGTTGGCCAGGCCGACGATTGTCGGCTTATAGCTAATTGCCTTCGCATCGGATGGTTCGTAGGCATAGACGTGATAGCCAGCGTCCGGAACGGCGCGAAAGTACACAGTGATCCAATCACCCGGCTGTACGCCTTGCGCATCAACCCAACCCTGCCAAGTGGCATGCATGGCGGATGCTCGGTACGGGGCGGTTGCCAACAACGAACCAACCGCTGCTCCATTCCCTTCGCGTGCCCCAGCCGTGGTACGCGGGCCGACATTCGGCGGCGCTGCGGACTCGGCCGTGGACGCCGGCACGCGACTGGCAAGCTGACTCCCCTGGCCCCCATTTTCATGCAAGCGAGCAACAAAAGTCGTTTCCAATTCCGAAAGGGGAATACACTGCCCCCCTTCCTGGCAAACCTGACCAACCAAATGACCACGGATTTCGACGGCATCGAGATTTGCACCTGGGTTCAGCCGAAATCCGGCCGACCAGATAACTCTCTTCGCATGGTCTTCCAAGGGGATATCGTAGATATCCTTGAGTTCGTAGACGCGCGGCGGCTGGTCGGGCGTAAACGTGCCGGTCAATTGATAGTCATTCGACGGTTCCAAAATGATCTCAGTACGTCGCGGCCCGCCTGGTTTTTGAGTGACGGAATAAATATGCCAGTCTGGCGCGAGTTCGGCGATCACATCCAAGATCCCCTCATTGTCCGCTGTCGACCGTAAATGCGCGCTTACTTTTATCTCGCCGCCCGGTTGAGCGTTTCCTACTTGGTCAAAGCTTCCAAGCTGCTCAAGGATGCCGCCGCTACGTTCTGCCGGCGCGCCTTCTACCCTGGTGGCGAACGACACAGTGGCCAACGCCACCGTGGCGAACGCTACAGAGGCAATAACGACCACAGATGACACTTGAAGATTGCGAGGACTCATATTGAACTGCCCTATTTCCATGTAGGATCGCTTTCCGTTGCAAAAGCTCTACGCTAGTAGATTACGTGAATTTGGCGAAAAACGAAAGGGAAAACCTGGCTCGTGTTGACCGCCGAACTAGCTAGCACTTCACAAACTTATCTTGGTCGCTACTTCGCAGCAGCCGAATCGCACCACTCTCGTAGCAACGACCGCACGGATTGGTGCAGTTTGCCCCGCGTGACGACGGCGTGGCACCCGCACGATTTAGCCAACTCAAGACGGGTTGCATGTACGTGCGAGCCAAATCCGATCAATTGGGAAGCCGGAAACTGAGCAATAACCTGGGGCACGAACGTACTCACTTCGTCACCAAAGGAATCTAAATCGAGCAGCACGACGGTTGGCCTGGGTCCCCCTGGCGTATCTGGTAGGGCTGCCGGATCCGCGTGTATTTTGACTTCAAATTCCGGACCAGCGGCGGTCGGCAGACTCGATGGAAAAAACAAATCTCGGCTCAACACCAGAATCACTGGACGCGGAATGGATTCCGCACCATGTCGACTCGACGAATCACTCGTGGACATCGTAGATCCTCATTCAGTTGGCGATGTTTCAGATTCTGCTGGAGAATTCGGCGAAAGTGGCTCGTTGGGCGGAACCATCGCGGGAACATATTCTGGATGTTCCCAGGGCGGAACCATCAACTGATCGTCCCAGTAGATCTCATCGACTTCCTTTTGATCGATGTCCCTTCGCAGTAATAAGTAGATACTGGCCATCGAACACCAAAATAGTCCGTACGCAAACGAATAGGCGCATGACTCCAATAACCAAGTGGCTTGAGACATTAGCACTGAGCCAACTCTCAGTGCGTATGGCGATTCCAAACTGGCATTTACGCCTTGAGCTACATCGAGAATCAGATCCATTCGCCGAGTTCCACTACCCCAACTGACGGCATGGCTCGCCAACGTGACGACGATATCGAGACACGACAAGACAATCCACCAAGTACCGCCCCCCAACAACAGGACCACGGTAAAGTAAAAACCATATCTGAGCGGCCTTTGATAGGAATAACTGTAAGACCTGCTTACGGCATCAAAAACGTCCTTGCCCTCAGCGGCAATTGCCGCCCAAACAAACGGCCAACCGATTAAGAGCCCTATCGCGAGAATACCCATCGCGATTGCCGCGCCTAGGCAAAAAACCCAAAGTAGTCCGGCGATGAGAACTCCTATGTCAAAACGCATGAACCATCCCAAGATCATGAGAGGCACCGCAAATAGCAACATACCGAACAGGGGCAGCAACGGGGCAAGGAACGATTCACCGAACCGGGCCCCGCTAAATCGAAGGGACTGAAACAGCCCCACACGTTGCTCACAACCAAGTTCCGCCACGGCCACGCGGCAGATGGCCGTCCCGAAGTAGGCCCAAATGGCAATGTTTATTAATCCGCCGAGCAAACAGTACAGCACGCACCGCCATTCGAGCTGCGCGCCTTCGCGTATCAGCAACGCAAATGGTTCCATAATACGCGCACCGGCATAGAGGATTGGATTACGGTCCCCAAAAAAGACGGTCTGATCGAAAGTAATAGACACCCGCCCATCCAACGATTGATTTTGCAATCCCGCAGGCCGTATCGCGGTTGTATGTTGCGACAATTGTTGCACATGCCGGTTGGCGACGTTCTCCGGCAGGATCACCGCGCCCAAGACGGTCCATAGCGTCAGCGCTGCCCAACAGCCACCGACTGCCAAGACAATCACCGATGCACTGCAGGCAACTGCCGGAACACGAAAGAGCAACTGCCAAGGGCAGAGATCACGCCATGTGACGGCTGGCCAGGTTCCCACCTGGGCCGAATCTTGGTGCGGGTCAATAGTCACGCAAGTCACCTATCAAACGTCAAATGAATTATTGGAACGCCTTGAATTGGGCTACTGTAAGTTCGAATTCGCTCTCAATCGAGAGCGCAAGAAAACCTCAATTCATGACTTCGCCGATGTCGTCTTCATCCCATTGCCGCTCGACAGGAATGCTGTGGCGTTCATCGATCCATCTCCCAAGATCAATGTCTCGACATCGTGCCCCACAAAAAGGTAACGCCACGCTATCTTGCGGAACAAATGACTCGCCACAGGTGGGACATTGCATCGACCCGATCCTCAAGGTGAATACAAAACCAAATTAACTCGGCATGAACTCGAAAATACCAGCCCGACTGATTGTAAGCAGAATTGAAGTAAAACATAAGTCGGGTAGCTGTTTAATGCCATTCAATTCAACCTGTGCACAACGAGTGAACGGCGACGGACGGAAATCGACGCCCCTTAGACAAGGTCGGCCTGGGCGACAATACTTGAAAACAACAAACTTGAATCAATGAGACACAGGCGCAGCATGCCTCGGGGCCTCTACCGCGGCCGGGCGTGCATGCCAGGGCAGGGGAGCAAGTGCCAGGGCAGGGGCGCCAGTACCAGGGCAGGGGCGCCAGTGCAGGATTAACTCATGAAGTACTTGATCGTAATACCGGACGGTTGCGCAGACGAGCAGCAAGCGATTCTGGGAGGGCAGACGCCATTGGAAGCGGCCCGGACGCCGCATATGGACCGGCTAGCACGGCAGGGTCTCGTGGGTCGCGCGTCACATGTACCTTCACACCTGCCGGCCGGGTCCGACGTAGCAAACCTGAGTTTGCTCGGCTACGACCCGTGCACCTACTTCACCGGCCGAGCACCGCTGGAGGCGGCTGCCCAAGGAATCACCTTAGGAGCAAATGACTGGGCAATTCGCTGTAACCTTGTGACGTTGCAGCAGCACCGCATGCGGGACTTTACGGCTGGACATATAAGTTCAGCAGAGGCCAGCGAACTGCTTAGTTCCCTGCAAATTGATTTCGGCTCACCGTCGCTACGATTCGTACCGGGAGTGAGTTACCGAAATCTCTTGATTTTTCACTCGTCCGAATTGGCACCCTTCTCGCGCGATACCACGGCCACGCCGCCGCATGATTTGACCGACCGCGTCGTCTT
>JAQCHP010000215.1 GCA_027619595.1 Planctomycetota bacterium
TCGCCCTGTATCACAACCTCGGAGCACTACCCGAAAGGAAATTTACCCACGAATTCTTCTGAAGAGGCTAAATACTGGTACCATCCGTGGAGGCAGGGCAGTACCTCGCGGGCTGAACTCGCTATAACCACCGTCCTATCTCTGGAGCACACGCGAGTCGAAAGATTAGCCGACCGAAGGCTGAGCAAGGATCAGCGAGAATGGTGGAGGGTACAAAGACTACACGGTCTGTGCGAAGCATATCGCCACGAGTGCCAGAAAAGCGAAACAAGATTTCTCGCACAGCGGCTAAGAACTCCTGGAGTTATCAAAAAAGTGCAACGGTTACTACGTGCCGCAATTCCAATGGACTACAAGGCATACACATGAAAAAATCCAAGAGCGTGCAACATCAATTCTTGCGATTCGCGCTAGTGTTGAATCTCATGGAGAATAGGCGAATGAAGGCCGTTGCCGCCTTGGTTTTGTTAGTATGCTCGATTTCAAAGCTGTCGGCACAAACGGCGGAACAGATCGAGTTCTTCGAGTCTCGCATACGTCCGATTCTTGCTCAGGAATGTTACGCTTGTCATAGCACTGCAACCAAGAACGAGGGAGGCCTTGTTCTTGATTCCCGAGCTGGCTGGCAGGCTGGCGGCGATAACGGTGAAGCGATCAAGCCGGGCAATCCTAATGAATCCCTGCTCATTCAAGCAATCAAGCACGAGCACGAAGGCCTGAGGATGCCCAAGCAAGGAGGCAAGCTCGACGACGGCGCGATTGCGGACTTTGAACGATGGATTCGCGAAGGAGCGGCCGATCCTCGGGATGGTCCGCCAAGCAAAGATCAGTTTGAAAAAGAGACGTCCTGGTCAGCCACGTTAGCCCGCCGCGCCAATTGGTGGTCACTGAAGCCTCTTACGCAGAATCCGTCGAAGGAGACGTCACCACAGGCGCTTGCGCACGAAATCGACCTACTTATCGAACGCAAAATCACTGAACAAGGCCTTCGACTCGCCGAACAAGCGAATGAAACTATTTTGCGACGACGCGTGAGCTTCACTCTAACGGGATTGCCGCCCAATGAATTATTGAAGAATAGCGATGAAAATGCATCGTTTGAAGAATTAGTTCATAAGTTAATCGACTCACCGCACTACGGCGAAAAATGGGCCAGGCACTTTATGGACTGGGTGCGTTATGCCGAATCGTACGGCTCTGAAGGCGATCCGGAAATTCCTTATGCTTGGCGTTACCGCGACTATCTGATTCGCGCATTCAATGACGATGTACGCTGGCCACAGATGATTCGCGAAGCCCTAGCCGGTGACCTGCTTTCCGATCCTCGCATCAAGGATGGAATCAATGAAAGTGCCATCGGAATTGGACAGTTGAGAATGGTTCTGCACGGATATTCGCCCGTAGATTCACTCGACGAACAGGTCTCATTCACCGACAACCAAATCGATACAGTAACCAAAGCCTTTCAGGCATTCACGGTAAGTTGTGCTCGCTGCCACAATCATAAATTTGATGCGATTAGTCAGGCCGATTTCTATGCGATGTACGGTATTTTCACCAGCACCCACCCGGCTGTGATCGACGCTAACGCTCCGGGTTCGGGCGACACGATTCGAAACGATCTCGATATGATCAAGTCAGAAATCAAATCAGCGCTCATTAAGGAATGGCTGTCCAACCTGCCTAAAGAGCCTAAAGTAAATCCGACATCGCGACCTGATGCGTCATTCATTGAGACCAAGGTAAAGTCCTTTGAATTTCGCGGCGCGCAACGAATTGAGGCCGGCGAGTTTTCGATTCACGGCAAGGCACTCCGGATTCATCCTAGCGGTTATCTTTCGAGTTTGTACTCGGAAAAGGATCGAGCCGTCGCTATCACTGACCGCCTTCGTTGCGACGGAGGAACACTTTGGGTGCGAGTGGCTGGCAAGGGTGGAGCGAAAGCAAAATATGTAGTGCAGAATTACCCTCGCACAGGAACGATCCATAGAGATATCAATCTCAACGACGAAAATTTGGCGTGGCGCAATTTGGATCTTAACTTCTGGAAGGGGGACGAGATCTTTCTTCAAGTTGCAACCGCGGCCGACATGCCTGCAGAGCATAAAGCCGAAGCTCCCTCTTGGTTTATGCTAACGGATGCCGTGATCACGCAAGATTCTAAAGCGCCTGCAAATCCCGTTGCATCAACGCTCTCGCCGCGCAGACTCGTCGAAGCTTGGCAGAACAACACGCTGACCGACTCGGACGCGGAAGCTCTGGACGCACTTATTCAGAACAAGACGCTAGCGACGGATTCGATTGCGAGCTTACTAGAACAGTATAACGAACACGAACAATCGCTGCCAAAGCCAACACGAGTCCCCGGTGTGATCGAAGCCGACGCCAAAGACGCACCAATGTTCGCACAAGGTGACCCTAAGAAACCCGGTGAGATCGTACCCCGACGTTACTTGGAAGTGCTTGACCCGCAGCCATTCCAAACGACCAACAGCGGTCGCCTTGAACTGGCGGAACGAATTGCGGAAATGGAAAACAACCCTCTGACACCTCGAGTTATAGTCAATCGCTTGTGGCATCACATCTTCGGTCGGGGCATTGTGCCGAGCGTCGACAACTTTGGTAAGCTCGGAGATCTTCCGTCCCATCCCGAACTACTTGATCTGCTCGCGCAGCGCTTCGTCGACTCGGGAGGAAGCATCAAACATTTGTTAAAAGCTATCGTCCTGACAAAGACCTTTCGTCGAAGCAGCCAAGCGCCGTCGGCCAACGCTGCTTTGGACGCCGAAAATCGAATGCTGGCCCATTTTCCGCTGCGACGCCTTGAAGCCGAAGCGATTCGCGATTCCATCGTGGCTCTAACCGGAAAATGCGATTCGAAATTGTACGGTCAACCGATCGATAGCAACGTCGAGCGTCGCAGTGTTTACGTCAATATTATTCGCAACAGGCTCGAGACGTTTCTGACAACATTTGATGCCCCCGTTCCGTTCAGCACTCGGGGTAAACGAGACGTGACCAACGTACCGGCGCAATCGTTATCAATGCTGAACGATCAGAACGTCATACGGTGGTCCAAAGACTGGGCCAGACGTTTGATCCAGACAGAGAACACGGAACTTCGGATTCGCCAAATGTATCGCGACGCTTTCGCGCGAGAAGCCAGAGACGGCGAGATTAGTCAATGTGAGGCCTACGTGAAGAGCATGCTGGCTAGTTTAGCATCCAAAAAACAATCGCTGCGCGAACAAGAAAACAAATTGGCTCAGGTCAAGGATGACATCGCCAGCATCATCGATCCAGCTCGCGAGCGTTTACAAGCCTCATTGAAGTCGGAAGCTTCAAATTCTACTAAAAATGCAGCACCAAGTCCATTTGCGGAATGGACGTTCGATCACGATACACGAGATACGCGAGGCGGTCTGCATTTGGCACTAACCGGAGAGGCTCGGATCGAGGCGGGAGCGCTGGTCTTGAATGGCAAGGCGATGGCTCATAGCGGTTCACTGCCAAAACAACTGAAGGAAAAAACTCTCGAAGCCTGGGTGATGCTCGACAATCTGAAACAACAAGGCGGAGGTGTGCTCACCGTTCAAGAAAAGGACGGTGGACTGTTTGATTCAATTGTTTTCGGCGAGGTGCAATCCGGCCATTGGCTCGCCGGGAGTGACAACCACGTACGAACTGAACACTTCGAAGGAACTGCCGAAACAGAGGCAATCAATCGTCCCGTCCACTTTGCTGTTGTGTATCACGAGGATGGAAAAATCACAGGTTACCGAGATGGCGTGCCGTATGGAAGAACTTACCGTAGAACTGGCAACGCGGTTTTCGAGCCCGAATTGAGCCAAGTGCTACTCGGATGCCGGCATGGGGATCTTTCGGGTGACCGCGGGCTTCGAGGCCGCATCTATCGAGCTCGGCTGTACGACCGCGCGTTGTCGGCCGCCGAAATCGCTACCACTGTAACGATTGAAGATTCGTCGATTAGCGATGCCAAAGTCATTGAATCGCTAACGGAATCGCATCGTGAGAAGGTTGTTGTTCTACAACGCGAACGCGATGCACTCGCCAAAGCCATCGAAACCACACGATCAATCGACAATCTGGATGAACCCGAGTTACAAGCTTGGAGCAGCTTGGCGCAATCCTTAATCAACCTCAAGGAGTTTATCTACCTACCATGAGAACGAACGATCGCCGCAATTTTCTCGCGCGCAGTTCGATTGGATTTGGGATGACTGCCTTGGCAGGCATTCTGCACAACGAATCAATCGCCCAAGAATCGCTCGCACATCGAGACAAACGGTTCTCGTCAAAAGTACGATCCGTGATTTTTCTTTACCAGAGCGGTGGCGTGTCGCACGTTGACTCATTTGATCCGAAGCCGCTCTTGAAACAGCTCGAAGGCCAACCGATGCCGGTCGAGGTCAAGCGGACTCAGTTCAATGACAATGGAAAAATTCAACCGTCGCACTGGGAGTATCAACGCTATGGCCAATCCGGCATCGAAGTCAGCGATCTATTCCCCAAGATCGGAGGCGTTGTCGACGAACTGTGCGTAATTCGAAGTATGACCGCTAAGTTTAGTGAGCACGCTCAAGGCAACTTCTTCATGCACACTGGTTTTCCGTTTCTCGGGTACCCCAGTGCGGGAGCATGGACGAGTTATGGACTTGGTTCCGAAGCGCATGATCTCCCGAGTTATGTTGTCCTGCAAAGTGGCAATGCTCAGACGCCGCACGGAGGCGTAGGGTTGTTTAGTAACGGTTTTCTACCGGCTCAGCATCAAGGAAGTGTGGTCCGAGCCGATGATGCGGAAGCGGTGGCCAACATTCGCCCGAGGCAATCGGGTGACCTTCAGCGACAGCAGCTGGATTTCATTGGAGCCATGGATCGAGGCTTCGCAAGAGAAGTTCGCAGCGATGACAGTGTAGAAGCGGCCATCGCCAATTATGAAATGGCTTGGCGGATGCAATCGGCGGTGCCCGAACTGTGCAATCTTTCAGACGAAAATGCGTCCACGAAAGAACTGTACGGAGTCAACGATCAGGAGCCCAACAAGGCGGCCTATGCGCGGCAGTGTTTGCTGGCACGGCGACTGGTGGAGCAGGGCGTACGTTTCATCGAACTCAGCACGCTTGCCTACAACCTGGGCGGTGGCAACGGAGCTAATCCTTGGGATCATCACGGACAGATCAAGGAAGGACACGCGAAAATGGCTCGTCAAATCGATCAGCCTATTGCGGCGCTCATTCAAGATCTAAGGAAACGTGGTTTGCTCGATAGCACTTTGGTAGTTTGGGCCGGCGAGTTTGGACGCACTCCGTTTGCACAGGGCTCCGACGGTCGAGACCATAATCCATACGGCTTCTCGATTTGGATGGCTGGCGGCGGAGTCAAGAAGGGGCATGTTTACGGAGGGACCGACGAGTTCGGATATCACGCCACCGAAAACGTATGTACCGTCTACGACATGTGGGCCACTGTACTTTTCTTGATGGGCATTGATCACGAGCAGCTTACCTATCGATTCGGCGGTCGCGATTTGCGTTTAACGGATGTGCACGGTAATGTTCTTCGTGACATTATTGCGTAGTCGTCAATCGCAAAACGACGAAAGGTTGTAGCCATGGACGTGAGTCCGTCGACAAAGCACCACGTGACAGATGTCGCGAAGTGACGTAAGGAAGAGTAAACTCCAAACATTCCTCCTCCCGTGGATCTGCGCAAATCACCCGCCGTCGCTTCGTGATAACAACTCGGCGACGGTCGGGCTTGTCGCTTGATTCGATGAGAGGAACATAGAATATTCGCAGGCTTCTGAGATGTTTGCAGGCAGGAAGGTGCTCCAGCACGTCACTTAGTTCAACTCGACGGTTGTTGAATTGCAAATGCTGAAGTTCATCCAGCGACTTCAGGAAATTCAGGCCTCCGGCGCGCGTAAGGTCAACATTTCAGACGGTCAATGATTCGAGGCAGGTCAGAGTACCGATGTCATCCATCGCACCCGGCGTGATGTCGACGACGAAGCTGTCGCTGGAGACATCTGAGGTCTTGGGGCCAGCATCCAGCCAAAGCCGGGTAATGGTTGTGCGTTTTTTTAGCTCAATCAGTGGGCCGGCGTCGAGAAACCTATCCTCGAAGTTTCCTGGATAGGTTTTTATAGTGGGACGCCGTTCGACAACTTTGTCAGGATACTCCCAAAACGGCCCATCGTATGACGCATCCGCTCGTTTGAGCAATTCTGTTG
>JAQCHP010000216.1 GCA_027619595.1 Planctomycetota bacterium
CCTCGAAAATTGAAGTTCCGTTCGCTTCACTTGCGCCCCCGCCAACGGAACTCGAAAAAATATTTATTCTTGCTCTTGCCGCGGCGTATTGTCGAGCCGATGCTATGAGGTAGAGCCGCGCGACATTTGATGGTGATCGTTGCGGCGCGATACGCGAGCGAAGTGGCGATTCACGACGCCCCCTTCGCAGTCGCGGATCGTACGAAGAGCATCACGGAAGAGAGGCAGTCGGGTTGAAGTGATCCGATCAGAGGTGGCTCTAGGGCCGCGATCTGACCGCACGCCGCCCCACTACTTCACCCTAAGATCTTTTCCAACTTCTCGGAGCACACCCGGCTGGTAGGGCACGGGGTTCATCTGTTCCTCGCGTTGATTAGTTTTCAGCGCGGTTACACCTCCCGCGCTCTGGTATCGATTGTTACTCGCGGTGTACTCCTGCCCCTCGACGCATCGTGCGTTAGATAGTAACGATTTTGCCTGCGCGCTCCTCACGAGCGACAATCGGAATCGGGATTCGGTCGCGGCTGCGCGCAGCGGTATGTATTGGTGTTGATGACCTACTCCACGTCAGAGGAACCGAACATGAACGCCGGTCACGAGATTCTTGAACATGTTGCTCAGCGACAGGATTTGGACCAATTCCGCAAATCGCATTGGGAGGGGGCCTTTTCCGAGTACCTCGACCTGGTCGCCGATCACCCGCGAATCGTGCGCAATGCTTTCCAGCGCGTGTACGACATGATCATGACGTACGGCACGACCACCTACGATGTATGTCGTGAAAAACGCGTTCATTACCAATTTTTTGACGATCCCGATGCAGGGGGACGCGACGCAGTATTTGGTCTCGACGAATCACTGGGACACCTCGTGAATGCGTTCAAGAGCGCTGCAAAGGGGTATGGGATCGAAAAACGTGTGCTTCTATTGCACGGTCCGGTGGGGAGCAGCAAAAGCACCATCGCTCGGCTGCTGAAGCAAGGTATCGAGCGATATTCCGCCACGGACGAGGGGGCATTGTACACGTTTGGTTGGCAGGTCGGCGGAGACGTCTTGTGGTGTCCCATGCACGAGGAACCGCTCCATTTGGTCCCCGAACCCTTTCGTGCGACCGTCTGGCAACGACTCAATCAGAACTTGGGACCCGACGACTATCCAGTCCAGGTTAAGGGGGACTTATGCCCGTTTTGTCGCTTTTACTTTAATGAGCGAATGACGGCGCACGCTGGCGATTGGACTCGCGCGGTACAAGACGTGCGAGTCAAACGACTGTTGCTCAGCGAAAACGATCGTGTCGGTATCGGGACCTTTCAGCCGAAGGATGAAAAAAAACAGGATTCCACAGAGCTCACCGGAGATATTAACTACCGAAAAATCGCCGAATTGGGTACCGACAGTGATCCCCGCGCCTTCAATTTCGACGGCGAATTTAACGTGGCGAATCGGGGGATTGTCGAGTTCATTGAAGTCCTCAAGCTCGACGTGGCGTTCCTTTACGATCTCTTGGGCGCCAGTCAAGAACACAAGGTCAAGCCGAAGAAATTCGCACAGACCGATATTGATGAGGTCATTCTTGGGCATACGAACGAACCGGAATACCGTCGGTTGCAAAACAATGAGTTCATGGAAGCCCTGCGCGACCGTACCGTCAAGATCGACGTGCCTTATGTGACCAAGTTGCAGGATGAAATTAAAATCTACGAGAAGGACTATAACAATCAACGCGTGCTCGGTAAGCACATAGCTCCGCATACGGTCGAGATGGCCGCGATGTGGGCCGTGTTGACCCGCTTGGAAGAACCGCAGCACGCTGGACTTACGCTGCTGCAAAAAATGAAACTGTACAACGGACAGTCGCTCCCCGGATTTACGGAAGAAAACATCTTGGAACTTAAAGAGTCGACCCGCCACGAAGGGATGCTGGGAATTTCCCCGAGGTATGTGCAAGATAAAATTTCTAACGCATTGGTCTCCTATCCCGACGCCAAGTCGATTAATCCCTTTATGGTAATGAACGAACTTGAATCGGGGCTGAAGCATCATTCCCTGATCAACAGCGAAGAGCAGCGGACGCGGTATCGCGAGTTGTTGACGGTCGTTAAGGAAGAGTACGAAAATATTGTCAAAAATGAGGTGCAGCGTGCGATCGCGGCGGATGACGACGCTCTTAAGCGACTGTGTGGGAATTATATCGACAATATTAAGGCCTATACGCAACGGGAAAAGGTCAAGAATCGATTCACCGGACAATTTGATGAGCCGGATGAACGGTTGATGCGATCGATCGAAGAGAAAATCGACATCCCCGACAGCCGAAAGGATGACTTCCGACGAGAGATTATGAATTACATTGGCGCCCTGTCGATCGACGGGAAGACCTTCAATTACAGGACCAATGAAAGATTGTGTAAGGCACTTGAGCTTAAGCTTTTCGAGGATCAGAAAGATTCGATCAAGTTGACAACATTGGTTTCCAATGTTGTAGATGCGGAAACGCAGGCGAAAATCGATGTGGTCAAGAGTCGTCTCATTCGGGATCACGGGTATGACGACGAAAGTGCCACCGATGTACTGAATTACGTGGCGAGTATTTTTGCGCGGGGAGATGTCAAGGATTAGACGTGGCGAGGTAGAGCATCAGCGCACGGGCTCAACGGATCTGCCAGGGGCCGTGACGGGAGGGTAGCCGCAATGTCGACGAAAATTGAGAGTGATGTGCAGCGCTTTCGGCAGATTGTTCGCGGCAGTATCCGAGACAACTTGCGGAAGTATTTGTCCCAGGGAGAAATGATCGGGCGCCAGGGGAAAGATCTGATCAGCATTCCCGTTCCGCAATTGGACTTGCCCCATTTTCGGTTTGGCGAGAATGGATCGGGAGGAGTCGCACGGGGTGACGGAGAGCCAGGGCAGCCTCTGACGGCGGGCGGGGAAGAGGGAGAAGGGTCGGCTGGCAGTGAGCCGGGACGGCATGTGTTGGAGGTCGAAGTCACTCTGGAGGAACTTGCGGCCATGCTGGCGGATGAACTTCAGCTACCGCGCATTGAGCCGAAAGGGCAAGCGAATATTCAACAAGATTCGCACCGCTACAACAGTATCCGTCGAACGGGACCCGAGTCCTTACGGCATCTTCGTCGCACGTTTGTGCAAGCACTGCGACGTCAAGTCACCACCGGTTCCTACGACTTCCAACGGCCGTGCGTGATCCCGGTGCGAGATGATCAACGCTATCGAGCCTGGAATACAATCAGTCAACCGCAGGCGTGCGCAGTCGTAATCTACATGATGGACGTCTCGGGGTCGATGACCGACGCACAAAAGGAACTCGTGCGGACGACCTCTTTCTGGATCGATACTTGGTTGAAGTCAAATTACAAGGGAATCGAGCGCCGGTATATCATCCACGACGCAGTGGCGAAAGTGGTAGACGAAGAGACGTTTTACCGGACGCGAGAAAGTGGCGGAACTCGGATTAGTTCTGCCTACCACGCCTGCCATCAACTGGTTCAGACTTCCTATCCACCCTCGGATTGGAATATCTATTGCTTTCAATTTTCTGATGGGGATAACTGGAACGAAGACAATAAACACTGTTTGAATTCGCTGAATGACGATCTCCTGCCAGTGTGCAATTTGTTTTGCTACGGGCAAGTGGAGAGTTCCTATGGAAGCGGAGACTATTTGCGCGCGCTGGAGCAGCGATTTGGAGAAAAGCACGAAAAGATCGTGCTGGCGGAGATTGGCGAAAAGAAAGATATTTACGACGCCATTAAGTTGTTTCTAGGGACGGGTCGTTGACAGGAAAATAGGGGAGCCCACCATGATCGCTGCTCATTCCACCCGGTTGCCGGCCGATCTCTCCGAGATTCAGGTCCATATCGAAGCCTGCGCGCGGGGCTATGGACTCGATTTTTTTTCCGTGCTGTTCGAACTCGTTGACGTGGATGAGCTCAATGCGATCGCAGCCTACGGTGGGTTCCCCACACGCTATCCGCATTGGCGGTTTGGCATGGAATACGAACAATTGCAGAAGGGGTATCGGTATGGGCTGCAGAAGATTTACGAATTGGTGATCAATAATAATCCCTGTTATGCGTATCTACTGCGTAGTAACTCCATTACAGACCATACGCTTGTGATGGCACACGTGTACGGACACTGTGATTTCTTCAAGCGAAACGCGTGGTTCAGTCAGACGAATCGTAAGATGATCGACGAGATGGCGAACCATGGCAATCGCATTCGTCGGTACATGGACCGATTCGGACGAACTGTCGTGGAGACGTTTATTGATGCGTGCCTCAGTCTGGAAAATCTGATTGATCCGCATTCGCCGTTCATTCAGAGGTATTCGCCACGAGATCGATATCAGTTTTTAGGAGACGCAGAAGAACAGGAGGTTCCCGATTCGGCGCGACGGTTTGAATCCAAGCCGTACATGGAATCGTACATCAATCCCCCGGAGGCCCTGCGACGGGATCGTGAGATGGCGCAGTCTGCAGCTACCGTGACATGGCCGGAGTCGCCGATGCGGGATGTGTTGCTGTTCTTGTTGAATTGTGCTCCCCTTCGTCCGTGGCAAGTCGATGTGCTTTCGATTATTCGCGATGAGGCGTATTATTTCGCGCCGCAGGGCCAGACAAAGATCATGAACGAGGGATGGGCGACGTATTGGCATTCCACCATCATGACCCGGCACGGTCTGGAAGGCGGTGATGTGATTACGTATGCCGATCATTGCGCCGGCACGCTCGCAAGTTCGCCGATGCGGCTCAATCCCTATAAACTGGGAGTCGAACTATTTCGCGATATCGAAGACCGATGGAATCGGGGTCGATTTGGTCGCGACTATGAGGAGTGTGCCGATCTGCAATCTCGCTTGCGCTGGAATACCGAAGTGGGCCTGGGCCGAGAGAAAATATTCGAAGTGCGGCAGATTCACAATGACGTGACCTTTATCGACGAGTTCCTCACCCTGGAATTCTGTGACCGTCATCGGCTCTTTTCGTTTGGTTACAACACGGCCGCAAGCCAGTATGAAATTGAGAGCCGGAAGTTTGCTCAGGTGAAGCAGCGATTGCTGTTCTCGCTCACCAATCGTGGCCTTCCAATTATCTACCTAAAGGACGGCAACTATAAGAATCGCGGGGAACTGTACCTGGAGCACCAATTTAATGGTCCCGAACTCAAGGTCTCCGATGCCCAAGAGACCTTGCGTTCACTCCATACGCTGTGGACGCGTCCGGTGCATATCGAGACGATTTTGGACGGCAAGATTACCGTTCTTTCATTTGACGGCACAGAACATTCCACCCACAAGACCGCTCAAAATGCTGAGCGGACGGAGGTTTCCTCATAATGCAACGTGCAAGTGAAATTTCGAAGTTGAACGTACCCGCCGTTGCCATATGGCAAGAAGTTCAGCAACAGTCGGCCAATTTCCCGGGTGTTGTGACAGTCATGCGGCCATGGGGGAGCATTTCGTTCGACGTGCACGAGTTGGAGTCTTTATCGTGCCGTGTGGCGCGGATTACGGTAAATACCGATCAGTTGGATGTCGAGTCGTGCGACCAGTTTTTCCAAAGGGCGAAAAAATTGGTCGAGCGGATTAACTGTCGCTTGTTTCCCCTTGAATTATTGGAACTGGATACCATGACTCCAGCATTTCAAGCGCGGTCCCCACGCCGGGGCTTGATCGGTGAGTCTGAGGGAACGCCCTATTATGAGCTTGCCGGGACTCCGCAGCAGATTTCCTTGCGACGGTTCTCCAAACGCCTGCGCGGGGAACGTTTGCCAGACCATTTTACGCTGACACAAGAAATGGTGAACGCCTTTGCAGACGCTGTGGCCCAATCGCTCGTGACCCTTTGAGCGTCTGAAAGTTTGACGGGCGAGGAGATTGTCAAACTGCGTATCTCGCGTCCGCGGCGCGATGAGCGTCATGCTTGACGAGGACGCTGCGGTTAGGTTGCAAGATTGAGCCCCCCTCCGGGCAACGCCGTAGCTGATTTATTTTGCAAAAAACTGGGCTTTGGTTGAAATTGCAACAACGAGAAAGGAGCATTCCAATAGCCCAGAGGGCGACAGATCCCTGCCGGTGGCTTACGCCCAATGCCACCTACTTTGGCATTTTCTTGAAACAACCCTTATTTTGGCACGAGATTTGCGCATTTCATTTGGCCGTTTTTTAACTGCCATTTTGGAG
>JAQCHP010000217.1 GCA_027619595.1 Planctomycetota bacterium
ATAGCACCGGATCCGCCGGAAGAAATTCAGCTCCCAGTACAAGTATTCGATTGGGGTGCTCTTGCAGAAACTGAGCAACCTGCAACATGGTCATGCCAATCAACGGATACAACAGAAGCGGAAGCACAGCAATGGTGAACAGCGTACGTCGATCCCGCAGTTGGTCTCGAAGTTCTCGTTGCAAGATCAGCCATACTTTGGACCAATTCATACCTGGGCCTGCTCTTCTTGATCGCAGATCATCCGGAAGAACAATTCTTCAAGATCGTCTTCCTGATGTTCTTCACGCAATTCTTGCAATGTACCCGACGCCAGTAGTCTCCCCCGATTCATGATGGCAACACGATCACACAATCGCTCGACTTCACGCATGATGTGTGTGGAAAAAATGATGCACTTTCCTTGTTCCCGCAAGTCATGAACCAAACGCAATAGGGATCTCGCGACAACTACATCTAATCCCGACGTAGCCTCATCGAATATAAGAACTGGAGGGTCGTGTACGAGCGCCCGTGCGATCGAGACTTTTTGCTTCATCCCGGTCGACATTTTGGCGCCTAAAGTGTCAGCAAAATCCTGCATCTTGAGTCGTGAAAATATATCGCGCCAGCGGTCCTGCAAGAGACCTTCTTCCAGTCCGTAGAGTCGGCCGAAGAACTCCACCGTCTCCCGCGCCGTCATGCGATCGTAGACCGCCGTATTGGTAGATACAAAGCCAATTTGATACCGCACGTAATCGGGTTCCGTCACGACGTTGTAGCCGTTTATCGTAGCGATCCCCGCCGTGGGTTGCAGGATTGTGCTGAGGATTCGTAGGGCGGTCGTTTTGCCAGCTCCGTTCGGCCCCAGCAACCCGAATATCTCGCCCGGCCATGCGTCGAACGTAAGTCCTGACAGAGCAATGAACGAACCGCGTCGCAGATCGGAATACGATTTTGTTAGTTCCCGCACGTGAATCATGCGATCGTCTTTCTTTCCATTGCATTCGGGACCACGCTTAACTATAGGGCGAAGCCAGAAACCAGGCGATGCCTAATTCGTTGTTCCGTTTAGTCGGTGGGCGTACGCTAGACCGTTTATTCCGGTTGGACACACCGCGGGTCAAGTGATATCCGGTGCATCAATAGAAAAAAGCGGTGGCACGAATGTCTCGCGCTCACCGCTTTCTCTGATGTCTAGAAGTCTTTTGACGATCGCTACTTAACGAGTCTCAGGGGACGGTCGGCAGCGATTTGGTGAAAGACACTCTTTAGTTGATCTTCGAGCGCCGCGACAGTCGAGCCGCCCGGCACGTTGAAGTGAACTCCACCGGTGATTTCTGCGACCTGATCCAAGAGGCTGGTGTCGGCCCCCGCACCTAGGCTTATGGCAGCGACCTTGTACCCGAAACTGGCCGCTCGATTTGCCTGAGTCACAACATAAGCCCTCGCCGTGGTGGTATCCGTCGGTCTGTTGGCCACTCCGTCTGTCATCAGCACGATCAGCTTCGAAGAACCAACTCGACTATGTGCCTGCATCTCATCGATGGCTACCCGTAAACCTGCTCCAATGTTGGTTAACGATGTATAGTGACCTGCTTGGCGATGCTGGGTCGTGCTCTCCACGGCAGGGAGATCAAATGACAAACCATGCTCGAGAATTGCGTCGTTTCCGACTGAATTGTAGATGGAAAGTCCCATTTGGTCATCCGTGTCAACTTCTTGCAAGTACGACACAAATACCGTCATTGCGTTCTTAAGAGCTGTCACCGGTTGCTCGGAAGTTTGCCATAAATCGGGGGTTTCGGTGCTCGACTCCTGTTGCTCTAACAGATAATTCACCCAGTTGCGGTACCCAAATCGGTATCGATACCCTGCTGTAGCATTTTGTCTGGAAGACGACCTAACATAATCGATCCAACTGTCCCAGCTTCCTCCAGGATAGGGATAGGTCACGCCATTCAGTGCAAACGCATCCTTTGCATGGTTGCGAATTTTCGTCGACGTATCAAAGTAAATATTCTCAGTGTATTGATTGGCAGCTAAGTGTGAAGAGTTAACGTAACCAGACTCGACATACACTCGTGTCACTTGTTGGCTTGGGTAGGTCAACGTCGTAGAATAGAGACCGGTCGTCGCATCATAAGTCCCGGCGTCCGTCGATTCGATATAGCTAGATGAATTCCGATAGGCACGAATCTTGTGAAATGATTTGGTAGACGACACAACGACTTCGTTGAATCGGTACTCAACGTAAATCTGCGGTTTATCGGCCACGTCCGGCGCGAGACCTTTAACCACCATGTAGCTAGGAACCATGGCCAGCGTCCCGAGCACTGGTGCACCTAATTCCGCATAGATCTGTGCCTGATTCGCCTCAACGGCGGCCTGTCCTAAACGTGTAAAACTCTTAAATTCACTGTCGTCGTTCATGGACCCCGAAAAGTCGAGTGCCACCATGATGTCTCGTGGCTGAAAAAGCGCCACCGCTTCTGCCTTGATCGGAAATGCCTCGCGCTGTAACGCTTTTCCGAAAAACATCGGACGTTGATCGTTACGAACGGCTTTGACCCGAACTGCAGAGGGGAGTGAGGTCGAGGGAGTAAATGTGCGGGTTGTATCGTTCCAATGGCCGGTCTCGAATTCGACATCGTTCGAGTCGAATCCCGCTCCGACGCTGTTCATGGACACATAGTCGACCGCGGCCTGTTGTGCCTCCGCCTGGCCGTCGATCAGCGTACCGGCACTGGCCAAGGCCGCGGCGTCAACTGCGCGATCTAACTCCGACTGCACATTGTTTACGTACCCTAAGTCAACCGATAGCGCCGCTACTGCAATAAACGCAATCATAAGAATGCTCGCCAGCACGATAATGCTGCCAGCACGTCTCTGGTGTCGAGTGCTCTGTAGAGAACGCGACAAACTGATTTCGATCGAGTTAGGAGGCGAGTACTTCATTTGATTTTTTTCCATTTGTCCCAGGGTGTTTCAGGCTGCGTTCTCAGGGGGTGACAACGATGTAACTCAGCGCGGTATTGGTAGGTGTAAGCCTTAGGGGACAGAAGGGTGTGGCAGGTCGCTGAGCTAAGACGCGTGGCGTAGAACGTTCTACTGCCCGCCTTATTGGAAATCTAGCTCGTAGAGGTCGATTTGCAAATTATCTTTTTACAAATTGTTTCGCGCGGCACTGTTCCACGAGCTAAGGATCCGACGGCCTATCAGGGCCCACAAGCCAAGAGCCGAGCGAATGAACCCGCATCCGTCGCATACCGATGTGGACGGACCATCCGCCGGTGGCCAAAACGCCACTTACCAATGGTTTCGGGGTCGATTGGCCACAATTTCAGGTCGACGTTGCTTTAAGGCAACTTCCAACATTGTCGTACCCGCCGACGCCAGCCAGACTGATGGCAGCAACACCAATCATTCTCCAAGAACGGAAATTAGGACCCGCAGCGCATGCATCCCGTCGGCCTACGAAGCAATGTTAACTAGGGGCAACTGACGGCGATTGGCCTCGACCGATCGTACCTCCCACGCTTCGTCCATAAGTTCGTAAAAGACGTTGCGCTGGCGGGGAACGAAACCCAGTTCCGTAATCGCTGTTCGGATCTGATCTAAAGATAGTAAATGGACCGTACCCGCCTCAGCCACGACGTTTTCTTCCAACATCAGGCTTCCCATATCGTTGGCCCCAAAAAGCAAAGCGAGCTGACCAATCTTCAAACCTTGCGTGACCCAGCTCGACTGAATGTTGCGAATATTGTCTAAATAAAGCCGCGACACGGCTTGCGTCTTAAGGTACTCGAACGAACCTGCGGATGGGAGATGTGACATATCAGTGTTATCGGGCTGAAACGACCAGCAGATAAACGCCGTAAATCCTCCAGTTTCTTCTTGGAGCGTACGCACTCGCTCAAGATGTTCGATCCGCTCTGCGAGCGTTTCGATATGGCCGAACATCATCGTAACGGAGCTTTTGCCTCCCAATTCGTGCCAGACCCGCATGACGTTTAACCAATCATCGGTCATCACCTTTCCACGCGTCATTCCGGCACGCACGCGATCAACTAGGATCTCAGCTCCCCCCCCAGGAATACTTCCCAATCCAGCCATTTTTAAGCGTTCCAACACGGTCTTGATCGGCAGGCGGTTCACTTTCGTAAAGTGATGCAATTCGGGTGGGCTGAATCCATGGATGTTGATTTGCGGAAAATGGGACTTGATATCGTGCAATAGCTCTTCATACCACATCAAGTCGAAGTCGGGGTGAAGGCCACCCTGCATAAGAATCTGGTCGCCGCCGCGGGCTACGGTCTCGGCAATCTTCTCCAATAGCTCTTCCCGAGGAAGTACGTATCCCTCATTGCTTTTCGGTGAACGATAGAACGCGCAGAAGTCACATACTGCCGTACAGACGTTTGTGTAGTTGATATTGCGATCAATATTGTATGTGCGGTACGTTTCGGGATGTAACCGTTGTGTTACCGCGTCAGCCGCCGCACCCAAAGCACTAAGATCATTCGATTTCAATAACTCCAAGCCTTCGGACGGTGTTAACCGTTCGCCGGCCACGGCCTTATTGAGCAACTTCGCAACCATACTCTAACCTCTGTTCTTGACCGGTTGGGGCGAGTCCCAGTCGAACCGCCTCGCGATAGAAAAGTGACATACCCTTTCGTTCTTGGTCTCCCAGTCGGAAGTGCAGATGATGAGCCAAATATCGGTAACAATCCGCCACCAATAGGCCCCTACGCAGGGCTGCCGCTTGGGCAACTGCGTCCAAGTGCTGCACTCCACGATCGCGTGCAGATGTCAATGCCGCGTCGAGTCCATCCGAGCTGGTTCCGTTTCGTGCAGCCCAAATGGCAAAGACAAACGGTAGCTCAGACCAACGAAACCAGACATCCCCCAAATCCCAGACCTCGACAAACTCTACCGGCGACTCGCTCATGGCCCGGTCGCCAATCATCACGACAGCGTCGGCAGTGGTATCCGTGAGCTCCGTGCCTAAGGGAAAAGGTTCTAAGATTGGCCGGACCCCGTGTCGACGATGCAATAGAATTTGGGCCAAAACCACACTTGTAGCTGAACCTTCATCCACGGCCAGTGTCCGAATTTCTGCGCAAGGCACGCGTGACAGTAGCTTAACGCTCCAGACGGGCCCCCGGCAGGCAATGCACGCGTCCGATACCATTTGGTAATCAATTCCACGAAAGAACGACGCGGTCGGGATGAGTGCCACGTCGAGACTACGGTCTTCCAAGCGTGCCGCCAATCGACTCGGAACGTCAAACTCAAGTTCACAATCGACTGCCCTTTCTGCCAGCCCGTAAACCAACGGCTCCGTGTTGAGATACGTGACCGCTCCGATGCGTCGTCGTCTGCGATGGCTCATGATTTCCTCGTGGCGGCCCCTTCGAATTACCTGCGAGTCAAGGATTTTAGACTGTATTGCTCTGCTTGGGAATCGCTGATAGGGGAACCGCAAAACGGAACTCCGGCATAACGCGATTTTCTGGCCTGGAGGGTAGCCCAACCCCAACAAACTGCCGACAAAGCCACGGCCACCGTATCGTGACTTGAGAAGATCAAGGATGACTTGCGCAGACAAACGGTCCCCAAATCGTTGGGGTGATCTAGGCCGTTTCTCGTCAGGTCCAAGTCGTGTTGGTACTGCGACTCGCTGACGCACTTGATATGGCTGCGGTTCGATCGTTGGCAACGTGTCTGGAACTTCACTCTGCGGGCACATTGCTCAGCGCCGAAACGCCTCGTTTTTACACGCCCACAACAACAGCTAGCACCATGCAGGATCTCACGGCCAGGTGAACGTGGATCTTCATGTTGATACCTCGATCATCTAGCTAAACCCGCCACTCTGAATACCGGACAACAACTCGCCAGCGAGGAACAATAGCCGGCGACAATCCACAGAATCGCTAGATTCAAGAATTTCGGTAAAGTTAACCAAAGTCACTTCGTAGATCTTACCGACGAAAAGGAATGGTGCTTGTGCGCGCACCGAGTGAACCTAAGTCGGAGATAGACCGTAAACCAAGCCGACCACGTCGGTCATAAGTGCGTTACACGCTAGCAGGATTTAAAGTATGGTCCCACAACCGAGCAGAATGCTAGACCGAACTTGAACTTCAAATAAAGCCCTAAATCTGGGTTTTAACTGTAGAAAAGGCGTGTTTTCAG
>JAQCHP010000218.1 GCA_027619595.1 Planctomycetota bacterium
CTTATCTCATTTATCCATTTTGACGAAAACCCCAGTTTTTTCGCAAAATAAATCAGCTACGGCGTTGCCTAACAGGCCACTGACAGCGATAATCAAGCTCCCTTCACGTTGATAACTCGCCACTTCTCCTCGCCAACGAGTACCAATTGGCATGCCTACATCAAGACTGCAAAGTCCCGGTATCGCCCTCCTTTGTTGCTTTGCTTATTTCTGGATGAATCGGGACGGTATTCAAGCGCAAACGATTCCCGACTTTAACAAGGTCGTGCTAAGTGAAGAGTTTTTTGGTGAAGGAGCCGCATTCGGCGACATCAACGGCGACGGCCACACCGACGTAGTCTCCGGGCCATACTGGTATTCTGGACCAAAATTTAACACGCGTCACGAGTACACACTTCCACAACGGTTTAACATCCGCGGCTATTCGAAGCATTTCTTTTCGTGGACACACGACTTCAATCACGATGGACATCTGGATATCCTTGTCGTAGGCTTTCCTAGCCAAGCGGGATATTGGTACGAAAATCCAGGCAGCACGCTCGGTCATTGGCGACAACATCTGGCGCTGGATGAAGTCTCGAATGAATCCCCAACCTTTGTCGACGTGACCGGTGACGGCGAACCAGAACTCGTCTGCACGCAATCGGGACGCTTCGGCTACAGTCGTGTCGGAAACGATCCCAGCAGCCCCTGGAAATTTGTACCTGTTTCTCCGCCAAGAGAGGGAGGTCTGCTAGCGCATGGCCTGGGAGTCGGCGACGTCGATGGCGATGGACGACAGGACATCCTAGAAGCCAAAGGCTGGTGGCAACAAAAGGCCGACTTGGGAGCACTATTCGAATTTCAAGAATTTCCATTCGCTGACACGGGTGGTTCACAGATGTACGCGTACGATTTCGATGGAGACGGAGATCAAGACGTCGTATCGGTGCAAAATGCTCATCAATGGGGAATAAAATGGTTCGAACGGCGCGGTGCCGATAACGATTTCTTGTTCGTACCGCATACGATCATGAGTGAATCGCGTGCTGACAATCCCCAAGGTTTGGCTATTTCGCAAATGCACGCCCTTGCCTTGGTCGATATGGACAACGATGGCGTAAAGGACCTTGTCACTGGAAAACGCTTTTGGGCGCATTCCGAACGCGATCCTGGATCTCTCGAACCAGCTGTACTCTTTTGGTTTCGCACTGTGCGAAGCGCCGGAATGGTCGAGTTTGAGCCCCATCTGATTGACCTCAGGTCAGGCGTCGGAACTCAGTTGACAGTCGCCGACATCAACGGTGATGCGCATCCCGACATCTTGGTGGGAAATAAGCTTGGCACGTTTGTATTAACGAGCGTAACGCCACCTTATGATCTGGAACCGTCGTCCCGGACAATAAATCAGCTCGACCTACCGAAAATTCAACGCATCGGCGCCGCGGAATTTGACCAGCACGTCCGCTCCACCGATCCCTTACCTGCGACCGAAGAACAGCGTACCTTCCTTCTTCCAGATGGTTTTTCGATTGAATTATTCGCGTCGGAGCCCGACATTACCAAGCCAATGAACATGGCATTTGATACAAAAGGACGACTGTGGGTTAGTAGTTCCGAGGAATACCCACTGCGACTACCCGACGACGCGGTCGGCCGCGACACGATCAAGATCCTGGAAGATACAAACGGCGATGGCAAGGCAGACAAGATAACGACTTTCGCCGATGGCCTGAATATTCCCATCGGCCTGTATCCGTATCAAGATGGGGTTGTCTGTTTCAGTATACCGTACATCTGGTTCCTGCGAGACACAGATGGTGATGACCGAGCAGACCGCAGAGAAAAACTCTACGGACCCTTCGACTGTACTCGTGACACACATGGCATGTGCAACAGTTTCCAACGGGGTCCCGACGGCTGGCTTTATGCCTGTCACGGCTTCAATAATAGTTCCCACGTTCATGGGCACGACCAGCATTCAGTCGACATGCACTCAGGGAATATTTTCCGAATACGGCTCGACGGTTCAAGGATTGAGAACTTTGCCTACGGCCAGGTGAACCCGTTTGGATTGACATTTGATACCTGGGGCGATTTTTTCTCGGCGGACTGCCATTCCAAGCCGCTCTCACTGTTGCTGCAGGGTGGGTACCACAATAGTTTTGGCAAACCGCACGATGGGCTCGGCTTTGTGCCGGACCTCATGAGTCATTCCCACGGGTCGTCGGGCATTGCAGGCGTAGCCCTTGGTGAATCAACCACGTTCCCGCAGGTGTACCAAGACAGTGCTTTCTTGTGCAACGTAGTTACAAGCCGCGTCAATCGCAACCGTTTGAGGCATGTTGGGTCGAGTGTTATCGCTGACGAAGAGCCTGATTTTCTCGTGAGTGGCGATCCCTGGTTTCGACCGGTCGACTTGCAAGTGGGCCCGGATGGGTCCATGTATGTGGCCGATTTCTATAATCGCATTATTGGTCACTACGAAGTTCCGCTCGACCATCCTGGACGCGATCGCAATCGCGGACGCATTTGGAAAGTCACTTACGACGGCTCCACGAACCGTCGTGATGACACTTCTATCCGAGCCTCCCGCCCACCCAATTGCGATATCTCTCTCCTGTCGATGAAAGATCTGTTTTCCGCGCTGGATACCTATCCAGCGATAGTCGGCTGGAAAATTGTCGATCGGCTGACGGACCAATTCGGGTCGGAGGCTGAGCCATTGGCTCGCGTTACCTTAGCTAATTCCCCCTCTGCCACGGTCCGCTGCTATTCGATGTGGGTACTCGCTCGCCTGAACGCACTTACTTTCACGGAATGGCAATCCGCATCGGGCGATTCCGCACCGCTCGTACGTGCTCATGCGTTCCAAGTCGTACAGTCGTTCCCGTCACGATTCCCGAACGTCGCCCCTGAGCTTCAGCAGGGATTGTTAGATCCTGATGCGAGAGTTCAGCGTGCTGCAGTGATGGCCGCTACGCAAATCGTGTCGGAGGAATTGCCGGCGCCTTTGGTAACGCTTGCCCGATGGATACCTGCGGAGGACATACACCTTAAGCACGCTGTTCGCATGGCAATCCGCCACCAGGTGCGAGATCCTCAAGTCTTCACTCAGTGGACATCCCAATTGTCGTCCGCAGATTTGCTTTTAGCGACCGAAATTGCATTGGGCTTGCCGACACGCGAGTCAGGTGATTTTGTGGCGAAGCACATCGAGCAATTTGAATCGGCGACCGAAACTCACATCTCGGAATTGCTGAGTTTAGCCGGCGAGTTTGCGGGCCCTGCTTCTCTGAAGTCATTGTCGGAATTTGCTCAGTCGAAATTCCGGGAAAATCTATCCACCCAAGTGAATTGGATTCATTTCGTTCGCCGAGGACTGCGAGGTCGAGATGACGAATCGAACCCTATCGTGCACGAATGGGCCGTACAGCTTACGCAACAACTACTTCAGCAAGACACACAGGACGCCCAACAAGATCGCCACACAGACTCCGCGCCTCAGGCCAAGGAGGTCAACGAACGCTACGTTATGGCGGCGGACATAGCGGCCAAATTCGGCGTGACGCAAGCAAGGCCAGCTTTGTCAGCGATTCTTTGCCTTCGTCAAATTGATCGTCAGGTCGCTAAGACCATTGCGGCCAATTTGGCAGACATGAGTTCACACCGACTGCTCTCGGCGATCGCAGAAATAATTACGGTTGAAGGCAGTCCGGAAACACTTTGGCGCGAGGCATGCGAAGCAGTTGCGGCAGAAAATGTAACCGCATTGGGCAAGCTAATCACTCCGGCCATGCAGGTCTCATCGGCCAACGAACAATTACGCCTTGCGGAGCGACTTTGCGTTGATTCAAGCGGCATACAACATCTCTTGCGTGCAATGGAAACGGGCCACTCGTCGCCTCACCTACTCCGACAACCGACAGTCCAAGAAAAGATGCTGGCGGTAGGAACGGCGGAGCAGAAAGATCTTGCGGAACAACTAACGCGGGAACTGCCGGATGAAGACCAACGCATTGCACAGGTGATTCAAGATCGCCTGTCTAATTTCGCTAATTTCAAGCCTGCAATCGGCTCAGGGCATGACCTATTCAAGAAACATTGCGCCGTGTGTCATCAAGTTGCCGACCAAGGCAAGAAGGTCGGCCCAAATCTTGACGGCATTGGAAGCCGAGGGCTCGAACGCATTCTGGAAGACGTCTTGGCGCCCAACCGAAATGTCGATGTCGCCTTTCGGTCGTCGACGTTGATCTTACACGATGGTCGCATACTTATCGGTCTCGTGCGCGGTGACGACGAAGAACCACGCATCACGATCACAAACAGCCAGGGAGAAGAATTTGTTGTGTCACGTGACGAAATTGCTGAAAGCAAAGTATCTCACGCATCGCCCATGCCCAGCAATCTTGCGGATGTTTTGACAGTGGAGCAGCTCAACGAATTGTGGACGTACTTGCTGTCACTTCGGCAATAACGGGTTGCCACAATCTTGTGAACAAATCGTGCGAGCACTCCCAACAAGAACCGGCTTGAGAACACCAGCCGGCTTAGCAGTCAATTTCTGACGACACGACTGAACTCACCAAGTGCTCGCCGCGTGGGCTTCGCAGGCACGTCCACTGCGTGCAAATCAGGGTGCGACTTGCCGATCCAAAACTCGCTGCATGATCGACTTCCAAGTCTTATTGAGACGAATCGTTATGACATCGATTTCAGACTTTTCATTGGGCTTAAATTCGAGTTCGAGTCCCGCTTTGAGAAAGACATCGTGTGGGCTTTTTCCCACTTGATACGAATCCCAAAAACGCCGGCTGTGCAAGACATTTCTAGATCGATCGGATCCAGTTTCCTCAGTGATTGCATCAACTGTCTTGATAACTTCCGACGTCAGGTCCTTCATCATGGATTGTCTGAGGCCATCCGCCCATTCTTTCCAACGCGTATTTTCACGGACCGACATTGTGATCCCTTCCTAGCAGCCAAAGTAATTCGAACCAGAAACCCAATGTAATTCAAACCAAGAACATTGCCGAAGACATTAACCAAAAACTATTCGGGTAGTCGATCG
The DNA here is from genome assembly GCA_027619595.1 of Planctomycetota bacterium. GTDB lineage: Bacteria > Planctomycetota > Planctomycetia > Pirellulales > Pirellulaceae > JAQCHP01. The sequence continues at coordinate 5,051 of JAQCHP010000218.1, forward strand.
TCTAGACCATGCTCAAAAGTGCTCGGCTTGGGCTTCGGTTCGTCTTTAAGTTTCCGTCGATCTGCCCTTTTTTCCGCCGCCTTCTGTTTCTTTTTTGTTTCCCGCAATTGCTTCTCAAAAGTCATTCGATTTTTTGCCAATTGACGAACCTCTTCCTGCGACGCACACGCAATCCGATACAACGTAAAAGCATTTAGCGTTACGCGAACCAGACGCAGCGTCAGCTATCGATCCTTCGACGAAGTTCTCCTACTTGCGATCGACGCAACCAACAAGCAGGCTGCACGCATCGCTGGTGGATGGCAGCACGAACCACATCCCTACGAAAATAACTAGGGAACTTTCTGACGGAAAATATCACGTCGCTAAAACATCGAACCAAACCGATAGCGACTCAAAAGAACCAGCCTGGATAGATCGAGACCGCTGAAAAAAGAAACCAAAAACCAAACGCCTCAGAGTAACGTGCCGTCGACCGTTACGTCAAGGGGTCCACCACCCTGGATGTTCCCAAATCCCGTTGCTCTCAGCCTCGGAATAGCCTGTATTTGTAGTGAATTTATGTTCGTGGGTTGAGGTTTCATTCGCCCCGGTTCGCAAACAAACCGGTGGCATACCAAACGCCATTGCGACCTAGTTTCATATCGTAACCGAACAATGGCTGCCGTCGGCGTACGGCCGACCAATGTCCAGGCGACTGCCGCCAAGAATGTACACATTCCACGGCTGCTGGCACCAGATCCTGATGAGGCCAGCTTTTTGCACAGACCTCCTGGGGTGCCAAACCTGCCGGCATTCTGTAACCGATCTGTTGAAATCGGGAATTCCACTGATGGTGTCCTTGATTGCAGAGGAACGCCTGTCGTTGCGAATGTTTTTCGGCTTCCGCCATCAACACCGAGTCAATCGTTTGTGAAGCGCTCGCTGGCGCTTCAGGGTGCGTTCGCACGGCGTAGATGAGTGTCCTCTGAGTGAGAGACGCACTTGGAAGTGTCAAGATAACGTCCATTTTTTTGGCTCTTCCGATGAATCCGTGGGTAAAACGGGTCAAATCGATTGCGTTCGTGCTACGTAGGT
>JAQCHP010000219.1 GCA_027619595.1 Planctomycetota bacterium
CGGCGAACCTAAGTCACTACGAAATCCTGGCTCCTGCGGCGGGTGTCTATGCCGGGCAAGCGAATTATCGCAATAAAGCGTACCTTGCGGCAATCCATATCGGTCCGACGCCTACTTTTGCCCGGGCCGAACCAAAATTGGAGGTGCACCTTCTCGATTTCCAAGGAGACCTGTACGGAGAAGAACTCAGTGTCTCCTTTTGCCACAAGATCCGCGATGTGGCACGTTTCGATTCAGCAGAACACTTGCAGAAACAACTGCGGCGTGATGTGGAGTTCGCCCGGCAAGCTTTACCCGGTTTACAATTTGGCCGAAGCGTGAAATAATAGGTAGGGTAACGATCACTGCACAGAATCAATTGCTTCGTTGAACCTACCTCCCTATCTGCTACTCCTGCCAATTCTGTTAGACTTCCGTCCGAACGTCGTTGCCTGACGGCGAATGCCCCCTTGGAGAATCCGTTGCATTATGGCGGCGATTGACTGGAAGCAATTCGGCAAAGAATTGAAGTCCGCACAGAGTGTGCTGATCACGAGCCACGTACGTCCCGACTGTGACGCGCTGGGCAGCGAACTTGGCATGGCCCGTGTATTGGAAAAAATGGGAAAACGCGTTTGTATCGTGAATAGCGATATCACTCCCCCTAACCTTCAATTTATCGACCCGGACAAGCGTATCTTGTCTGTCGTTGATTGCGACGGATTGACGTTGCGCAACGACTTTGATGCGATGCTCATTGTCGACACAAGTGCGTGGGTGCAACTGGGAGCGATGGCAGACGTGTTTCGCGAGACGCGTGCGAAGAAGTTTGTGTTAGATCACCATCAGAGTTCGGACGATTTGCAAGCGATTGTATTCCGCGACGTTACAGCGGAAGCCACCGGTTGTTTAGTAGTGCAGGCGGCGGCGGCGTGGGACATTCCACTCGATCCAATCGCTGCCACTCCGCTGTTTGCCGCCGTGGCCACCGACACAGGTTGGTTTCGTTTCCCTTCCGCCCAAAGCCCGACGTATGAAGTGGCAGCGCAACTCATACGTGCGGGTGCGTCGCCGAGCGACATCTATGCCAACCTTTACGAGCGAGATACCGTCGGCAGATTAAAGCTACGAGGCGTCGTACTCTCCCGGGCCAAAACGGAACTGAATGGACAGTTGATCCATACGTACATCAAGAAAGACGATTTCTCAGAGACAGGAGCCGTGCCCAGTGACACGGAAGACCTGATCAATTTGACACTAGCAGTGCAGGGGACCCGGTTCGGCCTCATTTTTGTCGAACAGATTTCGCGAGGTGTTAAAGTCAGTTTCCGTAGCCGTTGCGTGCTCGATTGTAGCCAATTGGCCGCTGAATTTGGTGGTGGCGGGCACAAGGCGGCGGCTGGTGCATTTATTGAGTCAGACCTCGAATCCGCGCGGCGACAGGTTCTCGCGCGGGTGCGGCAAGCCATGTCGGACCTGGAACAAAACAGTGGAGGAACTCCCCATTGAAAAACGAACCATCCCATCCACGTCCAAGCGAGGACGATCGCCGCAATGCTCTCACCGCGATCGGCGCTCTGATCACCGGCTTTCTAGGGGCAATCATCCCAGCCGGTGTTGGTGTCGTAACTCTATTGGATTCGCTGCGTCAGCGTCCGAAGCCGCGGGCGTTCCGCGATAACAACTCGGGTGTTAACAGTTCTGGTACAGGCGACTACGTGCGTATTGCACATGTCGACGCGGTCCCACCCGATGGTCAACCGCGGCGTTTTACCGTGCGGATGGACCAAGTGGATGCCTGGAACTTCACCGCCGACTATCCAGTTGGCGCTGTTTACGTTCGTCGTACTAAAGAAGGTGAAGGCAAGGTACAGGTTTTCCATTCGACTTGCCCGCATGCCGGGTGTTCGGTGGCTCCTTCCGTCGATGGTCAAGCCTTCCACTGTCCCTGCCATAACAGCGCTTTCGACCTGGAGGGCAAACGGGTCGTCAAGACCGGAAAAGAAAACCCTAGTCCGCGCGATCTCGACCAGTTTGATTGTGATCCAGAGAAACTTGCGGAGGGAGAGATCTGGATACGCTTTCAGAATTTTGAGACTGGCGAAGAAGAAAAGAAACCCATGCTATGAAACAGCTCTTCGAATGGATTGACAACCGAACGGGCATACGCGGGCTGCTGCACGAAGCTCTGTACGAGCCGGTGCCGGGCGGATCTCGGTGGCGTTACGTGACCGGCAGCATGCTTGTCATGTGCTTTGTAACTCAGGCAATTACCGGGATCCTGTTGTGGATGTCGTACAGCCCTGGGGCACAAAATGCTTGGGAAAGCGTGTATGCAATCCAATTCCAAATTACTGGCGGTTGGTTCTTACGAGGAATCCACCACTTCACCGCTCATGCGATGGTTGTATTGCTTCCCATCCATCTATTGCAAGTCGTCGTGGATCGCGCGTATGTGGCTCCCCGCGAATTCAACTATTGGTTGGGTTTGGTCCTGATGCTGATTGTGATGGCATTGGGCCTCACCGGCTACTTGCTCCCCTGGGACCAAAAGGGATATTGGGCAACCAAAGTTGCCACCAATCTGATTGGGCTCAGCCCCGGCGGTGCCTACATCCGAAAGATCGTCGTAGGTGGTAGTGACTACGGACAATATACGCTGACACATTTCTTCGCGCTGCATGCGGGCATCTTGCCGGCATTGCTGGTAATTGTACTGATTGGACACCTTGCATTATTTCGTAAACACGGGATCAAGGCTTATCGACCGGAACTAGGCAACGACGAGTTCTTCTGGCCGTATCAAGTCTGGAAAGATAGCTTGGCGTTTTTCGTGCTACTAGTAGTTATTTGTGGGTTCGTCTGGTGGGAAGGGGGGGCAGAGTTTGGCGCGCCGGCCGACCCGACGGAAGCGTACAAGGCCGCCCGACCGGAGTGGTACTTCTTGTTCTTGTTTCAGCTATTGAAGAAGTTCAAGTCGGAATTCGTCGGTGCGATTGTGGTACCGGGCCTCATGATGTTGTTCCTGTTCGCGCTGCCGATCATCGGCCGCAAACGAATCGGACATCGGTTGAATGTCGGGATGATCGTTCTATTGATTTGTGGGGCAGTCTACTTGACGGGAGAAGCGATGTACGACGATCGCTACTCCGAGTGGTACAGTGCACCGGGTGCCAAGGGCTCCAAAAAAGCACAACAACTGTACTCCGATTCGAAAGAGTATTTGGACTCAGTCGAGATTGGTGAAACAGAATCGCACCGTGCCCAAATTTTGGCCCAGGAGTTTGGTATTCCCAAAGAAGGAATGTTGTCTCGCTTGCGGGTCGATTCCGAAATCATGGGTGCACGGCTCTTCCGTGAACGCTGTGCCAGTTGCCACGCCTATCGAGATTCAAGTGGCAAAGGATTTGGAGGACTGGCTGCAGCGGAGGGCGACGCAACCGAGGACAACTCGGCGCCCCTGGGCGCGCCGAACCTGTACGGATTCGGCTCGCGTGCGTGGCTCACCGGCTTTCTGCATCCGGAAAAGATCGTCTCTTCCGACTACTTCGGTGACACGGCGCATGGACAAAAGGACGCTGACGGAGATTATCCTAGTGGTGGGATGGTAGCTTATGTCCATGAGAATCTCGCTGAACTAGATGAAACCGGTAAGAAATCACTGCAGGACGTCGTGGTGGCACTATCGGCCGAGGCTGGTTTAGTCCAGCAAAAAGGTGCTGACGAACAAGCGCGTCAAGATGGAACGATCCCAAGAGGAATCGACGCATTTCAGAACACTTTTAAATGCTCCGATTGCCATCGGCTGGGCGAGTCAGGTGGCACCGACACCGCTCCTGACCTGACCGGCTGGAGTTCGGAGAAGTGGTTGATCGGCATGATTAGTAATCCAATCCACGAGAGTTTTTATCAGGAGACCAACGATCGCATGCCGGGGTTCGCCACCAGTGAAGACCCCGATAAGAATCTGCTCACGCCGGACCAGATCCGCTTTATCGCACGCTGGCTTCGACAAGACGATGTCGTGTTGCCTTAGCGGTGTCGCGTTAACGGCTGCTCGTCACGACTTGACATCACAAGGCCGAATTCGAAGTTTTGCGCCAAACCTCTTCGAAGCTGGGGGGCTGCTCGGCAGCATTGACTTGCAATGGACGGGAACCCGCGCCTTGCTCCGCCGAGGGGCTGGCCGAGGGGATGATTGTCTGACGACGCATTTCGAACAACTGGTTTACCTGTCGCGCCAGAGTCCCCACGACGCGCTGAGTCTTCTGCCAGTTCCGCTGCAATTGCAACACGAGATATCCTAAACAGCCCAGGGCCAGCAATTGCCCCGCAGCGTACAAAGAATAGACCAACGCACGCTGAATAGCTGCCGCATTTTGGCGGACGATCCACTGATCCACGATCAGCCAGAGGGCGCCGATGAGCATCAGATGGATACTGAGAAGGAAACACCACCATCCAGTGATGGGCGCTGATTTCGCTGCCACTCTTTGCAACGAGGGGGAAAAGTGTGCAGGATCAATCGAATGGTATGAGCTTTGCGGCACCGCCACACGTCCACTCACCGAACGGCACTTGCCTTGATCGAGACTTGGCTGCGTCGACTGTGAGTTTGCGGAGCCTATTCCGGTGACGGGAGGATCGACTCTCCACCGTGCGGAAGAACTAGCATCACGAAGCTCACGGTCGAGCCAGCCGGCCGTGGTCCACCCCACATCCCAATCGGTTGCCGGATGATTCGGAGCCAAGTTCGGGGTGTCGGTCGGCAACGTTGCGTCGGGATGCCAAATCGAATACTCGCTCGCTTCCGTCGGCCAGCGATATGATTTTTTGGGCATAGGGCCATCCAGCAGTTCACGATAGCAGCGGGTACATGAGACACCCCGATCGATTGGACCGACCACTGGGCTATCTAGCTGGCAATGCTTGCACCACATGTTTTATTCTCGAGCCGTCGACAGACTCGATATTTGTCATCGACAAATCGATGAAACCACTTGAACTCAAGCGGGGCAGGGCAGAATTGCAATGACGCACGATCGGCTAGTTTTCAATCGGCATCATTTTCCTTTCAGGATTGCCGATAGTTCAACTTCGGTTGGTCGACCTGACCCCAACTCCCGCAAGACAATGATTTTGATCGAATCGCCTACCGTACTGCGGTCCAAGAACTGGTAGAGGTCGCGCAAAGTTCGCATCGGGTGCTCGTTAATGCGAACGATGATGTCGCCGATGACAATGCCTTTATCGGTCATCCGCATGGGGTTAACTCCAGCCTCTTCGGCAGTGCTCCCCCGAATAACATCACGTACAACGATTCCGGTCTGTTCCGTCAGAAACCCCTGTTTTTCCAGCACCTGCAATAGATGTTGGTTATAGGGATGAAAAGTGATCCCCAGATCGGGAAGGATAATTTTTCCGTGCCGCAGCAATTGGGGCACAATGCGATTCACCGTATCGACCGGGAGGGCGAAGCCAACACCTGCATACGCATTCGTGGGACTTACGATAGCCGTATTGACTCCGATCAGTCGTCCGCTGCTATCCAACAGCGGGCCACCGGAATTCCCTGGATTGATCGCGGCATCGGTCTGAATCATCCCTTCCAGCACGGCACCGCCGGCAACTCCACCGGCCTCCACGGGAAATTCCCTTCCCAATCCGCTAATGACACCGGTCGTCAGGGTCTGGTCGAGGCCGAAGGGATTACCAATGGCGAAAACCTTCTGTCCTACCTGCAAATTGTCCGACGTCCCCAGCGGGATCTCGGGAAACTGCCCAGTCGGAGCATCGATCTTCAGAACTGCCAAATCATTCTCGGGAGAAAAACCGACCACCTGCGCCGTAAAGCTCCGCTGGTCAGAAGTATAGATACGAAATACTTTGCCACCCACAATAACGTGATGATTCGTTACCACGTGACCATCATTATCCCACACGAACCCAGTTCCAGTCCCTTTGGGAATCTCGAAGATATTGGTCCGCAAGCGATCAGTGGCCAACGCTGAGGTGCGAATGAACACCACCGATTTCGAACAGACGCGGAACAGCTCGATCGTCGATTGTTCGTCATCTGCCAAATTACCGCGCGGCGTAATCGGCCGACGCTCCGCTT
>JAQCHP010000220.1 GCA_027619595.1 Planctomycetota bacterium
GGGCAGTTGTCGTGGATTGTTCAAAAAGGCCTTGAGCAGCGCCTGCATGTACGACTGGGCACTGTCTCGGGCGGCGACGACGCGTGGATGCCGATAAACGTTTCTAAATAGAAATTTTTCTAGCTCGGCCTTCTGCTCCCGTACTTGGCCACTCAGTTCAAGTCGCAGCTCCGCATGATGCACCTGCTGCAGCGACATCCCTTGACAGGCCGAAAGGATCTCCCGGCTGCTTGAGATTGCATCCGTGACCTGATCGTCGATCAAACGGCGGACGATGGACTTCCGGCGCATTTCTACGTCGTCTACATCTTGCGGCGGAAAGGATAAAGCAATCCGGGACAGAATGGGCACTGCCAGCACTTCACCCCATTCCAAGAGTCCCATTTGAAGAGCATCGTCCAGATCGTGAGCATTGTAGGCGATCGAATCGGCTAGATCGACAACTTGACACTCCAGGTTGGGTGGCATGGTGACTTTACGAGACCGCCAGGACTGTGATTCCAAAATATTGCGAGACAAATTTAGACCCTGGAAATCCGCACTGCGAATTTCTGCCTTGCGAATCAGTTCAAGGGCGAAGTCGTTATGATTAAAACCTCCTTCGTTCGACATGAATTCGTTCAGCACGTCCTCACCGGCGTGACCAAACGGCGGATGACCGATGTCGTGGAGCAATCCCAGTGCCTCAACGAGATCTTCATTGAGTTCCAGCACGCGGGCAAGCGTGCGGGCAATGGAAACGACTTCGAGAGTATGAGTCAGGCGAGTGCGATGATAGTCGCCGAAATCGCCGGTAAAGACTTGCATCTTCCCTTGCAGCCGCCGAAATGCCGCGCTATGCACAATTCGGTCACGGTCCCTTTGAAAGGGGCTGCGATAGGCATGCTCTGCCTCCGTGTGTTCTCGGCCAAGCCAATCGGACTCGGTAACGGCATAGCTGGCGGTCGTCGGCCAGCGAACACCGGCATGCCGGGTGGCAAAGGGAGATTCATCCGACGAGAAAGGAGACCGATTCATCACTTGATAGACCTTCCCGACCAAGCTACCCTGGTCGTTTCATCATTCTTTGCGCCCGGTCCCGAAACACGACTCTGTGGCGGTCTCACCGGACCCGAGTGAAAATTCTAGGGCCTTTCAACGGATCCGAGAAGCCGCATTACGACTTATGAACGACAACCCTTTACTACTGGGCGCCGAAGCTATCCGAGGGATGGTTGCGTCAAACTCGGCGATTCTTGTACGGGGCGCCCGCGTCCATAACTTGAAGCATGTGAATGTCGATATCCCTCGCGATCAGCTGGTCGTCATTACAGGACCAAGTGGCTCCGGAAAAAGTTCTTTGGCCTTCGATACTCTACACGCCGAAGGTCAACGCCAGTACCTCGAAACACTATCGCCTTTTGTGCGCCAGCAACTGCCGCAAATGGAGCGGGCCGACGTCGATGCCGTGGACGGACTGCCTCCGACAATTTGTATTGACCAGCATATAGAAGTTGCACACCCGCGCAGCACGGTCGGCACGATTACCGAAATCTATGACTACCTTCGGCTGCTCATGGCCCGATTGGGAACCGTTTATTGCCACCTCTGTGGCACAGCGATTGGCCAGCAGTCCCTATCACAAATCCAGGAGCGTCTGGCGCAGTTTACTGATGGAACCAAACTAATGATCTTGGCGCCGATGGTACGAGGACGCCGGGGGGCACATCGCGAGACGTTAGCGCAAATTCGCAAAGCCGGCCTCATCAGAGCTCGAATCAACGGTAACCTGCACGACTTGGAAACACTACCCGAACTCACCCCCAGCCAATTACACGATATCGATGCCGTCGTGGATCGAGTTGTCGTACGCACAGGACTCCAGTCTCGCCTCGATGAATCGGTACGCCTCGCAGCCGAACAAGGAGACGGTCGCATCGTGGCCTTTTATTCCAAACCAGAGGATCCAACGGTATGGCACGAAGAGCTCTTCAACACCAGATACGCATGCCCCGATTGCCAAGAAGGTCATTTGGAAATTGAGCCCCGTACGTTCAGCTTCAATAGCCCGTATGGCGTTTGTCCTGCGTGTGAAGGCGGAGGTAAGTTCGAAGAGTTCGACCGGCGCCTGGCGATCCCTGATTTCGATGTTTCGTTCGACGCCAGCGTTCTACTTCCTTGGCGCAAATTACCAAGGTCAACGCAAACGCAGGTAAACCAACAGCTCGCCGCGATAGCCAAGGGACTGGGTTTGGATCCGCAAGTTCCCCTACAGACTTGGAACGAGTCGCAGCGAGAACGGCTCTGGACCGGAGACGGTGAAATTCCGGGTGTCAAATCGATTTTGGAGCAGGAATGGAACACCGTTCGGAGCACCTCACGAAAGGAGCAACTCTCTTGGTTTCGTCGTGCCGTCCCCTGTCCTTCCTGCGACGGATCCCGTTTGCGGGCCGAGGCTCGCTTTGTCAAGATCTGTGGACTGGCAATACACGAAATAACGCGACTCACTCTGCAAGATGCGATTGCTTGGTTTGACGGACTGCGTTGGACTGACCAGGAACAACCCATTGCGACTCCTATCGTGCGCAACATTACCAATCGACTCATGTTTCTCAACCGGGTTGGTGTCGACTATCTGTCGCTCGACCGTACCGCAGATACTTTAAGCGGTGGCGAAATGCAACGAGTTCGATTGGCCACGGGCATTGGCTCCGGCCTGGTCGGTGTCTGCTATATTCTCGACGAACCCTCCGTTGGCCTGCATCCTCGTGACAATGACCGACTCATTTCCGCGATCCGTGAGCTACAAACACTTGGTAACACGGTTGTCGTCGTCGAACACGACTTAGCGACCATGCGCACGGCCGATTACCTAATCGACCTCGGACCTGAGGCAGGGGAAGGGGGCGGCTATATAACGGCTGCGGGAACCCCCGTTGAAGTGGAAAAACAAGCTGCATCTCTGACGGGACAGTATTTGTCAGGACTTCAATCGGTGCCAGTCCCTGGGCACCGTCGTGCGGCGGCCAGATCGAGATCGCTTTTGCTGGAAGGTGCATCGCTCAACAATTTGGACAACGTTACCGTGCGATTTCCATTGGGAACTTTGACCTGCGTCACGGGTGTGAGCGGATCGGGCAAGAGTTCGCTGGTCAACGACACACTCGCTCCAGCACTACTCCAACGTACCGGAGTTGCGGCTCAACCCGGTCCCTATGTTCGCCTGACTGGAGCGGAACACATCGACAAGGTCGTTTGTATCGATCAGCAAGCGATCGGCCGATCTCCACGTAGTAACCCCGCAACGTATTCCGGTGTCTTTGACGAGGTCCGTAAAGTGTACGCCACGACGCGCGACGCACGCCAGCGAGGATATGCCGCCAATCGCTTCAGCTTTAACGTACCAGGCGGACGCTGCGAGGCATGCCAGGGTCAAGGCATGCAAAAGTACGAAATGCACTTTTTACCAGATTTATACGTCGAATGCGATCAATGTCATGGTACCCGATTCAACGCCCAGACTCTTCAAGTTCGTTATCGCGACAAGTCCATTGCGGACGTTTTGAAAATGCGTGTACTTGAGGCCCGGGAATTCTTCACAAATTTCGCCCCTATTGCTCGAAGCCTTGAAGCAATGGTTCAAGTGGGACTCGGATACCTACCGTTAGGACAATCGTCCACGACTTTGTCCGGAGGTGAGTCCCAGAGAATTAAACTAGCCACGGAACTTTCGCGTGTCGACACTGGCAAAACGGTGTATATCCTGGACGAGCCGACAACCGGACTTCACATTGTCGATATACAAAGACTGCTATCGGTCCTACAGCAGTTGGTCGACAAGGGAAACACAGTCATCATCGTCGAGCACCATTTGGATGTGATCAAGTCTGCCGATTGGGTAATCGATCTCGGTCCCGATGGAGGCAGCCATGGTGGAAAGTTAATCGCGGAAGGTACACCCGAAACGGTCGCTCAAAACGAAGAGAGTATTACGGGCCGATACCTGCGTGAATTATTGAAGAGCAATTAGCAACGGTTTCCGCTTTTACTTGGTGTTTCGTTCTTCACTGGAAAGGATGCTCATAAGGAGTGATTCCACGTCGTCCAGCGTCCCCAGCTGCGCTTCGCGGTCGGAACGCACTCGTGCTTCCAATCCATCAAGTGACTTTTTCCAACTGACGAGAGTGCTGCGCACCTTTTTGAGACCTTTTCCAGTATCGTCGAGCTGTTCCGACGTAGCCGTGATGGCCAAAGAGTTCGCTGAGACTTCACGCCTCAATTCGGCCAGCTCGTCCAACACCAAGTTGTACTTGCCGTGCAACTCTTCCAGACTCTGCTTAAGCACCAGTTCGGATTCGGGCGACGTCGAAGGTACAACTGGCGGAAGATTGGCCGGAGCATTGCCTACCATCTGTGGTCCGGGTTGTCCGTAGTTGGGGTTGGGGCCGGCTGGGGCAGTAAATTGCGCTGGCGACGCATACGGACCGGGTGGACTGTAGGGCGTTTATTGTGGGTTCCAGCCCGGCGAATAGGGAGTGCTCGACTCGATGTAACCCTTTTCCAGGTATCCCTGGCGGGGAATCATGTACGGCCCCGTAGGAGCCGGCATCGCAGCCACCGGGTCAACCAATGCCCGCATTGGCTGCAAGCGACAGCAACCACATTCAAGTACCGACACCATCGTGACGGCGCATATCCATCCGTAGAACTTTCGTTCTTTCATTGTCTCCCCCCTTTGGACACTGAAAGCTTATGACGGGCTTTTGGCGTAATCGAGTTCAATTCTCGTTTCGCGGCCACACGAACATGTGAGCCGCACCGCCACCACAACCCCTTGGTGTTCTTCAACCTCAACATCCGCCGGTTCTGCACAATGTTCTCCGGGCGGACCGACCCATGCACGGTTCGGGGACACCCTCCCTTCGCTCGCTCGAATCAATGCCGGTTTGATGTGTCCAGTCATCATTGTCTCTCCGCGATCGTAAACATTTCCGCAAGCCGATTCCGGATGGATCTGTTGCACCACTTAGAGCATCGGTTCGGATTAGGCAAAGATTGCAGTATTTTCTACAAGAATCAGTTATGCAAATTGGCAGCATTTCGTGCTGAGGCTGCTCGATAGCGGAAACCTTCCATGCGCAAGAGATGATCGCGCACTAGATCGATTGCTGGAGCCGAAATTCCGCTTTCGCCAAGATTTTTGAAACGCGACTTTCGGAAAGCCGAAGGGCCTCGCCAATTTCTTTAAGCCGCAAATCTTCGAGATAATAGAGAGAAATTACAATTCGCTCTTGTTCCGGTAGCGAAAAGATACCCGCGACGAGTCTTTCCCGCAGTTCCTTATACTCGACGAGATTATCGGGGCGATTCGATTCGGCAAACTTCGCTTTGCTCTTCAAATCATCCCACGCACTAGGGCGCATCATCCGCATCGCTTCCAAGCACTGCTCGACCGATTCCGCCGAAAAACCGGACTGTTCGGCCAGAATCTCTGGCGTGCAGGGACCTTGAAATTCCTGCAGGATGCGATTCAGACGGGCGATTTTTTGCAGTAAGCTCTGCGGAATAGGGCAATTACGACGTAACTCGTCATAGATGGCCCCTCGAATCCGCTGGTATGCGAAAGTCTTAAAACCAACGCCACGCAGGGGATCGAAAGATTGTGCCGCCTCGACCAGTCCCAGCACACCGGCGGCCTCCAGATTTTCTCGGTCCACCGACTTGGGCAGAGACGCGATCATCTTGCCCAGAATGTGTTTGACAAACGTCAAGTGCTCCAAGATCAACGCTTGCCGTCGATCGCGTACCGCGTTGGACTGGTATGCTGTGGAGACTTGTTTCATCTGCTTGGGACGACCACGGGACGAAGCGGGGAATTGGCCACCAGACGCCTTCGTGTAGAAAAGTGGCTCTTCCGATGAATCCGTGGGTAAAACGGGTCAAATCGATTGCGTTCGTGCTACGTAGGTAAGTCC
>JAQCHP010000221.1 GCA_027619595.1 Planctomycetota bacterium
CCCACGAATTCTTCTGAAGAGGCTGGAATAAAGGCGAAAACGGCGAGTCCGCCAGTGAAATCCAGGAAGAGATTTGGGGGGCGACCAATAAAGACAGCCGCGACTGTGCTGATAAGGCAGCAACTTCTCTAAACGCTAAACTGTTGCAAATTGCCGTCAAGATTCGTAAGGAGAACGGGATCTGGAAATTAGCGGAGATACCAAATCGGAAGTCGAATTCGGATACAGCCAAGAAAAAATGAAAAATACGCTTAGCAAATACTAATCCTGCTTCTGATGACAAACCAAGCGGATTCCGTAAGATTTCTTTTAGTTGAGGGCATCATGCCATGGTGGCAATGCCGTACTTCACTAAGAGGAGTTTTCTTATGGTTAGTTTCGAATCAGAGCAGATACTTTCTTTGAAGGACGCCGTCCGCCACATCCCTGGTCGTCCCCATTCTTCCACCATCCATCGCTGGGCCAATCGTGGCAGTCGTGGCAAGCGGCTAGAGACGATTCGCGTCGGGGGCCGACGGTACATATCGATAGAGGCGATTGAGCGGTTTATATCCGCCATTAGCGAGCGACCGTGCTCCGTCCAGCAAAAAGACACTTCCCGTACCTGCGCTGGAAAAAAAGCCGCTGCCGCATTTCTGGACCAGCATGGTATCTAGGCACTTCGCCACGGATTCAATTTTTTCTTTATTTGGGAGTAAATACGCATGAATTCAGCATCAAAAACAACTAAACAGCAAACTAATTCGCCGTTAAAATACCGTGAGACTAAGGAAGGGATTGTTTATATGAAGCCGACGAACGGCGGAACCGTCGAGTTTCTTCTCGCAAACTTTACTGCCAGGATCATCGAACAGGTCTGCGAACGTGACGGCACCCAGGAGTTGCGATACCTGACGATTAAGACAAGTCTCGATGGAGTTGAGAAAACGTTTTCTATTCCTGCAACTGATTTAAATGGTACGGCCTGGTGTATGAAACATCTTGGGGCTCGTGCGATGATCGATCCAGGTCATGGCAATAGCGCCCGTTTGGCGCACGCTATCCAAACACTAAGCGGAAAGACTTACCCGCAACGAACGATATTCGCGCACACGGGCTGGACAGAAATCAACGGCAAATGGTCTTTCTTACACGGCGATGGCGCGATTCATGCCGAAGGCTTTAATCGGCAGGTAGAAGTCCGGATGCCGCCGGAATTGTCGAAATACCGTCTGCCAGAACCGCTCGGAGGTGACCAGGCGGCCAAGGTTGTCACGCAATCGTTGGATCTGTTGAATGTCGCACCCGAAAACATAACGTTGCCGCTACTAGCCACGGTGTTTCGGGCCGTTGCTGGTGATAGTACCTTTTCTGTGTTTTTAGCCGGCCAAAGTGGAACGGGAAAGACAGAGCTTGCATCGCTGATTCAGCAATTCTTCGGATCTGAAATGAATGCGCTTAACCTGCCTGCGAATTGGTCAAGTACCAGTAATTCGCTTGAGGCTCTTGCCTATCGAACGAAGGATTGTCTCATGGTGGTTGATGATTTTTGTCCGATTGGATCTCAAGCTGATATTCAGCGGTACCATAAAGACGCAGACCGCCTGTTACGAGGACAAGGAAATAATTCAGGCCGGCAACGTATGACGGCGACTAGCGATCTTCAGCCTACCAAGTATCCTCGCGGTATAATCATTTCTACTGGGGAAGACATTCCTCGCGGTCAGTCATTGAGGGCCCGTTTGTTGATACTTGAGACAAAGGATGGAGATGTCGATTTTGTCAAACTCACTGAGCTACAGAATCATGCAGAAAACGGAGTATTTGCTCAATGCATGGCAAGTTACCTTCAGTTTCGTGCGGCTGATTACGGACGATTTAAGGACCGATTTTCTAAGCTCTCATCGAAGTACCGTACCGACTTTTCCACCGAAGCGCACAAACGCACAGCCGATATGTCAGGCCAGTTATTGGCGGCCATGGATCTGTTTCTTGAATTTGCGGTGCAGTTGGGGTCCATCAACGATAGTGGTAAGGAGTCGCACTTGAGCCGTTTGGAAAAAATTCTTTGCGACCTTACGGATTCACAGAGCATGCATCAATCCGACAGCGATCCTTCAGCGAAATTCTTTCCACTCCTTTCTGAAGCGATCATGGCGGGGCGAGCACACTTGGCTGCATATAGCGCTAAAGGCGAAGACGAAGTGCCCAGAAATCCGGGGAACTTTGGTTGGCATCCGAACGGAAATGGGAACTGGTGCTGAAATTGGCCCGCGAAAACAGGTGGGGCTACACCCGGATTGTCGCCGAACTCAGAAAGCTGGGGACTAAAAGTGTCTCCCGGCAAACCGTGAAGATGATCCTGAAGGAACATGACATCGATCCCGGTCCGAAGCGTGGCAAAGGATCATGGGACGAATTCCTGAAGATCCATGCTGATACACTCTGGCAATGCGATTTCCTGTCCAAGCCGATGTGGACGGCGAAAGGGCTCGTCGATGTCTACCTGCTCGTGTTTCTGCATCTTGGCAGTTGCCGCGTCTGGATTTCACCGAGCACCGTGCAGCCAGACTCCGCATGGGTCAGCCTGCAGGCCAGGAACTTCCTGATGGTCGCCGAAGACATGGGCCTCTCGTTTCACTCCGACCGTCATCCGGAACGACCGCAGCAATGAGCGTGCGCGCCGACATTGATCTCGATGGCGATCCTGCGGCAAAACACCGCCACTACTCGGTTGACTCGATGAACCACCGCTGATCAAGGACTCATCGTCCTACGCCACCAATTACCAGATCTCCCTGATTTCCAGCACAGATTCGCAACTCAGAATATTCTTACCCTTGCCAGCAAATCAACTTAACAACGCGCACTTCATTTCGCGCAGAACCGCTTTTCCAACGCTCCGTTGACGGGTGATTATTCGGCACGTCGCAAGCAAGTTGTGATTGGACGCCGTGTGAAGCGGCAGGATTACGTGCGTCATTTATTTTGGTTCAGCCAACCAATTGTTGCCCCAGCCAGCGTAGAGATCATGAAGAAAGGCTCGCCATTCTGCCGTAGAACGGGAAGCCGGAAAGGGCTCAGGTGCTACTGGCTTGGCGGCGGTCCAGACGACTTCTAATTGCCCGTCCGCCAGTACGCGGCCGATACGCGGAGTTTTGAATGTATGCTGGGTTGCGGCGTCGATGCGAACGTCGCCTCCCGGAGAACGCATTCTTTGGTTGAGCATGGCGCGGCGTATCTCTGATACGTCAGTGCTCTTTGCGTCAGCCACTGCTTTTGCCCAGAGCTTCACGCCAAAATAGGCGGCTTCCATCGGATCGGTGAGAACGCGTTGAGGTCCATATTTCGCTCGAAAGCTGGAAACGAATTGTTGATTCTCAGGCGATTCCACGCTTTGGAAATAATTCCACGCTGCGTAGTCACCTACCATCGCAGAAACATCCAATTGTCTTAGCGTTTCCTCTTCGACGCTGAACGAAATTGTTGGCACAGACTGGGGCGTGATTCCTGCCTTCCGAAGCTCGGCAAAGAACGACAAATTGGAATCGCCGTTAATCGAGTTGAGGATGACATCCGGTCTTTCGGCCCTGATCTTTTCAATAATGGGTTGAACAGCAGTGCTTCCGAGCGGCAAAAACTCTTCCCCGACCAATTCTGCTCCCAACTCCTTCAGTTGGTCTTTGATAATTTCGTGTGCCACGCGAGGAAAGATGTAGTCGGAACCGACGAGAAAGAATCGCCTTTTGTTTTCAAACGCGTACGCCCATTTAACAGCGGGAATGATCTGCTGATTCGGTGCAGCCCCAGTGTAAACGACGTTCGGCGATTCCTCGACTCCTTCGTACTGCACGGGATAGACCAGCAAATGGTTGCGATCTTCAAAGATCGGTACGACCGTCTTGCGACTCGCCGAGGTCCAACAGCCAAAGACCGTACAAACGTTCCCTTTGTCGATCAGCCGTTCAGCTTCGCGGGCGAAAGTGGCGGAATCGGACCGGCCGTCTGCCACAACACCCTCGACGGGGCGTCCTAAGAGACCGCCATCGCGGTTTAGCTCGTCAATTGCCAAAAGCGTGGAATCAACAACTGCCGATTCACTTTGTGCCATCGTCCCCGTCAGCGAATGCAATATTCCGACCCGGATCGGTTGACCCGTTGGAGGTGCGACCAAAATTGGCGAAACATTGTTGTTGTTGCCTGCCGTATTGATTGTCTCCTTCGTCGCACCGTTGCGCGAGCCACCATCCAACAAGAAGACAGCGGCGGCGACCACCAGCGTCAGTGCAGCGCCTGCAATCGCTGCCCAGCGAAAAAACCTCGTCTGACTGACTGGAGAGGGGGCGACGGGCGTCCGTGACAGGTGTGTCGCGGATTGACTTGGTAGCGCAATTCCAACGCCGGACATCGCCGCCAACACGGCTTCCAGGTCCGCACGCATTTCGCCCATTGACTGGTACCGTTGCTCTGGCTGTTTCGCCATCGCACGAAGCACGATTTGCGCACATGCCGAGGGGACGGTCGACCTGACTTCTCGCGGATCGGGCGCACCCGCGTTGCAATGTGCGTACATCACTTGAATGATGCTACCGCTATCCTGGAATGGACTCTGACCAGTCAGCAAACTGTAATAGGTGCCTCCCAGAGAGTAGATGTCGCTCCGCAAATCAAGAGGGCGCGATTCGCATTGCTCCGGACTCATGTAGTACGGCGTACCGACAATCTGCCCGGCCTGAGTCATTTGCATTGTCTGGCTCTGCGTTCGCTTCGCCAGACCAAAGTCAGAAACTTTGACGGCCCCATCTGGAGTAAGCAAAAGATTAGCAGGCTTAACATCTCGATGGATCAGCCCCACCTGGTGCGCCGCAGACAGCCCTTTACACGCGTCAATGGTGATGCGAGTTGCTTCGCTGACTGAGTACGCGCCAGCTTGTTCTAAGCGGTCGGCAGCGCTTCCGCCTGATACGATTTCCATCACGAGGTAATGCGCGGCGCCTTCCCGGCCCACTTCATAAATCGTCACGGCGTTTGGATGATTGAGTTTGCCGGCGCTTTTGGCTTCGGCGAGGAAGCGACTTAAATTGGCCTCATCCGCCGAGAGATCAGCTGGCAAGACCTTGATGGCGACATTGCGTTCGATGGACGGATCGTGCCCCTTCAACACTACGCCCATTCCGCCCACGCCAAGAAGTGCCGTTATCTCGTACCTTCCCAATTGGCGTCCCACCCAATGATCTGGAGTGCTCCGTAAACCGCGTTTCGGCACGGACTCGGTATCGCCACTAAAGTTCATCGTTTCGCCAAATAAACTGCTCTTATTTAAATCGACGCCTTCTTTCTCAGCGTCTTCCGCTCGCTCGGGCATCGGGGAATTCATGGTGAACCTTGACAATCTTCGACTTCAGGTCGGAGGCTGAGGTTGAGGCGGGGAAAATCACTATACCTTATAGACAGTCAGTGAGTTTTGGCACATTTTTTTCGCACGCGGAAGCGACTCGGGGAGTTTCTTCCGCGGCCCGGAACTGGACAGAGAACGAGAGACGTCGGGGAGTTTGCCTCTCAATGCATTTTGGAAGCCTTCCTGAAATGCCTCACCAGCTTTCGAAAGCGCTGATCCTCCCCGGAAGGGACCCTCTGCGTAACCATGCTCGCTTTTTTCCACGTCGCAGATCACGTTTAGGCAATGTTTTTCACATATTGTCTCCGTGGCTGCCCGTGGCGTCTCTCCGCTGCGATGAGTTACTGATCATCTGTCAGCTGGCTCCCCGAAAGGGACCATCTTCGTAACAATGCGTGCTGCTGTTCGATGGAGGAGATCGACGTAAGCTGCTGCGAGCATGTGACTTAAGATTTTCGGAGAGTGTTAAAGCTGTGCTGGAAAGAATAGCGACCCACCCCCTTTGTGTCAATGACCCTGAGACAGTTTCCTCCCCAATAATTAGACTCTAGGGCGAGGAGAAAAT
>JAQCHP010000222.1 GCA_027619595.1 Planctomycetota bacterium
ATCAAAATCAAGAAACTCACGCCGCGCGCCAAATCGTGTACTAGGCTTGGGGTAGCGGCCAATAATAACACTTATCAACTGCCGCCTCGACTTGCTCATCAATTGATTTACACCCTGAGTTCGCACCATGATGATTCGCTGCCTCTCCCGGACGGGGCGCGCGCAGAAATGCGCAGCGCAACGGACCGCCGTGCTCGATGCGCTGGAAGATCGCTTGCTTTTTAGCGCATCCCCTATTCCGCCCACCGCTCCTTCGGGGGAATCATTTCAAAGCGGAGTCCTCTCATCACCTCCCCCGGTTACCGTCGCCGACATCACCACCAATGACACAGGTGACAATGCCGCCGTTATCAACGCGCTCCTAGCTCAAAATAACGTGGTCGTGTTGCCTAGTGGTGTGATTCGCGTTGTCATGACGGGGACGCTCACGGGCGATACGATTGTGATTCCGCAAGGAAAGACACTCGTCGGACAATCAGACGGCTCCACAGTGATCAATTTCGTCACCGATGGGACTATTAGTCGCCCGCGCGGCATTCGCCTTGAATCGAATACCACGCTGCAGAATCTAATTATTCAGCAAACGGGCCACGCATTGGCCGACGGCGCGGCGGGCCTCCTCGTTTCCGCAGTTGGCAAAGAAAATCTCGCTATCCTTAACTGCGCGATTCGTGGTCCCAGTACAACCGCTCAGTCGACTCCTACGTCCCGAACGGTAAGCCTCTACCTGTATGACTGCAACTATCTCACGATGCAGAACACGTCCGTCTCGGGCTCCCAGGCCCACTTCGGAGCGGAAATGTACGACGTTCGTTTCGCCACAATCTCCAATTGCCACTTTTTCAATAACGGGATGGATGGCCTCAAGTTCCACGCCAGCGGAGGCCTCGAACTGCATGCCGAAATCAGCAACTGTTCGTTCTACGCCAATGGCCAATCGGTCGTACAATACTCGTTCGAGAACGGAAACGGAGCTGACGTCAACGGACGCTTTATTACATTTACGAATTGCGTCGCCTACGACAACTACAGTACCGGGTTTCAAGTAAAATCCACGCCGGGAGCTCCCGCCAGCGATATCACGTTTGTCAACTGCGTCTCCTATGGTCAGAAAACTGCGTATGGAGCAGGTCAACACGGATTCGCCGTCGTGGAAGCCGCTGGCAACCCCACGGTTGGCGACTTTCCAGAACGAATTCAATTCATCGATTGCCGCGCCCATCACAACGAGGGGTGGGGATTTTTTATTGGCTCACGCACGAAAAACGTCAGTCTTATCAACGCAATCGCGGATTCCAATGGCTCTGGACTGTTGATCCAACCTAATACTGTGGGACACGTGGTAGCCGGGTATCGAGGCCTTGGAAATGGAGTCAATGTTGAAACGGCCTACAACCTCGCCGTAATGGGAGGTCACAACCACCGACTCTACGATATATTTCTATCGGGAGTCGACGCGGTCGACCAAGGACTGTCGGACCCTTCGCAGTATGCCGCCAATGCAAGAGCCCGTAATCTGGGGGTCTTTGCCCAAAGTCCTACCGAAGTGTACGGTGGACTGATTGACCTGGTCATTTACGGCATCCATACCGAATACGCCAAGACCATCGAGTACACATTTGGTAATGGTGTCACGCTAACCGGTAACCCCAGTCAATTTCAAATCGTGCAACGGACTTTCTCGTTGGCAGGGCCAACGTCGGGATTTGCCGGTCTCCCCGTCAACCTGCAACTCACCCCCAATTTCGCCTCCCCCGTCACCACCGGCTACCAAACCCGCATCGACTGGAACGGGGACGGTCAAGATGACGAATTGATTACTGGAATCGTGCCAACCAACCTGACGCATTCATTTGCCGATAGCGGCACACATCTGGTACGCGTCACCGTCACTAGCCCACGGGGAATCGCTACACAAACGACCCACTCGTTTACTGCCGCGCCCCTCCCTCAACTTTCGCAAAGCGTCGTTTCCGGTCCGACAACCGCTGTGGCAGGACAACCGGTGCAATTCATGTTGGGTGGATTTCAGGGACAACCGCCCGCCGGACAATCGTATCGGTACGACATCGATTGGAATAACGACGGTAATGTCGACCAGACATTCAACGGAGCTGCCGAACTGGCCGTCGCCTATACGTTTTCGCAGCCTGGCGCGCACGTCGTTTCGGTTACGATGACCGACATCTATCAGCGGCAAGTGACTGGGAACTGGAACATTTCGATCACAGGGGTCGCTCAACCACCGAACTTTACTGTTTCAGGACCGTCGACGACGGAAGCCGGGCAACCATTCCAAATCTCCGTAGTCCGCCCGTCGGGTGCGCTAGGGAGCTACACGCTCGCAATTGATTGGGACGGAGATCTCGTCGCCGATGAAACGATTTCGAGTTCCGCGGATTCACTCGCGCTACAACACGTGTATTCCCAGCCCGGCAGCAATACAGTAACGGTCACAATGACCGACGCCAGCGGACTGAGTCAACAGCAGACGCACGCAATCCAAGTGATCGCCCCCGCGCCCACGCCCGATTTCCACCTGCAAGGCCCCAGCACCATTTCTGTCTACGATATCGCAACATTCAGCGTCCAGTTTGATCAAGTAAACTCTGGAAGCTTTCAAATGCTTTTCGATTGGAACGGGGACGGATTGGCTGACCAAACGGCGACTGGTTCCGATGGCTTCACAATCACCAAGTCGTTCCAAACTCCCGGCACCTACCAAATCAACGTAACCCTAGTCGACCAATCGGGGCATTGGAAAACGTCGCAACATGCCATTACAGTGACGGCCCCGCCCGCTCCCACGCTACTCGTAACGGCCCCCGCCTCCGTAATGCGAGGCCAGCTATTCCAGTTCGAGCTGGCTCTTTCGCGTACGGCGAGCATCGCCATCGATTGGAATGGAGACGGGGTCTTGGAAAACTTGGTCACCGTTGGTGGAATCATTCGAGTTAGCCACGTTTACTTCGAGCCAGGCGTCAGAACGATTGCCATCCGTGCCAGCGATGATTTCGGGCAAATGGCCCAGGTTCTTCAGCAACTGCTCGTTACCGACAACGCCTTCCAGCCCTCGGCTCCATCTGTCTCCCTTCCGGCGTCGAATTCCGACCAGACGCGTTTTTCGGAAGCGGCTCGGATCCTTGGGCAAAGTGGAAACCAACAAGACTTTGCCGGTTTTTCGCAACTGACCGAGGAACTGACCGAACACTCAAAAACCGAAGTGCAACGTAGTCGGTCGGCAGCGGCCGGTAAGTACCGAGAATCTCTGGGGACTCGTGAAACTAGGTGGACGTACCCGGTGACTGTGGCACACCTTCCGATTGGGTCAGATCGCCTCGGCCAGGACCGTTCCGATTTGGAATACCACCCGCAGCGTTCGGTCGAAGCCGAGGTACCGACAAATTTGGACGATTCGCACCACCGAATGAGCCGTTACACCACCGCCACTCGATCGGCACAACAATTCGAAACGGTTCCGTCCAACGTGCTGGAACGGATGAACGCCATGGTCGACGCCGATAGTACCGAACCCAGTTCCTGGTGGAGAAGTCTTGCCTATCAAATCGAAGGCATCGATTGGAAATCTAGCCTAATGACCTATTTAATTCACGGCCCGGACGAATTGAACGTATGGCAAGACGCCCAAGGCACTCAGTATCCAGTGAAGGTCGAAGGTGTGACTGCGGAGGAGAACGAAGATGTCGACGCAGGAGAATCGACGGCACAGGACTCTCAGGAAAAAGAGGCCGAGTTGCTACTCGAACCCTAAAAATTTCTCGTGCGGTCAAGAGTTCGCTGTGGCCCAGACAGCAACACGATCTACTCGTCCGCGAGATCGTGGGCCCTACTTCGGTAACCGTTCCACAACCTTCATTACGCCACCGAGGCAGACCAAGGCCACGCCCATCACGATGACAATATTCAGCCAAAAGGCTTGGTTAGCACGGATTCGCTCCGCAGCGGCCGAACGACCGGTCAACATGGCTGCCAGCGCAAAGACCCCCAGAGCAAGCAGCAATTTCACTGCGACGAGCGCGTGATAGGCACCCGCCAACGGACCAACGAACTTGTAGGTCACAATATTGCCAACGGCATTAACAAGTCCGCTCACCAGCAGCAAACCGCTCGCCAGCCCCACAACCCGTGCCCACCTCTGCCGAATGCCCTGCTGTAACGCCCGCCGCTGATCCTCTGCCAATTCAGACATGGCTGGCAGGACGCTCCAACGCAGAAAAAAGCTGCCTCCCAGCATAGCCACAGCGCACAAAATATGGACCCAGCGCAGGGCCAAGACAATGTAAAGGTTCGACATCATAAATCGATTCCATCCAATTCCGGGTAACATTCAACGCAGGTACACGAAGTGGCAACTCGCCTAACTTGCCGCCTGAGTGTAACAGGTCTTCCTAGGTCGCAGGAGTGTCCCCTGGCCAGAGACTGCACACAAATGCAAGTGCCTTTTCCTTCGAATCGACCTCACGCCGAAGTTGAGCATCGCGAACTACGGCCAACAAATAACCAAATTGGGGCCCCGACGGTATCCCCAACTTTTTCAGATCATCCCCAGTTATTAGGGGCAAAGGATTCCAATCGGATTCGGCCATACGTCGCTGACAGTACCGCAGGGCGTCGACGCCAACCCCAGTGATCCGGGCCACTGGATCGGCTAATTTCATGAGCAAATCGCCACGTGGATCGGCGAGACATCGTTGAACCTGCGGCCAGGTCGCGTCGGTGGATGTCTGGAGAATACGGAGCGACTGGGTTAGCCATTCTGCAGTCTGGCTGCAACGACGGGGGAGTCGCAAGCGTTCTCCAATTCTCTCGGCACAGCCTACGACGGCGGCAACATTTTGCTCAGGACGCCCGACTTGCTCAGGAAGCCAGACCAGCAGCGCTCCCAAGGCCAACTCCAGTTGTACCGGCTGCCGCCATGTATCGAGCAGTTGCAGGGTCAGCTGCCAAGGGAGACTTGGATCACCAGTCCCGCGCAGCGCAGCCAGTTCTGGCAGGATCAACGGCAACAGTCCACAGCGATCGAGGAGTTCCATGCCACGACGCCGAGTGGGGTGCTCTAGAATTCGCGACAATTCGCCACCAATTCGCTCGGCGCTGACAACCCGGAGTTCCGTTGCTTGGGCGCGGATGGCCGATTCGGTGTCCGGTTCCAATTCAAAACCGTAGGTGGACGTGAAGCGGACCGCCCGCAGCATGCGTAACTTGTCCTCCTCAAACCGTTGATACGGATTTCCGATCGCACGCAACAGCTTATTTTCTAGGTCCTGCTGTCCGCCGACCCAGTCAAAGAGTTGCTCCGTGAATGGGTCAAGAAACATGCCGTTGATCGTAAAATCTCGGCGTTGCGAATCCATCTCCGCGGTGGAAAATCGGACAGAATCGGGGCGACGTCCGTCCGAAGAGCGCGAGTCTTCGCGAAAGGTCGCCACCTCGACGTGCCCAACTCCGGCTGGCCCGAGAACTGAGATAACCCCAAAAGCCGCCCCGATCGGCATCGTACGCCGGTGCCCAAACACCCGTCGAATCTCTTCGGGGGGGGCATTCGTGGCGACGTCATAGTCCTTGGGTTCACGCCCCAATAAGAGATCGCGAACGCACCCACCGGCCCAGTAGGCCTCAAAGCCCGCCTGGCGAAGTCGCTGCACTACCGAAGTCGAAAACTCCCGCAATTCCGATCGGCTATTGCTCATGAAGCCACCCCAAGCCCAACAAACTGCAAAAGCTGCAGTTGATTGCCAAAATACTCGAACGGGACTCGCTCCGAAATGAGCCCCTCCTACCAGGGGAATGCGAAACCACCCCCCCATCCGATTTTTTTTACAACAATCTACTTGACTTTTCACCTCAATCCCCATTAAATCGAGATGGCGCG
>JAQCHP010000223.1 GCA_027619595.1 Planctomycetota bacterium
GAAGGCCACAACCGTGGCCCCCCCGACGCCTTTGGCCGTAGAAGAGTCCACGGCCGATGACTGGTCCACCAACCCGGCCGATGAGGAGTCGTTCGAAGCGACCACCCCTCAAGATACGACCCCTGCCGCCGCTCCTCAAGCAGAGCCGGAAGACAGTAACGATCTCTTGGAATCCGAAGACGATCTCCTGGAATCTGCCCAGCATCGATCGATCCTGCGAAGCTTGCAAGGTCGCCTTAAGTAGGCCGATGACAGCCGAATACCCAGCCAGCGTCAAGTCGTGGCGGTTTAACGAGTGCCGATAACGGTAGTATCAAGCTTGACGCCGGGAAGGCGTAACGTGCCGTGAAAGCGGCAGGAAACGCTTCAGGATATAGGTCATGGCACGACGATGGATCGACGTGCCATGACCTTTTTTCGTTGGTAGGCCCACCCTGCGATCCGTCTGCTAGGCGACTAAAACAGCAGCTGGGATTAACTTGAGGTAAGGTTCGTCCTCAATTGGGAACGGCGACACTACGCCACTCGCGAGTTCCTGGCGGTCTGAGATAGATTGCGGCGCAGCAGTTCCTGGACAATTTGGTCGCGGTCCTGGCCGCGCAGGTTTGCCAAGTAATTCAGCTGATTCTTCAAATCGGCGGGTAAACGAACGGTAAGGCCCTCGTCGGACAACGAGCCACGATGGCCCCGCAAAGTCAAATTCGTCCCGATCGGATCGCTTAATCGGTTAAGAGCCCCCAAACCCGAGTAGGCCCCCCAGGAAAAGTCACGATGCCGGGGCAAGATCGCCGCCGCTAGGGCGACCATACCGACTAAGCCGCTCGCCAATGCCGCGGCGCCGAACAGCGTAGTCGCCTCTTGGTCCGTGTGTACCGCCGTGTAACTGAACAAAGAGGACGCCAAAATCAAAATTGAGGCTGCGATCTGATTCATCCGAAACCCTTCCGTGGCTTTCAAGGACAGGTATCTACAATAGACAATGCATACATTCCAGCACTGGGGTAATTTCTGCTTGCCAGCACAACCCCTATGTTCTAGCCTGAAGGAGTAATTTAACGCAACTTCAGTTTTTCACTTTCCAGATGGTCAGCTATGTATTTCTCCCGCCGTTCGATAGTTTCACTTCTGTCCGCCTTGGCCGTGGCAACCGTGGGATGTGGCCGATGGTCCTCAACCCCGCAAGCAAATCTCCCCGCTGGTTTGGTCGAAGCAACGGACGTATCTCAGGTGGAGCCCTCCACAGGCCTTACCGCAGACGAAGTAGCCACATTGCGAAATGAGCTGGACGATCTGTTGGAAAAAATTCGCGCCCGGGAGTTGAATACGACTGACCATGCGGCCTGGCAGGTACTTCACGGCGTGCTAGCTTACGGTCGCGACTTTCCGCTCACTGTCGCCGCAGGCAAGACGACTCCGGCGTTGGACTACTTGTTGCAGGATGGAACACTCAAAGGCTGGCAATGGCAACCCGGCACGACCCTTCCCAATGGTCGTACCGGACTGCGAGGCATTCTCGATCCGGGCACGAAGACAGGTCAGGGGCACGTCGATCAATGGTTCGCGTACTTATCGCAAGCCGGATTGTCGGCCGATCAAACCATCGTCGTCCGTGGCCAGCAGTTTACGATGGCCGACATGATCCAGCAGAGCCAACTCGACGTTCCACGCAACGTCGATCGCGAATTTAGTTGGACGGTTGCGGGGCTCGCCAGCTATGTGCCGACCAATGCGACTTGGACCGCCAGCGACGGCCAGACGTGGTCGTTTGACAAACTGTTGGACAGCGAAGTGCAACAAGACCTCGCCTCGAGCGCATGCGGAGGAACACATCGAATGGTCAGTCTCACCATGGCTCTCAACCAACATGCAAGCCAAGGGGGTGAGATCACTGGATCCTGGGCGAAGGTCGATGAAAAGATACGCGCGTGTATTTCGCGAGTTAAAGAATACCAACAAAAAAACGGTGCATTCTCGTCGAATTATTTTGAGCGACCGGGGGTCTCGGCCGATTTAGCCCAAATGCTGGGTTCGACCGGCCATACATTCGAGTTCGTGGCATTGGCAGTCCCCGACAGCGAGATCCGTTCGGCCTGGGTCGCCCGCGCTGCGCGTTACCTCAGCGGAATCCTGCGGAATACGATCGATCGGCAGCTTGAGTGTGGAGCACTCTACCACGCCACGCATGGTCTCGTTATTTATCGTCAGCGTCTGGATGCTCTGAACCCGCCGCCAGAGAAACCGGCCAAGGCAGCCCCCACGGCCACGGCTGGCCCGGTGTCGCGCTCAACGTCGAGCTGACTGGCGCACTTCCGTCGGGCGAAGCACTGGAAAGCGGATTGACAATTTTGGGTTGGTCCTGCAAATCTAAACCCCAAAGTCCCGATTGTGTGACGAACGGACTAAAGCCGATGAGGATTCGATCGGCCGACGATCGCGACCATTCGCCGTACGAGCCCTTGGTGTGGGCCTGCAAGCGAAATTGGTTTTCATGCTGCGCGGACCAACCTTCGACGACGGCACCATGTCCATGTTCGTCCATTCCCAACCGTAGCACGGGCTCTTCCTCGGACTGATAAACGACGATCTCCCCGGAACCTGCGGCGTCCGGGCGCAAGCTCATGGCCAGTTTTCGATCCGGCGTCACCAGCGTGAGTCGGCCACATTCGACGGCCGCATACCGCGCGGTATCGTCGGGGACGAGCTTGTCACCCACACTGGAAAATAGAGCCAAAAACAACAGTGGGTAAACAATCCAACGCTCGCGATTCGACATGGCGTCTCTTCCTCAATAGGTTTGCATTCTGGCTGTGGTCCCGTCCGTCACACTTCCCAGTGGGCCACGGCCCATCATAAGGAGCACGGCACGGTGAAAGTCAGGTGGCGTTCGGAACAAATTGGCACAATTTGCCGACTCCCGTGTATCGACTGAGTTAGTCGAACCTCGGCGGGCCGACACTGAGTGGCCGCTTCCACGGTGGGACGGCACGGCAGGTCGATTTCCCTGGCGGGCCAAACCGCCCTGCCCAACTGCGCCGAAACGACTATAATCCCCGCCTGTAGTCACATCGGATGTTGCCGGCGACGTACGCCACAAGCAATTCCCCTGCGACCTTGGGTTGGTAGACTTCAGTTAGGCAAAAGAGACGATACGATGGCCATACATTCGATGTTCCCTCGCTTTTTGATGCTCGTATGCTTGCTCCCGTTGATTTACGGTGGGTGCGGCAGCCCACCAGCAACGAATGCGCCCAGCGACGAAGCCGATACCCCAACGCTGGAAGTTACGGCGGGACACGAAGTGACTCCCGCAGTCGCACTTGCGGAACAGGAAAAATCTGTAGCGACTCAGGGTCTATCTGCCGAATTCGATCCAACTGCCGTCGTGCTTGGGGACGGAAATTTAACACGGGGAATCCCCGGCGACGGTCCATTGACGTTGGCACAAGCCGAGGCCTGGCTGGCAACCCCAGTGAACCATCAGACACTCCAGGTCTCACTACCGATGGGTCTCGCGGCGGCGGGGTCTCAATTCCCGGGCGTAGAGGCTAATCCATTAACGCTCGCTAAGATTGAATTGGGACGACAGCTCTATTTTGATAAACGACTGTCGGCGGACAATTCGGTGAGTTGTGCCGACTGCCATCATCCCGACGAAGGCTTCGCGAAACACACACAGTTCGGCGTCGGCATCCGCAGTCAAACCGGCAATCGCAACTCGCCTGTAAGTTATAACCGCATCCTCAGCGCACCTCAATTCTGGGACGGTCGCGCAGCGTCCTTGGAAGAGCAGGCGGTCGGCCCCATCGCTAACCCAATCGAAATGGGCAACACCCACGAAATGGCCGTCAAAACGATCGCTGCGAATCCCGTCTACCAAGCACAATTCGCGCGTGTCTTTCCGGGTGAAGGTACGACGATTGAAAACATTGGAAAAGCAATCGCTACCTTTGAACGGACGATCGTCACCGGACCTGCGATGTATGATTATAACGAAGTCGTTCGCAATATCGAATCGCAGTACGACGCTGAAGACATCGCGGATATGAAACAGGACGACCCTGAAACCTTTCAAAAATACCAAATGGCCAAGGACGCAACGAAGGGCATGTCCGATAGTGCCAAGCGGGGGCGGGACCTGTTCTTTAGCGAGCGTGGTGGCTGCACAGCGTGCCATGCCGGGGCCAACTTCACCGACGAACAGTTTCATAATCTGGGGGTGGGCATGCAGGCCGCCGATCCCGATGTGGGCCGATATACTGTAACCAAATTGGAAAAAGATCGTGGCGCGTTCAAGACGCCTACAGTACGCAACGTGGTGTACAGTGCTCCCTATATGCATGATGGTAGCCAAAAGACGCTCGAAGAAGTTGTCGATTGGTATAACCAAGGGGGGCACCCCAACCCGCAGTTAAGCGACAAAGTTAAGAAGTTAAATCTGACGGCCCAGGAAAAGACCGATTTGGTGGCCTTCATGAAGGAAGGACTGACCAGTAGCTTTCCAAAAATTGAGACCGAGCGTCTTCCCAGCGCACAATAAGGTGTAGTAGCTGGAACACGAATCGGCACCAATTGACACTAAGGATCGACTTCGGTGAACGTGCCATTGCCGTTCAAGTGCTGCGGAATCACCGAAGATCACCAACAATCAACGATTCAATACCCCTAGTGTCACGTGGCGCCCACCAAGGAGGGGCAGTCATTCTGCATTTGGTAGGGAGCGACCCAAGCGGTACCGACGCGCCAACCGGGTCGGAAGCTTCGTCGTCAGGTGATCATCCCCCAATAGATTGCCCCATAATAGGGGCCGTTCATCGCACCGAGCATCGCCGAACGCTTAACCGAGAACAGCGAACCCGCCACGTTTCTTTCGCTTGACAAGTCGCTGGTAAGATGACATCTTACCGATATGAAAACCACCGTATCTTCCAAAGGGCAGATCGTTCTGCCGTCGGAACTTCGCGATCAGGACCATATCCTGCCGGGTCAGCAATTCTCGATCGAGCGAGTCGAGCCGGGGCAGTATCTGCTGCGGAAAATGGATTTTCCTGAGCGAACTGGGACAGCCCAGTGGCTGACGTCCTGTCCTGCAAAGGATTGGTTCGAGGCAATTGACTCCGATTCGACCGACTCCCTATGAAGTATTTGGTCGACGCGAGCGTATTGAGTGAGGCCACAAAGAGTCAACCCGCACCGATTGTGCTCCAGTGGCTCGCAGAACACGACGCCCGACTGCTCGTGAATCCCGTTATCTTGGGTGAGCTCGAATATGGCATTCGACTCCTTCCAAGCGGCAAGAAGCGATCTCAATTGCAGGAGTGGTTCGACCGTGGGCTCAAACAGTTAAACTGTATTGTCATCGATGTGGGTACCGCCGGGCACTGGGCCACGCTCCTAGCCGATCTCAAGCAGAAAGGAAAATCCATGCCGGTCAAGGATAGCTTGATCGCCGCCACGGCAATTCAGCACGATCTAATCATCGCGACCAGAAACGTGGCAGATTTCAAGAAGACCGGTGTTGCGACCGTTAATCCGTTCGAGCTCTGACAGCTGGCGGGCGAAGGCCAATTCGGACTTCGGCTGTCTGTAGCAACTACCGCGCGACGGCGGTCCGCCGTCAGGCAACCAAAGTACCGCAGACATACGATTCGCACTTTTAGAGCAGCAAGTCATGGCTGGCCGAATCCTTAGTCGTTCTGCGTCGCTTGTCATAGACCTCGGTGGTGGTGACATGCCGATGCCCGAGGAGGTCCTGAACCTTTCGGATTTCGACATTTCCGTACAGTAGCAGCGTGGATGAGGTAGTTACATATACGGCAGATAAAATTCAGCCTCTTCAGAAGAATTCGTGGGTAAATTTCCTTTCGGGTAGTGCTCCGAGGTTGTGATACAGGG